>JAJXVS010000021.1 GCA_021782015.1 bacterium | reverse complement strand
GCGGATGACCAGGGCCCGTGGACTTGCCAGATTGCGCAGGGCGTCGAGGGTTCTTTCCGTCTTGCCTTCCTGATAGATCGTGATCCCCATCATGATGATCACAAAGCCCAGGAGGAGGAGGGCGTCCCGGGGCTCGCCCACCAACATGTAAACAAGCCCGCAAGCGACCAGGAGGAGGAACATCGGCTCGCGGAGAACCCCCAGCACGATCGTAAACGTGCCGCGCCGCTCGGCGTCTGGCAGTTCATTGAAGCCGTGTCGCTTCCGGAGCTCGGTCACCTCGTCGTCTGAGAGGCCCGGAAGGGCCTGGATCTCTCGTTCGGTCATCGCCTGACTCCCTCTTCCCGAAGGAGAGGCCCGATCTCGAGAACTGGATGTCGCGGTTGAGTACACGAACGCGGCCAGCCGAGAACAGCGGATCCCCTTCAAGAACAAGCCTTGAATGAAGTCCTGCAGTCCCGCTGCTGCCTGACGGCCCGGTCGGGCGCCCTCGGGCGCTAACCGACCTGATCTTCGTGAACGGTATCAAGTCTCGCGTGCCGACCCGGAGTCGTCAAGGATTTTGCCCCGCCTGGGCCCCTGCCCCGAATCCCCCCTCTCCCTAGAAAACCCATCCCGCGACGCTCATAAAAAGGGGAATCGTAAGAAGGCTGGCGACCGTGGTGATCGAGGTCATCACCCCGGCGTACTCGGCGTCGGCCCCGTAGGCTCGCGCCACGATGGGAATCTGCGTCATCGCGGGCATCGAAGCCTGGATCAGGAAGACACTCTTCATGAGGGCGGGAAGGCCCGTCCAGCGCACGGCCAGAACGAGAAGGAGGGGCGAAAGGACGAAGCGGCCGCCCAGGACCAGCGCCAGATCGACAGTCAGGCGGATCTTCCTCCAGTCGACGGCGGCAATCGTAATACCTATGAATATCATGGAAAGCGGCGTCGTCATGTTGCCGACCGTCTTGGCGAGCTCGAGCACGAAGGAAGGCAGCCTGACGCCGATCATGATGAGGACGACGGAGGCCAGAAAGGCCACGAGGGGCGGCGAAAAGACGCGCCTCAAGCCCTCGAGCGAGACAATGCGGGCTGCCGGCCTTCCCCCGCCCGCGGCGGCGTCGCGGGCGATACCGTACACGCCGATAGTCCAAAACAAGGTAGTATTGGCTATATAATACAGAAGGACGAAGGGGAGGCTCGCCGGGCCGAAGAGAATCTGATTGACGGGAAGCCCGATGAAAATCGTATTCGAAAGCGCGAACAAATTGGCAAAGCTGCCCCGCCGCGACCTCTCGATGCGCAGCCCTCGGGCTATCAAAAGGGACAGGCCGAAGGAGGCGAGCATCACGACAAAAGGCACGGGAAGACCCGGTAGAATGGAAAGAAGCCGCGCCCGGTCGTAGCCCCCCATCAGATTGGCCACCATGAAGGAGGGGAGGGCTATCGACATCACCAGGCGCGAAAGAAGGGCCGTGGCCTTGTCGCCGGGCTTGGCCCGCCGCGCAAGGCCGAAGCCCAGGGCGATCATGACGAGAACGGAGATGACACTTTCGAGGGCGCGCAACATGGACGAATCCTACCGGGACGACCGCCGCGCGCCTAGGCGCCCGCCCCGCCCCGCGCCCGCCCCGCGACGGCCGCCCCACTCCACGGCCGCCGCGGCGCCAAGCCGCCTGCGCCTAGGCGCCCGACTCAGCCTATCTTTTTGCCCGCCATCGGACCCGGCTTGAGCGAGTGGATTTCCTCGATGTGGAGAATCACCACCCCGTAGGGCGGACGCCCTACGGTCTTCATCGACATTTCCTTGGCCTTCTCGAAGGCCTCCCCGGAATTCTGTAACTCCGGCTTGCAGATAAACCGATACCCGTCGGGAATGGCCCGATCCACGACGCCGACCGCCACCTTCGACCCATCCAGGATGTTCCGGTAGGTCGCACCGCCCGTGCCCTCGGTGAAGATCAGAGCCTCGTCGCTAAAGACCCGCGTCGAGCGCTTGGGCGCGACATTGGGCAGACCATCCTTGCCGACAGTCGCCATAAAGCACTGCTGACTTCCGATCATGTCCTTCATTTCCTGAGTCAACTTCGACATGTAGAGCTCCTTGTGGCCCCAATCCTATCGTGGACGGGGGCCCCGCGTCGATTCCGCCGCCCCCCGCCCCCATGCTAGACTGGCCCCCATGAAAGCCCAGGTAGCATTGGTCCGTTGCGCCACCTACGAAGAGACCGCGGTCGAAGCCATGGTACGGCAAGCCTGCGACGCTGCCGGATTCCCCGACGCGAGCGGCAAAACCGTCCTTCTCAAGCCGAACATCCTCAAGGGCGCCAGCCCCGACCAGGCCGTCACCACCCACCCCGCCATCCTCCGCGCCGCAATCCGCTATGCGAAGTCGAAAGGCGCCGCCCGCGTCCTCGTGGGCGAGTCGCCAGCCTTCCAGGTCGGCACGGCCGCCTTCAAAAAGAGCGGCCTCCTCGAAACCGCCGCCGAAGAAGGCGCCGAGTGGGTCGACTTCCTCGACGCCGTCCAGGTCGAAAACCCCGAGGGCAAGGTCGTGCGCAACTTCACGGTCGCCCGCGCCGCGACCACGGCCGACATCCTCGTGTCCCTCTGCAAACTGAAAACCCACCAACTCATGTATTTCACCGGCGCCATGAAAAACCTCTTCGGCACCGTGCCCGGCCTCCAGAAATCCCAATTCCACCTTCGTTTCCCCGATCGCGAACGCTTCGGCCAGATGCTCACCGACCTCAACCTCGCCGTGCGCAGCCACTTCTCGATCATGGACGCCATCGTCGGCATGGAGGGCCCCGGGCCCGGCTCGGGCTATCCCCGCAGCCTCGGCCTCGTCCTGGCCTCCCGCGATCCCCTCGCCCTCGACATGACCGCCTGCCGGACCATCGGCCTCGACCCCCACCTCGTCGCCAACCTGAAAGACGCCCTCGGCCGCGGCCACTGGATCGGCTCCGAGGCCGAAATAGAAGTCCTCGGCCCCGCCCTGGCCGAAGTCGCCGTCACCGACTGGAAGCACGTACCGCGACAGGCCCCCGACCGCAAAATCCCCGCAGCCTTCCGCAATCTCTTCGTAAGTAGACCCTTCTTTTCGCGGACCAAATGCTCGGCCTGCAAGGCCTGCGTGACCATCTGCCCGGGCGCCGCCCTCGAACTCGTCCCCGACCCCCGGGCCCGTGCCAAAAAGAGCATTCGTGTCAATTATGACAAATGCATCCGCTGCTACTGCTGCCACGAGGTCTGCGCCGACGAGGCCATCGTCGTCAAGCGATGGAGACCCCTGGGCTTCGCCTGACGGAGACCTCGCCTGAGCCCCGTCCAGGCCCCCGCCCCACCCGGTCCGCCTTCCGCGTCGACCTTCGTAAGCTGCAAAGGGGCGTCCCCCCGGGCCTCGCTTCGCGAGGCCCGGGGTCGCGTGCTCCGCTCCAATCCCTCGGGCGGGGGCGCCCATCGGTCGGGTCTCGTTCCACGAGCCCCTCCCATCGGCCTTCGGCCGACGCCATCCATCGGCGCCCTCGGGGATTTCCGCTTCGCCCGCTGACGCGAAGACAGCGTGGCGAGCGGACCCTTGACAAAGCACCCCGATGCGCGATGCTTGACCTACTATGACCTTCAAGTTCCGCTTCCCGGATACAAAGGCCCTCTTCGAGCGCTTCCTGCGCTACACGATCAACATCCTCATCCTCTACGTCATCTTCATCCTGGCCATCGGCCTCGTCAAAACGGTGGCGGGCGGTAGCATCCTGTGGAGCGACAAAAGCTTCGCGACGACCTTCCCCACGGTCATCAGCGACATCCTTTCATTCCTCGTCATCATCGAACTCTTCAAGGGCTTCATCGATTACTTCCACGCCAGGCGGTTCAGCCTCCATGGCCTCCTCGACCCGGCCATCATCTTCGTCATCAGGGAAATCATCGTGTATCTCTACGGCGACCATTACGAATGGAGCACCATCGCCGCCTTTTCAGGCCTCATCCTGGTCCTGGCCGTCGCCCGCACCCTCGCCGTCCGCTATAGCCCCGCAGCGGCGCGGGAGGATGATTGAAAGCATTGTCCGCCGATATTCAAGTACTAACTAGGAATCCCACTTTATCGCACAGGCCACGAGCTCCCGGCCGCGGATCCTGAGATAGCGCGGCCTCACGCGGGGGTAGGAGCCCCCCGCGTCGGGATTGAGCGCGCCGCCCGCCGAAAAAACGGTCACCAGCCTTCCCGGGTAGGTGAACTCCACCCCATCTGCCTTGGCCTCGTGCCCGCGCACGAGAAGGGTGGCGCCGACCTTCCCCATGAAAGCATCGAATTGCCTCGTTCCAAAAGGCGCATGAATGGGATTGCGGATGCGGTAGAAGGGACCCTCAGCCGGGTCCGTCCAGAGAATGTTCAGGGCGGTCGGAGACAGAGCGCGCAGCCCTTCAAGCCTCGCGAAGTCCTCGACGCCCTTCATGCCGGCGACGAAATCATCGTCGGGAATGCCCGCGTGACTCACCACCACCCCGTTAGAACAGAAAAGCATAAGTGGTACGGCTTTGTTGAAGAACTGCCCAAGCGCCCCAAGCGCCTCCGCGCTCAAATGGCCGGCCCAGAAATCCCATGTATCGCTTGGACTCGAGTAGGGCTGAATCCCCCCACCGCGGGCCGGAAGGACAAGCTCGTGATTGCCCTGCAGCGGCAGCACCCGGCCCGGGTATTTTTCGATCAGCGCGAAGAGCGTGGGCAGAATCCCCTCGATCGTGCGCAAGCCCCTGTCGAAAAAGTCACCCAAAAAGACGAGAAAAACATCCTCGCCGCCCTCTACCCTCGCGCAAAAGTCGCTCTGTTCCAGGATGGCTATGAAATTGTTGTAACAACCATGAAGATCACCGACGACAAGCAGCTCCGTGTCGGCCCCGACCTCCAGAACGAAGGTCGCCCCATCCCATCGCAGCCTCCCCGCCCTGAGCGGGTCCTGCCGCGGAGGCGCCACCTCCTTCCCCTCCGACGAGCCGTCCTTCCACAACTTGACGATATTCGCCACGTGGGCGATCAGGCTCCGATTGAGTTCGGGAAGGTCCGCCTCCTCGACGGGTTGTGCCATGAAGGGTGAATAGGGAATCGCGGCCGAGGCCCTCCGCCCCTCTTCGTCATCGTAGCGAAGAGCCCAGGCGACCTGCCCCCTCCCCTCCCCCGCCGCCGCGCTGGCGAAAGATCCGAGAAACCCTCGTTCGCTTGCGTCGCCTTCAACGATCCATTCCTTCATAAATTTTGATCGTACCTCAGCGGAATTTGACGGTCAACTCCATTTCGCGGTGTCGGTTCTTGCGGGCATTTATCCTCTCTCCGACCGCTCGGAACCCTGGCCCCTCGGCAAAGGTTGGAAAGGCATGGCCATGATGAAGAGCGGACAGAATGCAATCGAAGCGCTACCATGGCCCCATGTCGAATCCCTCGCCCAACCGCTTCGTCCATGCCATTCGCTCGGGCGAAATAGATTCCATCGACGAGCTCAAGGCATCTTTCCGCGCTCACGCCCTCGCCACCCATCCGGATACCGCGGCGACCGCCGATCCCGGCGAAGCCTTCATCTCGATGCGCGCCGAATACGAAGCTGCCCTCGCCAACTTCGAGCGCCATCGCTTCGGCATATCCCGGCGGCTCTCTGGGGGTAGTTCTGACGGAGCCCCCCGGAGCGGCGAACGCAACGCCCATGTCGATGCGGCAGAGCTCTGGGGCTGTCTCTCCCTGATGCTCAAGCGCGGCTTTCCCAAGGAAGCCCGCCATGAGAAGGAGATCCTCCGCTACGAGTACGCGCGCTGGCGCTGGCGCGGGGCCCTCGAGGCCCTCGGTCGCAAGAAGGGTTCGACCGAACCCCCTGTCGACCTGGAGCCATCCCTCCTCTTGGACGCCTTCGAGGCATGTCTCCTCGGTCTGGAGAAAACCAACACTGCCCGGGACGCCAGCCTCACGTACCTCCGTGAGCTTTGCGACTACGCATCACGACGCCTGCCCGCCATGCGTGTAGCCCTCGTGCGCGCCTTCGACGCCCTCCGTGCCGATGCGCGTCTCACAACCGAGGCCAAAGCCTTTCTCCTTTTCCTTTCCTCCGAGCTTGGCATCGGTCCAACCTTGGGAGGCCGAGGCGGCTGAGCGCGACGAGGCGACTGAGAGCGACGAGGCGACTGAGAGCGACGAGGCGGCTGAGAGCGACGAGGCGGCTGAGCGCGACGAGGCCGATCGCGGAATATTGGCAGCCCGTGAACGGTTCATTGCATACCTTTGCTCAGACCCTATCGGCAGTGGCGATCCCCAGGGCCACGTGGGTTTGACAGGCAGCAGAAAAAGCGCGAAGGTAGTGGCCATGGGAAATGTAATAAGAGCCAATAGGGTCTATCGTTTCCTTTCCATCCTTGTTGGCGCCGTCATCATCTCATCGATCGCGGTAGACCTCTTCCAGGCCAGCGTCGACCCGAGCGCCTGGGCAGCCTTCGCGGCCTCGGCCGCCCTCATCGCCTACGCAGCCCACCGCCTCAAGGCCTTCGAGGATCATCCTTCGGTTGAGGGCCAGGCCCTCCCCCAGGAGGATTGGAACCGGCCATTGACCGATCGACAGAAGGTCTTCGTGGCCGGGATCCTTGCGGGCAAAAGCGCCAAGGAAATAGCCGCCGGCGAGGGCGTCAAACCGGCCACCGTCTACAACGCCCTGACTGAGCCTAGACGGAGATGACGATCCCTTCGACGCGGTCCTCGCGCAGGTCCTTCCAGGACAGGGTGGATCTGATCGCCAGGGCATAGACGCCCGCCGGCAACTCCGAAGGGACGCTCCCAAGCACCGAGCTCGGAAGGATGAGGGGATAGAATGGAGAGCGTTGCTCCCTTCCTTCGGCATCGATAAAGAAGAGCCCCTGGGCTGGATCCTTCGGATCGAAGGCGAGCTTTCGCCCCTTCACTTGCACCACCCGCCCCGAGCGGATATTCCCGTCGCCCTCCTCCTCTCCCGCGGCGACAGCCCTGATCGAGGGCCGAGCCTCTTCGTTCCGATCGTCGCGAAGAATGGAGAGATCGGCCAAGACGGCTTGTTCGAAGCTCTGCGTCGGGCGGAAATGGACCCGCACCCCATGGCCCGAGGCCGCGTCGCGGGGAAGAAAGGCGTCATCGACCGAGCTCATGCTCCCCGAGGCGAGGAGGGAGAAGGTGCCCATGGGCGTCTTGACCGACTTGCCGTCCGCGAGGAGACGCCTGAGTTCGGCGGAAAGCAGCTCCATCACCCCGAGGATATCGATCCTTGTCACCGTGGTCCTGCCCTGGGCCATGAGGTCGACAAAGCGATCATATTCGATGAATTCCACCTTGGAAGCCCTCACGACGAAGGGATTTTGATGACCCGGAAGATGGTTGGGCAAAACACTGATCCTGAATGCCATTACGGCCCTCCATATCGTCCGCCGAAGCCCCGCCCGACGGAACCAGTTGGTATCGCCGGCCCCAAAATGGGCAGGCACGGGCCCGACTCGGGCCCGTGCCATGTTTGTCGTCGCGGGGCACCGAGGCTTTGAGCGGCGAAAGCGAAAAGAATTCTCACATCCCCTCCCCTATGAGAATTCTCACGACTGACTCTCGCAAAAGCGACGAATGTCTAGTTGGTATCTGCGCCGAATCTGCCGATATGGGCCGGGCAAGAAAGGCGCAAGCCAAGGCGGGATAAGCCCTTTCGACCCGCCCAGTCACGAGAATCGAAGGGTGATACTCACTCCAATGAGAGGAAAGCACATACTGGAGTATGATACTGGCACTTACTGGAGTAAGAGGGAGGCAAGGACTTTGGGGAGGGGAGGCTGAATTGCTACGTATTCAGTATATTTTTATCGGCACAGTCTTCGCGTAATTTTCGAAGTCCTTGTCCGTTGTGAATATTGAGCATTATCTGCGAGCCGCGATAGCGCAGATCAGGAAATCAACATGGGATCCTTGGACTCCTGCTTTTCGGCATTGATTTGAAAACTTCGCGGCCAATTCATAATCTTCCGTTGTCAAAGCCTCATCCGGAAATGCCGCAATTCTTGTTCGTAACATCTCATATTTACTATCATCTGAAATCCCAGACAAGATTTCCTGACGAATTGGTCCGATCATCATTACTCGCAAGTCTCCGATCAGCTCCTTGAACTCTTCCACCACCCTGCGACCTTCAGTAGCCAGCCAGTGTCGCCTTTAGGCCAAGGACCAAATCGAAGTATCGACGAGAACTTTCATGCCTTTTTTCTCAGTTTTTTGTAATCATAGCCCTTCTCGTATTCCATTTCCCCAAATAGACTAATTACATCCTCCATTTCCCGTCGTTGAATGAATTCCTTCAAGGCCAGAGTCACCGTGTCTTTCTTGGTTTTCTGCCCTCCGACCTGCAGAGCAAGAGTGAGTAAAGAATCATCTATTGCAAGGTTCGTGGCCATGTTTTGCCTCTATGGTCATATTCTACACATCGTTATGTGTGGCGGCAAGCTCTATCTTCAGGGATATGCAGACTGACGATTTTCGCGACGGTACGCGCGGCTACCCTTCTTTACAAACGAACCAATACCCCGCTTTCGATCAATTCGACAAAGTACCGCCGCAGGTCCACTCCCTTCATCGGCATCGAAGAGCCGGAGAACTTTCTTCACCCGCGCCTGCTCGCGGGGCTCGTCGAGGAATGTCGCGCGGCGACCGCGCGCACTCAGATCTTCGCGACAACCCATTCGCCATTTTTCCTGGATGCTCTCGCGCCCGAGGATGTCCGCGTACTCTGGCGCGACGAAAATGGTTTTACGAAAAATGTTATAGCCGGTGATATCCCCGGCGTCCGTGAGTTCATGCGCGAAGGAGCCCTCCTCGGACAATTGTGGATGGAAGGACGTCTCTCGGTTGGAGATCCGCTGGTAAATAGCGGGGAACCCACGAGAAAATTGGGGAACGTCGACTGATGCTATCCCGGTCACTCATTTTTCTCGTGGAGGAGCAGTCTATGGAGCTCTTCCTCCGGGCGTGGCTCCCCAGGGTCCTGCCAGTAGAAGCAACCTTCGAGATACATGCCTATCGCGGGAAGAGCGATCTCCTCGGCAAGCTCGAAGCCGCCTTCGGCCTATCGGGAGAACGAGCACAGAAGGTCAAGAACCTTCAAGCGAAGCAGGCAAAAGCCGGCATGAAAGGACTTACCGATCTCATCTACAGCGATGTCACGAGATCGGACGTCGAACAGGCCAGGGCATGGTTTTATCGAGAGGGTAATAAGACCTAATTGGACATTCTAGTGTTCGTCGAACCTAGATCGGCCTAGGCGACAGGGATTCCATCTTTCCTGATTTCCGCTAGGAAACCGGAGGGGTCTTCATCCAAGAACCCGAAAGGATGTGGTTCGATACGAAGGTCGACGGCACGCCTGAGCTTCATAAGGTCGACCTGGGTATCGAAGCTGTTGGCCATTCCTTCCAGCATGAGCGCGATGTCTATGTCAGAATCGGGCCGGCGGTTCCGCGCGCTGTCGACCCAAAGAGGAAAGCCTCGTGCACGCTATGCCCGGCGGCTCGCGCCGCCTTCAGGAAGGCTCGCGCGATTCCTAAAGCCTGCTCTTGATCCATGCCCTGAGCTCCTCGATCTTCTCTATCATGATGGCGGTGAACTCGCTAGTAGCCTTTCGTCCTTGCTGCCTCTTTCACATTGCCCAATCGAAGTCATAGCGCTACTCGATGATAGAAACGCGTTCGCTGTCACCCGCATCCCTGTTCCCGTATCTTGCTCCACGACCCCGATTCAGATATCCTCGGAACTTATCGATAGAACGGCACGCCACGCAAGTGGGCGCCGATGAAGGTCGTTCATGAGGAGACCAGGATGAATGAGAGCGATCCCTCGATGAAGGGCGTCATTTCCGCGCATGATCTCAAAAGGGAAACGATTGAAATACTTAAACATGCCTTCGCCGAAGATCACCTTAGGCTCGACGAGTATGAATCGAGGGTCTCGATCGCGGAAAACACGAACGACGTGGACAAGCTGCGCTCCTTGACACTCGATGTGCCCAAAAGGGAAAGTCTTCTCATCGGAACCATGGTCGACTCCGAGCGGATAAGCTGCAAAATGTCCACGAAAAGGCTCGAGGGCAGCATCCTCCTAACGAAGGTCCTCGACATCGAAGTATCGATGTCAACAATAAGGATGGACTACCGTGGAATGGTCGAATTGGACGGCGTGAAGGAGATAAGGGTCAACCTGAATATGTCCAACCTTATCCTGTATGTGCCCGATGATGTCGTCGTGGAAAACAAGGTCCAGGAAAACATGTCTACTTTCAAGGAAGTGCGGAATAGATATTCCCAATCCGGTTGGCCGAGGGCGATGATCATAATTACCGGCACAGCCAAAATGTCAACCATACGAGTGAAAAGGAAGCGCTACTTCCTGTTCTCAAGAAAGTCCTAGTACACCATGATACTACCCAGCATCCGCGACAAGCGTTTCATCACGATCCGCCGCGGCGGCGTTTTGACCGACGAGGACCATCATCTCCTTGCGATCTGGGCGGCCCACTGCGCGGAACATGTCCTTCACTATTTCGAGGAGGCGCGCCCGGACGATGAGCGGCCGCGTCGCGCGATCGAACTTGTCTCTGAATGGGTGAATGGCCGGATAAGCGTGAAGCAGGCCCACGCTGCCGCAGGCTATGCCAACGCCGCGGCGCGGAACCTAATCGGCGCGCCGAAATTCGCCGCCCTGTCTGCCGGTCAGGCCGTCGCCGTAGCCCATGTCGCCGCCCACGAATTAGGCGCCGCAGCCTACGCGATCAGGGCCGTCATGGTCGCGGTCGGAGAAGAAGAAAAGGCCCTTGCCGGAAATCGGGAATGCCAATGGCAACGAGATAGGCTTCCCGAAAAGATCCGCGCCCTCGTCATCGAAGATGAAGGCCTGCGCAATGACATTTGCTGGCAGGTTTTCACTATTAACAAGATCAGACCCTGAGGCTTCCCCGAAAGGCCCTGACCCCATAGTAGGATTCGGCCCCGTTGTGGTAGGTGAAAACCTGGCCATAGCGGCGATCGCAAAAGAGGGCCCCGCCCAATTTTCGAATCGGGCTCGGCGTCAGAATCCAGCTCGAGGTCTTCTTGTCGAATTCCCCGAGTTGTTGCAGATTCCTGTACTGATCTTCCGACAGAATCTCGATGCCGATGGCTGCCGCCATCTCCATGGCGCTCGTCACCGGCTTATGCTCCTTGCGCGAATCGAGGGCCTCGCGGTCGTAGCAGAGACTGCGCCGCCCCGCCGGGCTCTCGGCCGAACAATCGCAAAAGATGATCTCGCCGCCTTTGGGATCGGCGCCAATGACGTCGGGCTCACCGCCGGTGTTTTCCATTTCGTAAAGAGTCCTGAGTTTCTCGGGTCTGGCTTCCAGGCGCGCCTGCACCTCGCTCCACGTGAGCCCCTTGTGGCGGGCCATGTTCGTGGCAAAGCGCTCTTCGAGAGTATTCATGAAGTCGCTGGGAACCTCGGGTTTCACTGAATTAGTTCCTTTTTCCTGCATTCGCCACCAATCCTTTCATGCGCCCGGCACTCAAGCGCGGCCGCAAGGCAATACAATACTACCACGCCGGTCGGGAAGGCGCGATGCTCGACCAGCTTGAGGTTGTGCCACATGACTTCGGGGAAGAGCTTCGCAGCCCCCGAACGTTTCGGCGAAGCAGCCACCGATATCGTCATGCCAGTAAGGCCCGGTCTTGCCGCCCTGCCATTACAGAAGCTTGAGGAACTCGTCGACTGACAAACCAGACTGTCGGATGATAGCGCGTAATGTCCCAGTGTCGAGTTCCTTGTGATCGGGAACGACCAGTTGCGCGAATGGTGTGGTCCGCTTGAGAACGATATGGCTTCCGGCTTGCCGCAATACGGAAAAATTGGCCTTCCGCAGGGCGTCAATGCACTCCTGGCCGGAAATGCGCGGCAGGAAGCTCATACGGCGACGAGAATGGAGTCGAAATGATCTTCGGGAACAGGCAACCCTTGGTCGTGAAGGGCCTCAATGTAGAGCGCTATCGCTTCCTTGATGTTTTCGATGGCCTCATTTTTGCTAGGGCCCTGAGAAATGCAGCCGGGAAGACTGGGGCACTCGGCAACGTAATAGCCACTTTCACCAGGATATACCAAGACTTGACGCATGACATGCCTCCAATCGGACATTGTACCGCGGATTCGCCTCACTGAATTCCCCGACGATCAACTTTCTCATTGCCCCTTCTCGATCACATTGTCGATACCCGATGTGGACAGACGGAGGAGGCCATAGCCGATGCCCGCCGGCCATACGAGAAGGAGTATTCCGTAGAGGGCGTAAAGAGGCCCTACCAGATCTCGTGTCGCCTCGAGAATCATGCCCGAGCCTCCCGTGATGAGGCCGAGGATCGACACCCACCCGGGAAAGGAACTCCTTCGCATTGGAATCGACACAATGAAGATGCCGAGGGCCGTAAGTACTCCTATCAAAGTGAATCCATTCGCGAAGGCTTGGAGGGCAGCAGCGGCAGCGGCGATCGAAGGCCTCAGGCCCTCGTTCGCCGCCATGTACTGGGCGCTCAGGCCAAGGAGCCCGCCATTGAGGGAGGGTGGGCTCGAGGCAAAGGCCAGGGCGGCGATTTCCGAACCGATACCCAGCACCGATCCCAAAAGTGCGAGGTCCTTGCCCGAGGGCCAGAGTGCCACGCCGAGGGCGAGGAAGAAGACCATCGCGGGGATGCTCAGTCCCGTAAAGCAGACGAGTTCTGCGACGTAGAGAAGCGGATGGGCGGCGATGAATTCGAGGAGGGCCGCGCCGCCTCCATACGGTGGAAGGGGTTGGACAATCATGAGTACCAAGGGCACGAGGGTGAAAAGGAGGAAGACGAAGGCGGCGATGGCTCCGATTCGGTAGAGGAGCCTAAACGAAGCATCCGAAGGATTCCCGTGATTCATAAATTCCTCCTATATCGGCAGCGGCGATCGATACCCCAACGTGATCATTCAATCACGTGGAGGGGCCCTTGTCGACCGGCCTCCCGGCGCGTCACGATAGTGGGATTTCTTTTATGCAATTCACCAAATGCCATACAATATGAGGGTACCCGTCGACCAAGGAGACAAGATGGCAAAAAAGAACGCCGGCGATATTTTGACCTCTGACTGGAATCCGGTTATCGGCTGCGAACGATATTCAGCCGGATGCCGTTCCTGTTGGTATCTCGACGGCATCTTCCCCTGGCAGCAGCGCCTCGGCAATATTCCTCCCGGGGTACAGCCAAACCAGCACCATGTCTTCCCTAGCCGCCTAACTGAAGAATCCTTGAAGGGCAAGAACGGCATAGTCGGAATCGTCCAACATGGTGATTTATTCTGGGATGCCGTTCCCGACCAAATTATATTCCGCATTCTAGAGATCGCAGAAAAGGTCGCCGGAGCCAAGCGGAAGGTTCCCAAATACATGCTCTGGACTAAACGAGCCGAGCGCATGGCAAGGATTCTTAACACACGTTATCCGCACGGACTTCCTAATTGGCTGGCTGTCGCCGTATCGGTCGAGAACCAGGCAGCGGCTTCAGACCGCCTGCCCTACCTCGCGGGAATCCGAGGGACAAGGATTATCATGCTCGAGCCCCTCCTCGAATCCGTCTCGATCTCGCGATTCCTTCCTGTGGAGTGGGTGGTGGTCGGTTCCGAAACCGGCGAAAGCCCTCGCCCGATCGACCGGGCTTGGGTAGCGAGTATCAGGGACGAAACCAAGGCAAGGGAAATCCCATTTTTTATCAAGCAATTAGGAACGAGCCATAAGGTACAGGACCGATCCCTCGACGGCCGGACCTGGGATGAGTTTCCTGTTGGCTTTGAGAAATAAACCAGCTTCCGGGAAGATCGGTTTTTTTTGCCAGGGGCCATGAATATCAATGTTCCGCTCGGCAGCCTCGTCTTCGGATCGATCAAAAACGCGCTTCCGATCTGCTCGATCCCTATGTCGGGATGACTGAGAAGTCTGTGCCCCGGTGATTTTGCAGCCGTGTTTAGGGCTCTCAAACCCCTCCGGTCAAGTCGAAGGGAGAAAGAATTGATTTCACCTGGGGTCTGATCGGCAGGCTCGAAAAAGAACTTAGTTATAAGAAAAAAGAGGGGGGCAGCGAAAGATAGCGAATGTGCGACAACAGGAATCTTGATGTGATCGGCACTTCATGCACCTGCCTGGATGGATCTGATGATTCTGTAGACTCGTGTACCAAGTCCGGATGGCCAGCGTTCCAGGGGTAGCTGATCAAAAGCTTCTGCCCGTTGCGTCGCGGCTACTACGAAGGGAAGATAGTCCGCTGCCCCAGCGATCGTAGTCGAAGACAGCCCAGAGCTCGTCGTCCTCCGTGAGTTTCCACTCCCGCTTGAAGGCGTCCAACTGCTCGACTACGTACTCCGGCGCGGAGGGACCTGGTTCACGGCGGAGTACTTCCATGTGCACTCGGCTCCGCCCGACAAGGAGGCTGTCGCGAATCGCCTCGAAATAGGCGGGTTCCGTGTTGCTGCCCTCGCTTGCGATCACGATGAGGCGTGAATCGCGAAAGCCGCTCGGCCGGGTAAAGGTTCTCCGGGCCATGCCTACCAGCCCAAGCCCTGAGGCTTCCTTACAATTGGAATGGCGCCAAAGCGACCGAGGAGATAGCCCTTGCGGATGTCATTGTCGAAGCGTGGTTTGAACTCCTCGAGTGAGTACACCCGAGAGGAGCCGCGGCGATCCTTTTCGATAAACCAGATCTCATCCTTCCTGAGGAGTTCGAGGTCGAGGAGGTCGAGGTCGTGCGTCGTCGCGATGAGCTGGGCGCGGGAATTGGACCGGTGATAGAAGACCTCGAAAAAGGTTCTTGAAAGCGTGGGGTGGAGGCTCCGGTCGAGCTCATCGATAATGAAGACCTTGTCGTGGTTCTGGAACTGGATGAGGGCGGGGATGAGGTCCACGAGACGCTGGGTACCGTCGGATTCTTCCTGGATGTCGAACTCGATGGATGTCTGGTGCTCGTCCTCGTGGAGGATGATGAGGCGGAGGACGACGAGCTCGCCGCCCTCCTTCTTCATGATGATGATCTTGGCGTTGGTCGCGGGGTTCACCATCTCGATCGCCTTGTCAGGACCGAGCTGGCTCCGAAGGTCGTTCTTCATCGCCTCGGGCATGCCCGGCATGAGCGCGTCGATATCGGTCTCGACGACCCGCACGCCCGCGACCCCGAGGTCGAAGGCCTTGAAGTACTCATCATAATTGGAACGAAGCGCGGCGTCGGAGCGAATGAGTGACTCGCGCTGATTGAGCTCAGTATGGGGAAAAATGACGGTCAACTTGTTGGCGAACCAGTCAAAGACGGAGCTGTAGGGCGCCTTCACGTTGCGGGCGACGGCCTCGGTGAGGAAGAGCTGGTTGGGTCGTGTCCCCCGCTCGAGGAACTCGAAGTATTGGCGATCCTTGGCGTTGCTGATGAAGGAGGAACCGAACTCGATTTTGGTTTCGGTGGCTTTGCCCTTCCGCCTGAACACTTCCTTCTCGGAGGCAGGCCCAATTCGAACCAGCCACTCCTCTACAATGTGGCTCGCGACAAAGGAGAAGCCGTAGGAATATGCCGAGTCGCCGAGGAGAAGCTCGAAGTGGATCGTAGTCGGCGCGGCAAGGCACTCGCTCCGGAGCCTGAAAGGCAGGCGAGGCAGCTCCGCGCCGATCCTCATGCCGCCGAGGACGAGCTGCTGAGCCAGGAACATGGACTTGGCTAGATTGGACTTGCCTGCGGCGTTGGCCCCATAGACTAGGGCTGACTTGAGGAGCCTTGGGTCTGAAGCCCTAAACCCTTCCCCGATATGATCCTTGTGGGACTGGGTTTTGCCTGCAACCATGCTGAATTCGGCCTTCTCGTCGAAGGAATAGAGGTTTTGGACGGAAAATCTGATGAGCATGGCTCCTCCAGCTCCCAAACTACCCCAAGTTCGCCAAAGTCGCAAGCATTTTGGTTTGATTATGTGAAATAGTCACATAATCATCCTTGATCTCCCCATCCTGTTGCCAAATTGAGCGATAGCTGCCCAGGTCCATCAAACCGGCTCTTCGGGTTCTCAACCACTTCTTTCGTAGATGGAAATGCCAAACTCGTCGATGTGCGCGAGAAGTTCCGGATTGTCGATGTCCGTGCGGGGAACGAGGTCTATCTCCCAGGGGAGGAGGAGGTCGTCGAGAAAGGTTTCGAGGCGAGCCAGGACCGGCGTGCCGAGATCCGGACCTTCCAGGCACAGGTCGATGTCCGAACCAGGCTTCGCCGTTCCCTTCGCCCGTGAGCCGAAGAGGATGGCCCGGTGCACGGTCGGCTCTCGGGAGAGGGCCGAAACCAATAGATCGAGGGTTCTTCCATCGAGGCCTAGGCTCAAAGCCCGGCCTCCCGCTTCCCCATGGTCACGAGGAATTCCTCTATCGCGGGCCAGTACGAGGCTTCGACGGTCCTGGCAATTCTTTCGGCAACCTCGAGATTGTAGGTATGAGATGATTCGTTCCTGCTTCTGATCATCTCCATCCAGACGATCCCGTCACTGACGAGGCCCGCGGCGCTCGCCTTTCGAGTCGCGTCGCGAGAGCCGCTAATGTCGAAGGTTCCCTGATACTCGAACCAGTCCTTCATCACGTTCCAGGCAAGCTCATGGGTAAACTCGAAGGCCTGGATGAGTCCCTGTTTTTCGAGATCGGTGAGACTCCGTCGCTGGGAGAGCTCGACCGCCTCCCGAAGGCGAGTGGCAGCCGAACGCAGGCTGGAGAGTCGCTGGCGAAATCGCAGGCTGGGGTCCATGCGCCTAACATACCATGCCGCGCGACAGGGTCGGAATCGGCGAGACCTAGGGGCAGTTACAATCGATAGCCAGGAGCAGCGAGGGCCCCTAGACCAAAGGCTCTTATAAGCATAAGATGCGCATGTAAGCTTTTGCAAAGGAAGTCTATGACGAAGAGGGAAGAGGAGATATTCGAGGTTCTCAAGAAGGAACCGGCCATCTCTCAGGCGGAACTCGCCTCACGCCTGGGGATTACGCGGTCGTCGGTCGCCGTCCATATCACCAACCTGCTCAAAAAGGGCTACCTCCTCGGAAAGGGCTACATTGTCCGCTCCGACCCCTATGCCGTCGTGATCGGCGGTTCCAACATCGACATTGCGGGCTTTCCCCGCGATCGGCTTGTGCCCCGCGACTCCAACATCGGCGAGGTTCAAATCTCCCTCGGCGGGGTCGGCCGCAACATCGCCGAGAATCTGGCAAGGCTCGGCGTGCCGACGAGGCTCATCAGCGTCGTCGGCGACGACCTGTACGGGCGCAGGATACTCGAAGAGGCGGCCTCGATCGGCCTCGACACGCGGGACACGATCGTCCAGAGGGACCGGGCAACTTCGATATATCTCTGCATCCTCGACGAATCGCGCGACATGGCCGTCGCCATCAACCACATGGACTCGATCGAGGCGATAAGTGTCGATTACATCCAGTCCCGGCGCGGGATCATCGAAAACGCCCAATTGTGTGTACTCGATACCAACCTGCCCGGCGCGGTCCTGGATTACCTTCTTTCAAGCTTTCCGAACGGGCCCGATTTTTTCCTCGACCCCGTCTCGACGAGCAAGGCCGCGAAGGTCGCAGACAGGGTCGGTCGCTTCCATACCATCAAGCCGAATCGAATGGAGGCGGAGATCCTCTCCGGAGTCCCCATAAGGAGCGATGGCGATCTAGAAAAGTGCGCCGCCCTCCTCCACGATCGCGGCGTGCAGCGAATCTACATCAGTCTCGGACAGGAAGGGGTCTTCGCGAGCGAGGCGGGGCGATCCCGCAAGATCCCCAACCGCGATGTGCGCATCGTAAACGCGAGCGGGGCCGGGGACGCATTCATGGCCGGGCTCGCCTATGCCAGCATGAAGGGACAGGACACCTTCGAGGCGGCACAAACCGCCCTGGCCGCCGCGGCGATCGCCGTCAGCCACGAATCAACGATCAATCCGCATATGTCGGAAACAACACTGCATACCATTCTCAAGGAGTCCAGCCGCCATGTATGAAGCCTACCTCGATATCGGACAGGAAGTGAAAGCCGCCCTCGCCGCCGGAAAGCCCGTCGTCGCCCTCGAATCGACCATCATCTCCCACGGCATGCCCTGGCCCCGCAATGTCGAAACCGCCCTCGCCGTCGAGGCCCTCGTCCGCGAAAACGGCGCCGTGCCCGCGACCATCGCGATTCTCGGCGGCCGCCTCAAGGTCGGCCTCGCGCCAGAACAGATAGAGTACCTCGGCAAGGCCAAGGACGTCGAGAAATGCTCGCGCCGCGACATTCCATTCATAATTGCGAAGAAACGTGACGGCGCGACGACCGTGGCCGGCACCATGATACTCGCCTCGATGGCCGGCATACGCATCTTCGCCACGGGCGGAGTGGGCGGCGTCCACCGCGGAGCCGAGACCAGCTTCGACATCTCCGCCGACCTCCTCGAACTCGCCAGGACCGACGTCGCCGTCGTCTGCGCCGGAGCGAAGTCCATCCTCGACATCGGCCTGACCCTGGAATACCTGGAAACAAACGGCGTACCGGTCATCGGCTACGGCACCGATGAACTGCCCGCCTTCTACACGAGAAAGAGCGGATTTTCCGTGGACTATCGCGTTGACGGCCCGTCTGAACTCGCCCTCGCGCTGAAGGCGAAATGGGACCTCGGACTGCATGGGGGCATCATCGTCGCCAATCCCATCCCGGAGGAATACTCGATGGATCCTGCCATCATCAACGCCGCCATCGAGGAGGCGCTCAGGCAGGCCCGGGCCGCCGACATCAAGGGCAAGGAGTCAACGCCCTTTCTCCTCGCGAAGGTGAAGGAATTGACCGGCGGCGATTCGCTCAATTCAAATATCGAGTTAGTTTACAATAACGCGAAGGTAGCCGCCGCGATCGCCGTGGAGTTCGCGGCGCTGGGCTGAAGCCGCGCCCTCGCTCAGGATACGTCCTCTTCCGCTTCTTCTTCACTTCCATTAAAAAGAAGCGATAATTAAACGCAGATTCGCGGACGAAGACACGAGATGCCGCATGCCCCCTTAAGAACCTTTCCTGACGATCTTCAGGTGGGAAGCGGCTTTCGAGGCCTGGAATTCCACGCACTCATACCTATCCTCGACGCCATCCAATCCTTGGAATAGCGGTTCTCCGTGGCCTAGCAAAAAGGGAACCTGAACAAGGTGGAGTTCGTCGATCAACCCAGCTTTGAGATACTGACGGACCGTATCTGGCCCTCCACCGATCCTGACATCCTTTCCCTTGGCGGCGACAAATGCCTGATGCAACGCGGCCTCGATTCCATTGGTCACAAATGTGAAGTCCGTCCCGCCTTGCAAGGCGAAGGATTCGCGGTCTTGGTGGCAGAGTACGAAAACAGGATGATGGTAAGGCGGATTGTCGCCCCACCAACCTCGCCAGTTGCGGTCCCATGGACCCCGGTCCGGACCAAACATATGACGACCCATGATGGTCGCCCCGATGTTGTCGTCAGCCTTGGCGGCAAAGTCGTTGTCGAGTCCTACCTCTCCGCCGGAGAGTCCGACCATGGCACAGTAGGTCTTGGTGGGCTTGAACCAGTTCATGATCCGCATCGCACCGTCGCCAAAGGGCTCCTCAAGTCGCTGGTTTGGGCCAGCGCTGAAACCGTCCATGGACACGGCAAAGCATCGGACGACGAGTTTTGGCACTTGTTCCTCCTTGCCTACAATTCAGGCTATCGCTTGGGTAACTGCACCGTCAAGAATATCCGTTGGTTTGCATTGCAGGAGGGGTCGCGCTCAAGGATATGGTGAGTCGTCCGTGCTGACGATTTTTGGGCGTCCCCCGGCGCTCCGCGCCGGGTCGCGCTCTCCGCTCCGATCTTCCCGGCAGTGACCGGGGCCAGACGGCGCTCATCGCCCCAGGCGGCGCCTTCCTTTCGGTGCCGGGAAGGATCTCCGCTTCGATCGCTGACGCGAAGAAATTCCATGCCTCCATGGCCAGATTTCGCCCGGATGCTATACTGCCTGAAATCGCCAGCGAGAGGGTGCCATGCCATTTCAACACGTTCTCGAGAAATACCGCCACTACTCCTTTTCCGAACGCGACAAGGGCGCCCGATTCCTTCCTCGCCACCTCGAGCAAGAAGTTCCAGACTGAAGCTCTGCAGAATGTGGCCTTCACCCACCGGCTCTGGACCGCCACCACCGACCGCTGGGGCGCCGAGGCTTACCGCTATGTCGTCAACGGTCGCACGGCGATCGAGTGGGTGATGGAGCGCTACCAGGTCCGCGTCGACAAGGACTCCGGGATCAAAAACGATCCCAACGATTGGTGCACGGAGGTAGGAGACCCGCGCTACATCGTCGACCTCGTGAAACGTGTGACGCGCGTCTCCATCGAGACGATGAAGATCGTGGACGCCCTACCTAAGTGGGAGCCCGAGGGACAGGCCGCACAACCCGAGGCAAACTACGACGCGATGGGCAATGATCGCGGACAGTGGGTGGCGGAGAAGGGGTGAAGAATGTTGATCTATCTCGATTTATGCTGTTTCAACCGGCCCTTCGATGACCGATATCGAAAACCCGGTCGACTTCTTCGGCAAGGAGGATTGATATGCACGCCGATGCGCTGATTCGCCACGATGGATTCAAGGCACTCTTTTCCTCCCTCGATCCCGTTGAGGCGGAGCGCTTCATTTCCCTAATTCAGCGCGACAAGTACGACTATACCGAATGGAGAAAAGGCCTGTGGGAAGACCTCTCTGTTCAGGAGCTCTCCGACGCGGCTTCCAAAGCGTGGCGAGAGCGAGCCTGAGCGGCGGGGGCCATCTTTTCTGAGCCCTTCCGCCAGGATACCATCGCTCCGACCGCAGTAGGGTCAGACCCCATTGCCAGGCGAAATGGCAAGCCTAGAACAGAAAGAATAAATAGAATCGCGAATGTATTGACATATGGCACACGCACGAATATTCTTGATTTATGGTCTTTGATTGGAATGAGGAAAAGAATAGCATTCTCAAAGATTCTCGAGGAATTAGCTTTGAGAGGATCATAATAGCCATCGAAAGTGGTGATATATTGGCTGTCTTTGATCATCCCAATAAGGATAAATATCGAAATCAAATAATGATTATTGTAAGGGTGGACAACTATGCTTATTCAGTACCTGCAGTAAGGGATGGAGAATATTGGTTCTTGAAGACCATAATTCCAAGCAGGAAATATACAGACCAATACCTTCCTGATAAAAGGAGGAAAGGCAAATGAGCGATGATAATGAAGACAAAAAATATGTTGACTCCATGGAAAATGGAGAATGGACACTTGTCAAGAATCAGAAAGCCCTTCTTCTTGAGCTCAAGGAAACTGCGCTCAATACAATGGCGAAAGATCAAAGAATGAATATTCGTATCGGTAAAAGAGATCTTGAAGGAATTAAGGCAAGGGCGCTAGAAGAGGGAATGCCCTATCAGACTTTAGTTGCAAGTATTATTCATAAATATGTAAATGGAAAATTGAAAGACGTTTCATAAACTTTGAAGAAAGTGGAGGGACGTCCTTTCACTCCGCCTGTGTGAAGAGGCGGGCTGCATCGCCTACACGCGGTGGCGGCAAGGGCTCTGGGGAAATATGACCGTACGTGAGCTTTCCGACAAGGCATGGGATTTTAGAGAAGGATCAATGCGCGGCGACTCGCGCGAGGGATCGTAGCGAGTAGCCCGCAGGGTCGCGAAGCGGCCCGAGGACTACTCGCGGAGAGCCCGACGGCGAGCGAAGCGAGCCGACGCGCCCTCGTCATCCATGACGTGCCGAAGATACGCTTCGGCGATCCCTGTGTCGCGACATGCCTATCGCGCAGGCATTCCTTAACAAACAGGCCGCTTTCCTGCTATTCTACCCCCATGGCTACCACTTTCGACGACAAGAAGATCATCTACACGATGGACCGGGTGACCAAGCGTCACGGGACCAAGGTCGTGCTCAAGGACATCAATCTGTCCTATTACTATGGCGCCAAGATCGGCGTCATCGGTTTGAACGGCTCGGGCAAGTCGAGTCTGCTCAGGATTCTCGCGGGCCTCGACGAGGAGATTCTCGGCGAGACGCGGGTGGAGAAGGGCTACACGATCGGTTATCTCCAGCAGGAACCCGAGCTCGCCGTCGGCAAGACGGTCAAGGAGATTGTGAGCGAGGGTGTGCAGGAGATCGTCGATATGCTGAAGGAGTTCGAGGCGATCGGGGAGGCCTATGGCGACGCCGACGCGGACTTCGACAAGTTGGCGGCCCGCCAGGCCAAGCTCCAGGAGAAGATCGACGGCTGTGACGGCTGGAATCTCGACGCCAGGCTCGATCTGGCGATGGACGCTCTCCGCTGTCCGCCGGCCGACAAGGTGGTCGATGTGCTGTCGGGGGGCGAGCGCCGTCGCGTGGCCCTGTGTCGCTTACTGCTGAAAAAGCCTGACATTCTTCTTCTCGACGAGCCGACCAACCATCTCGACGCGGAGACGGTGGCCTGGCTCGAGCGGCACCTCCGCGAATACGAGGGCACGGTCATTGCGGTCACCCACGATCGCTACTTCCTCGACAATATCGCCGGCTGGATTCTCGAGCTCGACCGGGGCGAGGGGATTCCCTGGAAGGGTAATTATAGTAGTTGGTTGGATCAGAAGGCGAAGCAGCTGGAGATGGAGGAGAAGGGCGAATCGGCCCGGGCCAAGCAGCTCGAGCGGGAGCTCGAATGGGTGTCGATGAGCCCCAAGGGTCGCCACGCGAAGTCGAAGGCGCGCATTACGCGCTACGAGAAGCTCCTCAATGAGGAGGGCAAGGAGAAGCTCCGCGATTCGAAGATCGTCCTTCCCGTGGGGCCCAGGCTCGGCAATGTCGTCATCGAGGCGAAGGACATCGCGAAGTCCTACGACGACAAGCTTCTTTACGAGGGGCTCAGCTTCGAGGTGCCGCCGGGGGCCATCGTCGGCATCATCGGGCCGAACGGGGCGGGCAAGACGACCTTGCTCAAGATGATCACGGGTTCGGAAAAGCCCGACAAGGGGAGCATCAAGTTAGGCGACACGGTGAAGCTCGCCTATGCCGACCAGAACCGCGATCGGCTCGACCCGGAGAAGTCGGTTTGGGAGCAGCTCTCCGGAGGGCTGGACATCATCAAGCTGGGCAAGCGCGAGGTCAATTCGCGGGCCTATTGCAGTTGGTTCAATTTTTCCGGCACCGATCAGTCGAAGAAGGTGGGGGTCCTTTCGGGCGGGGAGCGCAACAGGCTCAACATGGCCCTCATGGTGCAGGACTGCGCCAATGTGCTTTTGCTCGACGAGCCGACGAACGACCTCGATGTCAACACGATGCGGGCCCTCGAAGAGGCGCTGGACGACTTCGCGGGCGTTGCCCTCGTGGTCAGCCACGATCGCTGGTTCCTCGACCGTGTGTGCACTCATATTCTCGCCTTCGAGGGCAACTCCGAGGCCATTTGGTACGACGGGAACTTCAGCGAGTTCGCCGCCTGGCGCCACGAGCAGCTGGGTGATGCCGCCGACAGGCCTCACCGGATGACGTACAGGAAGCTGGAAAGGTAGGCGGCCTGTCGGCGGTGATGGAGAGCCCACTTTCCGCTGCGGCGGAAAGTGGTGCGCCAAGCCGCAGGCTTGGCGAAGGCCTCACAGGATGACGTACAGGAAGTTGGAGAGGTGAGGGGGCAAAATCGCCATTCCATGAGGAGGAGCGATGAAGGTTTTCATCGAAGCAGCGGCGGGCAGCCTCGTGCGGGGGCTCTACGACGAGGCGACATTCGAGCGCAAGGGTTCGCGCCCCGTCCTCCTTCCCTA
>JAJXVS010000274.1 GCA_021782015.1 bacterium | reverse complement strand
CATCGCCCAGGATGTTCTCCCCGACATGCTCAGGGCCGCCGGGGGCAAGGAACTCCGCTTCTGGGTGGCCGGCTGTTCCACGGGTGAGGAGGCCTATTCCCTGGCCATCCTCGTGCGCGAGTGCGCCGAAAACCTGGGCCTGGCGCCCGACGTGAAGATCTTCGCCACCGACATCGACTCCGACGCCGTGCGCTTTGCGGCGGCCGGCGTCTATCCCGAGAGCGTGGCGGCCGACCTCGCCCCCTCCTACCTCGCGAAGTACTTCGTCCGCCGCGACGAGAGCGTGCAGGTGACGAGGGCCCTCCGCGAAATGGTGGTCTTCGCCCAGCACAATCTCATCAAGGATCCGCCCTTCACGAACATCCAGCTCGTCTCCTGCCGCAACCTCCTCATCTATCTCCAGCCCGTCCTCCAGCGGAAGGTCCTCGACTATTTCAACTTTTCCCTCGCGCCTGGGGGCGTCCTCTTTCTCGGCACGAGCGAGACCACGGGCGACGCAGCCGATTTCTTCGAGACGATCGATTCCAAGCTCAAGATCTATCGCTCGAAGGGGAGGGTGAGGCAGCCTGAGCCCATCCTCGGCGCGCCGATGGTGACCGACACCCGAGTTCGCGAATCGCGCGATCGCTTTATCGGCGAGAGGAGGGCCTGGCGGGGCGTCGACGAGGAACGGATGCTCGAGCGCTTCATCGAAACCCTCGGCCCCGACATCCTCCCCCTCTCGGTCATCGTCAACGAACAATTGGAGGTTCTTCATACCTCGGGCGACAGCGGCGATTATTTCCGCATCCCCTCGGGCAAGCTCTCCGCCGACATCACGAAGTTGGCCGTCAAGGAACTCGCCATACCCCTTGCGACGGGCATCCAGAAATGCTTTCGCGAGCGCCGCGACGTGCGGCTATCGGGCATCCGCCTGCGCCACGGCGCCCAGGTCGATCTCGTCGTCCGCATGCTTTCCCAAAAAAAGGGCCAGGAGAACCTGGTGGCCGTCCTCGTCAACCCGGCCCGGCGCCGCGAAGAGGTCGAGGGCGACCAGGCCATCACCTTCGACATGGCGGGCGAGGCCGAGCAGCGCATCAAGGACCTCGAGCAGGAACTCCAGTTCTCGCGCGAAAACCTCCAGGCCACAATCGAGGAACTCGAAACCTCCAATGAGGAACTTCAGGCGACGAACGAGGAACTCCTCGCGAGCAACGAGGAATTGCAGTCGACCAACGAGGAGCTCCAGTCGACCAACGAGGAGCTCTTCACCGTCAACGCCGAGTACCACAAGAAGATCATCGAACTCACCGAACTTCACAATGATGTGGACAATCTCCTGACCGCGAGCCACATCGGCAAGCTCATCCTCGACGAGAACCTCGAGGTGCGCCGCTTTTCGCCGACGATAACGTCGATCTTCCGCCTTCTGGACAGCGACATAGGCAGGCCCATCACCCACATCCAGCACGATCTCCTCGACCTCGATCCCGCCTCCCTCGTCAGGGAGGTCCAGGCCACCAACGTGACCATCGCCCGCGAGGTGCGCACCCAGGACGATCGCTGGTTCTTCATGCGCATCATCCCCTACGCCGTGGGACCGGGGGCCTTTTCGGGCACCGTCCTCTCCTTCACCGATATCGCCGAGGTGAAGGCCGCCGAACGGATGCGGCTTGCGGCGGAGGGCGAGCGACAGGCTGCCGAGCGCGAAAGCCAGGCGACGCGGTGGCGTTTCGACGCGGTGGCGAATGCCTCGCCCGCCCTTTTCTGGATGTCGGGCCCCGACAAGGGGCGAAGCTGGTTCAGCAAGAGCTGGCTCGACTTCACCGGGCGCAGCGCGGTGGAAGAGGGGGGCGAGGGCTGGTCGAAGGCCGTGCACCCCGGTGATCGACAGCATTGTGTCGAAATATACACGAAGGCCTTCGACGCCGGCCTGACCTACTCGATGGAATATCGCCTTCGCCGCTCCGACGGCGAATACCGCTGGTTGTTGGAGCAGGGCAAGCCGCTTTTCGAGGGCGATGGCGAAGAAGGTGGGGCGGCGGCGGCCGGTGGGGCGGCGGCGGCTGGTGGGGCGGCGCCCAGTGGCGCGGCGGCAGGCGGGGCCGTCACGGGCTACATCGGGTCCTGCCTCGACATAACCGACCACCGGAACGCCCAGCAGAGGCTCAATGAGCTCGAGGCCAGCCTGGCGGCCATGCAGTTGGTTGGCGGGGGTGGCGATGGGGGCGATGCCGGCGGTGGCGGCAATCGCGGCGGCGGCGGTGGCAACGATGGCGGGCGCGGCAAGGGTGGCGGTGGCGGCAAGGGTGGCGGAGGCGGCGGCGGCAAAAGGGAGGTCCATCGATGAGGGAAGATGCCGAGTTTTTGCCAGACGACCTCAGAACCAAGGCGGAGGAGCTTCTCGGGTCGAAGTCGAGGGGGGAGACCGAGAGGGGCGAGAGGGGCGAAGCCCTGCGCGAGGCGCGGAATCTCATTCACGACCTCCGCGTGCACCAGATCGAGCTCGAACTTCAGAATGAGGAACTCCGCGAGACCCAGCAGCGCCTCGAGGAGGCGCGCGACGGTTACGCCCGCCTCTACAACGACGCGCCGGTGGGCTACACCAGCATCGATGCGAATGGCCTGATTTTGCAGGCCAACCGGACCTTCCTCGAAATGGCGGGCAAGGAGGGCACGAGCCTCATCGGGACGGCCCTGGCCGACCTCCTCGCCAGCCCCGACCGGGAAATCTTCCTCGGCCGCTTCAGCGCCTTTTACAAGGAGCCCGAGGGGAAGGATCTCGAAGTGCGCCTCGCCGCTTCGGTCCCTCCGCGCTGGCTTCGCTGCACCGGTCGCCGCGAATCGGAGGTCGTGTTTTCCGGCCATCGTCGCGAAGGTGCGCCGCATCTCCTCCTCATCGTCGCAGACGTGAGCGAAACCAAGGCGGCAGACGACAGGATCAGACAACTACTCGCCGAAAAGGAGCTCCTCCTCAAGGAGACCCATCACCGCATCCGCAACAACATGAATTCGGTGTACGCCCTCCTCAGGCTCCAATCCTCGCGGATTGCCGATCAGGTCGCGGTCGACGCCCTTGTGCAGGCGAGCGACCGGGTGCACGGCATGATGCTCATCTACGAAAAACTCTTCCAGTCGGACGACTTCATCCACGTGCCGGCCGGCGCCTACCTCTCGCAGCTCGTGCAGGCCCTCGACTCGTCGATCAAGACGAATCCCTCCGTGGCGCTGGAGGTGCGGGCCGAGGCCATCGACACCGACTCGCGCATCCTCTTCCCGATTGGCATCGTCGTCAACGAACTCGTCACAAATGCGATAAAATACGCCTTTCCCGAAAACCGGAGCGGCCGGATTCTCGTGGAGTTCACCCGCCATTCGATCGACCGAGCCCTCCTCATCGTGGCCGACGACGGCGTCGGCATCGAGAGGGGGAGGCCCGGGCACGAGGATTCCTCAGGATTCGGCATAACGCTCGTGGATTCGATGGTGGAGCAAATCGACGGCAAGCTGGAGCGCGTGCAGGGGCCCGGCACGATCTGGCGCGTCGAGTTCCCGCTCAAGACCCTCTACAAGGGCGGCGGCTGAGGCGGCTCTGCCGACTGAGGCGGCTCTGCCGACTGAGGCGGCCGCGCCGACTGCCCGGATAGCCGCGCGCCTCCAGCCTTTCGCCTTGGCCGCATCGAACGATTCCTGTTGCCAAGAGCCCCCTGGCTCGCAATACTTTCGATTACAGATGGACTGGTTTCCCGAATTTCTGACCATCAACGTCGTGGGGTTTCTTCTCACCTTCGCGACGGGTTTCATCGTGACTGTCGTCGTGCTCATGCGGCACCTCGATCGGCTTCGGGTCTGGATTTTCGGCATCGTGGCCCACCTTCTCGCCTTCGGCGTCCTCCTCCTTCAGCCTTCGCTGCCCCTTCCCCTCTTTGTCCTTCTTTTCAACGGGCTCCAAATCTTCGCGCTATGCGCCTATATCGCCACGACCCTCTTTCTCCTTGGCGGGGACATTCGGCGTCCCCTTTTCATCGCGATCCAGGCGGTCATCGTCGGATTTGCCGTTATTCTTTCATTCATCACGCCCGATCGATGGATCCGCGTCGTCCTCATGTCGGTGGCCTTCGCAGGCCTCCTCGTCTATGGGGTCATTTTGATCCTCAAAGGAGCGCGGGCCGCCAAGATACGCAACGGGCCGATCATCCTCATTTCGATGTTCGTGATCGGCAGCTTCCTCTACCTCCTTCGCGCCTTCGTGTACCTCTTCCCCCCCCACCCCTGGGGCCTCGGCGACATCGAAACGGAATCTTTGATGACCCTCGCGGGCATCGTGCTGTACACCTCGATAAATTACGCCCTCCTCGTGATCCTGATGGCGAGGGTCGAACGCGAACTCACCGGCAAGGTGATCGAGCTCGGGGACAGCCGCAATACCCTCCAGATTCTCTACGACGCCTTTTCCGAGACGGCGGGCTCGGTGGATCTCGATGAACTCCTCCCAAGGATTCTCGACATTCTCCAGCGCAACCTCCATGTCGACGTTACCATCATCTACATCAAGGATGGAAAGAGCGACGACCTCCAGTTGGTGGCGCAGAGGGGCCTGAGCGCCGAGGCCCTCGATGCCGTCATTCATCACGAACGAGGCAGCATTCTTTCGGAGCAGGCATCGCTTCAGGGTACCACAGCCCACAGACGCATCGAGGAGTACCCCGAGGGGCGGCTCAAGGATGCGCTCAAGGGCTTGGGCCTCGCGAGTTTCGCGGCCTTTCCCATCATCGACAGGGGACAAAGCCTCGGCTCCCTCGGCGTCGCCTTCAAGGACGAGACCGCCCTCGACGAGGCGCGCAGTTCCCTCTTCGAGACGATGGCGCGACAGCTCGGTTCCATCGTGCGCGCGGCCATGCTCCATGCTGAGCTCGAGCGCGCCAACGCCCGGCTCGACATCCTGGCGAGCACCGACGCCCTGACCCACCTGCCCAACCGGCGCACGGCCCTCCGCGTGCTCGAAAGGGAAATCTA
>JAJXVS010000020.1 GCA_021782015.1 bacterium | reverse complement strand
CAATCGACGGCAAGCTCAAGACCCTCCCCTTCGAAACCGGAGTACTTCCCATTTGGTACAATGGCGACCTTCTCAAGAAGGCCGGAGTCGGCGCGATCCCCGCGACGATGGACGAGCTGTGGGCGGCGATGGACAAGCTCAAGGCCGCGGGCATCTATCCCTCGAGCCAGATGTCCGGCGATACCAATGCGTGGACCAGCATGATCTGGTTTTCCTGGCTCGCGGTTTCCTTCGGCGGCCCCGATGTGTGGGACAAGCCCTTCACCGATCCGGCCTTTGTCGAATCGGCCAAAATCATGAAGAGGATCTTCCAGGACTACACGACACCCGACGCGGTTGGGGCGAGTGCCGGGGTTTCCGGCGGGCATTTCCTCGCGGGCAGGACGGCGATCTTCTCCAACGGCCCCTGGTACGCCGGGCGGGCCGATCTTCGGGCGACCACCTTCTTCCCCAGCATCGTCATCGCGGCCCTTCCTCCCGCGGGCCCGAACAAGAACATCATCATTAGCCGTCTCCAGGCCAACATCGCCGCCGCGGCCACCAACGACAGGGCCAGGCACGACGCGATCATCACCTTCCTCAAGTTCCTGACCTCCAGGGACAACGTTGCCCAACTCGCCAAAACCTCCGGCGGCATGTTCGCTGTCCACTCCGGCTACGTCCCGACCGACCCGCTCCAGAAGCAGTTCTACGCCCTCACCGAAAAGGGCTACCGGACGGCCACAGACCTCGAGGCCGCCATGGGCTCGGAAGTGACCCTCGAGTTCACCCAGCAACTTTCGGCCCTGGCCCTCGGTCAGCTCAGCCCCGAACAGTTCTGCAAGCTCGTCGACAAGAAAATTTACCGCTGATCAGACACGCTCGTGACGCAACCGCGGCCCCGATCTTCGGTCGGGGCCGCAGGCGGGCCCGACCCCGGCAGGTGGGCGCCCCGCATTCCAGATTTCCGCCGCGACGAGGAAAACGACAATGAAGAAGAAGCAAAGGGCCAATCCCTGGATTGTGGTGTACCTCGCTCCCATCACGATTTTGTTCCTGGTCTTTTTCCTGTTCCCCCTCGTCTTCAACGCCTATACGAGCCTGATGCGGTGGACGGGCAGCGGGACCATGAAATGGAACAACTTCGCAAACTACGTCAGGCTACTGACCGACGACACCTTTTTCCTGTCGATCCGGAATAATCTGATCTGGGCCCTTTCCCAGGGCTTTGTCCAGATTTCCTTCGCGGCCCTCGTCGCCCTCATCCTCGCCCGCAACCCCCGCGGCTGGAAATTCCTGCGCACCGTTTATTTTCTGCCCAACGTCATCTCGACCGTCGCGATCGCGAGCGTCTGGGTGGCGCTCTACAATCCTGAATACGGGCCGATAAACGCCATCATAAAGCTCTTCGGGGGCACGCCGAGGAATTGGCTGGGCGACACCTCCACGGCCCTTTTCGCGATCATCGCCATGACGGTCATCTATATCGGCTATTTCATGATCATCATTCTTGCTTCCATAATGAACATTCCCAAGGAATTGTACGAAGCCGCCCAGATCGACGGGGCGTCGAAGGTCCAGCAGGAATTATTGATCACAATTCCGATGATACGCGGCACCCTCGTCACGGCCGTGACGCTGGCCATGGCCTACGGCATGCGGCACTTCGACACCACCTACCTCATGACGGGAGGGGGGCCGGCCTACGCCACCAATACCATCGGCATCGCGCTCTACCAGAAGATGGACGCGCTCCGCTACGGCGACGCGAGCGCCGCGGGGATGATCCTCATCGCCCTGGGGGCCGTGGTCGTATCCCTTATCCGCGCGGCCATGGGGAAGAACGATCCCATGACCGAGTCGGCCCAGTGAAGGCGGTGGAACCATGAAGGAAAACTCGTCCGGCTCCGCGAAGGCCGCCGTCGCGCAGACTGCCAAATGGCTGGTCCTCCTCTTTTTTCTCGCGGTCGCCATACTGCCCTTTCTCTGGCTCCTCGTGAATTCGTTCAGGACCAATCTCGAACTCGAGTCCTCGCCCTTCGGTTGGCCGAAGACCCTCTCCCTCGGAAACTATCGGAACGCCATCGTCACGGCCGACCTCATCCAGCTTTTCGTGAACTCGGTCATCGCCTCGGTCGGGTCGGTGGCGCTCAACCTCCTCGTCGCCGCCATGGCGAGCTTCGTCCTCTCCCGCGAGCACTTCAGGGGGCGAGACCTCATCCATTCGATCATTACGGCCGGCGTCCTCATCCCGATCATTTCCTTCATGGTGCCGTATTTCATGATCATCACGCGCACGGGACTCTACGATAAACTCGCGTCGCTCATCTTCGTGTACGCGGCCATCAACCTGCCGATTTCGGTGGCCCTCATCACGACCTTCATGAAGGCCATTCCCAAGGAATTGGAAGAGGCCTCCATCATAGACGGCTGCGGCTTCAACCAGCGATTCTTCAAGATCGTCCTGCCCCTGTCGCGCTCAGGCATGGCGACGGCCGGCACCTTCTGCTTCGTCTACGCCTGGAACGAGTTCGTGATGGCGATGCTATTCACGTCGAGCACCTCGTCGCGGACGATCCAGCTGGGCATCAAGTATTTCTCCAGCCAGTTCATCACCGACTATACGGGCATGTTCGCCGCCATCATCCTGTCGATGATCCCGAGCGTCGCCGCCTACATCTTCCTCCACGACAAGATCATTTCCGGCCTCACAGCCGGCGCCGTAAAGGGCTAGGCCATGGGGACCAGCCTCGATGTGCGCCTCTCGAAGTCCGGCCTTCGCGTGGAATGGCGGGGCCTCCTCCTCATCGACGGCCCCTTCGTCTGGGCCGGCACCGGTCGCGAATCGATCGACATGTATCGGGGCAATTTCGATATTCGCGATTATGTGGAAGAGCGTATCGCCCTTCCCGCCCTCCGGGTCGAGCCGCTTGGGGGCGGCGGGCGATTCCGCCTGTCCTTCGGCTCGGGGCAGACCGGCCTCGCCTTGGAGCTGGCCGAGGAGGAGGGAAGGCTCGTCTTCGCCTTTTCCGGGGCGCCGGAAGGCCGCAACCGTTTCTGGTTCCGCTTCGCGGCCGAGCCCGGCGAGCACGTCTACGGCTGCGGCGAGCAATTTTCCCATTTCGACCTGCGGGGCCGGCGCTTTCCGCTCTGGACGAGCGAACAGGGCGTCGGCCGGAACAAGTCGACCTACGTGACCTTTTTGGCCGACGTCCATGACAGGGCGGGCGGCGATTACTGGTGGACCTTCTATCCCGAGCCGACCTATGTCTCCTCGCGGCGCTATCTCCTCCATGCCGAGGGCTCGGCCTACGCCGCCTTCGATTTTCGCGCCCCCGACTTCCACGAGCTGGAATTCTGGGACATGCCGAAGCGCCTTTTCATCAGCGCAGCCGAGTCGATGCGCGAGGTCATCCAGTCGGCCTCGGGCCTTCTGGGCAGGCAACCCGAGCCGCCCGACTGGATCCATGACGGCATCGTGCTCGGCATCCAGGGCGGCACCCAAGTCTGCCTCGATAAGCTGGCGAAGACCGAAGCGGCAGGCGTCAGGGTGGCGGGCATCTGGGCCCAGGACTGGGAAGGCATCCGCATGACGAGTTTCGGCAAACGCCTCATGTGGAACTGGGAGTGGGACCGGGAGCTCTATCCGGAACTCGACACAACTATCAAGGAACTGCGTTCCCGGGGGATCCGCTTTCTCGGCTACGCCAATCCCTATGTCGCCAGGGACAAGAGTCTTTACGTCGAGGCGGAAAGGCTGGGCTACCTGGCCCGGGACGGGAAGGGCGGGACCTACCTCGTCGATTTCGGCGAATTCGAAGCGGGCATCGTCGATTTCACCAACCAAACCGCCTTCGATTGGTACAAGTCCGTCCTCCGGGGCAATCTGGTCGATTTCGGGCTTTCGGGCTGGATGGCCGATTTCGGCGAATATCTTCCGGTCGATGTCGTCCTCCACGACGGGACGAGCCCGATGCTGGCCCACAACGCCTGGCCGGCCACCTGGGCGCGGCTCTGCCGAGAGGCGGTTGAAGAGGCGGGAGCCCTCGGCGAGGTCACCTTCTTCATGCGGGCGGGCTATACAGGGAGCCAGCGCTACAGTCCGATGATGTGGGCCGGCGACCAGAACGTCGACTGGAGCGAGGATGACGGCCTCCCCTCGGTCATTCCGGCTGCCCTCAGCCTCGCCGTCGTGGGCCATGGGCTCCACCATTCCGACATCGGCGGCTATACCACGCTCTTCGGCATGAAGCGCGACCGGGAGCTTTTCATGCGCTGGGCCGAGCTCGCGGTCTTCACGGCCATGATGCGCAGCCACGAAGGCAATCGCCCGGGCGACAACTGGCAGTTCGATTCCGACGACATCACCCTCACCCATCTGGCGAGAATGACGAGGCTCTTCGTCGCCCTAAAACCCTATCGCAAGGAGATGCTCGCCTTGAACGCCCGCGAGGGCCTTCCACTCCAGCGACCGCTTTTTATGGCCTTCGAGGACGACGGCCCTTCGTGGACCATCAAGGACGAATTCCTCTATGGCGACGATATCCTCGTCGCGCCGGTGATCGTGCAGGGGGCGGTTTCCCGCCTCGTACACTTTCCGCCAGGACGCTGGATACACGGCTGGAGCGGCGCGGAGTACCGGGGAGGGGATCGCGAGGTGCCGGCTCCCCTGGGCGAACCCCCCGCCTTCGTCGATGCCGATTCTCCCCGCCGCGAGGGCATTCTCGCCGCCTTTGCCCGCGTTTGACGGAAGGGAATTTTCTATCGCGAGAGGGCCTTGTGGTAGAGACTAAATCTTTGGCTTGTGCTACAATGATCTTCGAGAGAGTTATTCGAGCCATCGACGTACTGCCCTTTCCGGAACATGAGATCGACGAGGGGTCGTTTTCGGCAGCTTTTGCGAGTTGATCGAAGCGAACCCGAGTCTTTGCTTGAGGAACGCACCGTTACGCTTGTCCGATGCTCCACTCATCCCTCCAGACCCCCTCACCGGGGCGGAGGACAAGCGTTTATCTCAGATAAACGTATCACGAAGTCCCGGGGCGGATAGCCGGCGGGAAAAAGGAACTGGTCATGGGAAAGAAAATCTACGTTGGGAACCTCAGCTACAACACGCACGAAGCCGATCTCGGCGAGCTGTTTCACGCCTACGGCGAGGTTCAGTCGGTCAAGATCATCACCGATCGCGATTCCGGCAATTCCAAGGGTTTCGGCTTTGTCGAGATGTCCTCTGACAGCGAGGCCTCGGCCGCGATCGCCGGCATGAACGGCCGCGATGTCGATGGCAGGCAGCTCAAGGTCAATGAGGCCATGGACAAGCCCCGCCGCGACAATTTCCGCTACTAAGTAGAGGGGCAGCCTTCTTACTGCAGGCCCGGCCCCCTGGGGTCGGGCCTTTGCGTCTTCAGTTGCTTTCACATCTCCGGTTTCATGGAGGAATCATGGCGAAGCCCAATTATCAATTTGAAAAACGCGCGCGGGAACTGGCCAAGAAGCAGAAAAAAGCGGACAAACTCAAGCGAAGGGAAGAACTTCACGAAAAGGCGGGCGAGGCCAATCCGGCCGACGGAGTCGAGGGCGCCGAGGGTGCTGAAGGTGAAACGGCCACCGACGCTGCCGTCTCCGGTGGAGAGCCCCTCGTCTAAGCCGGCCATCCTCGATCCGGGGCGCCGCCAGGTGCCCGGCCTCAGGTGCCCGGCCTCAGGTGCCCGGCGCGATCAAGCAACGGGTGGGGCCCCAGGGCTGCCCCGGGCGGCGCGGGCCAAGGCCTCCGACCGCAATTGATACCACGGCTCGCTTTCAGATATAGTCACGCCCCATGAATCTCGAAGCATTTGTCCTCGGCTGCGGCGGCATGATGCCCCTTCCCCAGCGTCAACTCACGAGCGTCCTCCTGCGCCGCGAGGGGGAACTTTTCCTTTTCGACGGTGGCGAGGGCACCCAGGTCTCGATACGCAGGCTCAACCTGCGCTGGAAAAAGATCACGGCCATCTTCGTGTCGCACATGCACGCCGACCACGTCACCGGCCTGCCCGGCATCCTCATGCTTTCGAGCCAGGTAGATCGCGAAGAGCCCCTCTACATTTTCGGACCGCCGCGCATCGCCGAATACATCGAGCAGAGCCGCCGCGTCCTGGACATGTACATCAACTACGAAATCATCGTCAAGGAAACGCCCGAACCCGGCCTCGTCTGGCAGGGCGAGGGCTTCGCAATCCGTTCCTTTCAGCTCAGGCACACAAAGAATTGTTACGGGTATACCCTCGAGGAGGAGCCGCGTCCCGGCGCCTTCCATCCCGAGAGGGCCCAGGAGCTGGGCGTGCCCCGGGGCCCGATGTGGTCGAGGCTCCAGGGCGGTGAAAACGTGGTTCTGGACGACGGGCGTGTCGTCGCCCCCTCGGCCGTCCTCGGACCGCCCCGCTCGGGCCGCAAATTCTCCTACGTCACCGATAGCCTCTACTTCCCCGAGATAAGCCGGGAAGTCGCGGGTTCCGACCTTCTCATCTGTGAAGGCATGTTCGAGGAAGCCCTCGCCCAGAGCGCCGTCGAAAAGAAACACATGACGGCGATCCAGGCGGCCAAGATTGCCAGGGCGGCCGGCGGCGTGAAAAAACTCGGCCTCATCCACTACAGCCCCCGCTACGCCGACCGCGAACTCAAGGTTCTGCTCGACGAGGCCCGCACCGTCTTCCCGGAAACCGTGTTGACCCGCGACCGCATGGCCTTCCCCATCGAATACGTCGATTAAGCCTGTAACCGCGGCCGACGCGGCAAGGTTTTGAAAGCGATTTGCCTCTGCAAGGAGTCAACGTGATAGAAGCGAAAGAGCTCCGGAAAAGCTACAACCGCGTCGAGGCGGTGAAGGGTGTGTCCTTCTCCGTCGAGCGAGGGCAGGTGGTCGGCCTCCTTGGCCCCAACGGTGCCGGCAAGACCACGATCATGAAAATCCTGACCGGCTACCATTTCCCGAGCGAGGGATCGGCCCTGATCGACGGCATCGACGTCACCGAGGATCCGGTCGCCATCAAACGCAAGATCGGCTATTTGCCCGAATCGGCGCCCCTCTACCCCGATCAGAGTCCCGCCGAGTACCTCGATTTCGTGGCCGACGCGCGCGGCCTCGATGGATCGGAGCGCAAGGCGGCGATCGACAGGGCGGTGGCGGCCTGCTCCCTCGGCCCCGTCATCAACAAGCAGGTGGAAGAACTTTCCAAGGGCTATAGGCAGCGCCTCGGTCTCGCCCAGGCCATCCTTCACGATCCGGACATTCTCATCCTCGACGAGCCGACGACCGGCCTCGACCCCAACCAGATCCTCGAAATTCGTTCCCTCATCCGGGAGCTGGGCAAGGAAAAGACCGTCATCCTCTCGACCCATATCCTGCAGGAGGTCGAGGCCGTCTGCTCCAAGGTCCTGATCCTCAACGAGGGCCGGATCGCGGCCCAGGGCACGGCAGAAGAGATAGGCGAGGCTCTCAAGGGCGAATCGCGGGTCGCATTCAGGCTGCGGGGCCGCGCGAGGGGAACCGGCGCCGGGGCGGAGCGGGCCGCGAAGGCGGAGCCGACGACGGCGGACATCGAAGCCGCTCTCGGGCGCCTGCCCTCGATGGGGGCCCTCCGCTCGATCAAGGCGGCCCATGGAAGCGCCTTCGATGTCGAGATCGCCCTCCAGCCGGGAATTGCCGAATCGGATCCGGGGGCCCTCGTTTTCGACTGGGCCGTATCCGAGGGCCTTGTCCTCCTCGAACTCGTGCCGCACAAACTTTCCCTCGAGGAAATCTTTGTCAAACTCACAACGGAAGGAGGAAGGGAATGAAGGGCTTCCTACCCGTATTTCGACGCGAGTTTCGCTCGGCCTTCGGCTCCCCGATCGCCTATGTCCTCATCGTGGTTTTTCTTGTTTTCACCTCGGCCTGGCTCTATTTCGTAGCTGGTTTCTACGCCGTCGGCTTTGCCGACCTTTCTTCCTGGTTTGGCATGATGCCCGTCGTCTTGGCCTTCGTGGTTCCCGCCCTCACGATGAGGAGCTGGGCCGAAGAGGCAAGACTCGGCACCGGGGAGCTCCTCCTGACCCTGCCCTTTGCAGAGTTCGCCCTCGTCCTGGGCAAGTTCCTGGCCGCCTTTGCGATTGTCGCGATCGCCGTGCTGCTGACCATCCCCGTGCCCTTCATGGCATCCCTCCTCGGCAGCTTCGACGCGGGAGTCCTCGCCGGACAGTATCTCGGCGTCCTCCTCGTGGCCGCCGCCGCCACCGCCATCGGCCAGTGGGTCTCCAGCAAGGCCCGCAACCAGGTGAGCGCCTTCCTCGGCTCGACCCTCCTCCTCCTCATCCTGGTCCTGGTGGACAGGCTGGCCTCCTACCTGGGCACGACGGGAACCCTGGCCGACCTCTTCAACTGGCTGTCCCTCGCCCGGCACTTCGCCGGCTTCGGTCGGGGTGTCCTCGACTCCCGCGACCTCGCCTACTACCTCGCGGCGACCTTCTTTTTCCTCTACCTGACATCCTGGACCCTCGGGCGCCGGAAATGGAGCTGACAGCATGAACTCGAGAACAGGCAAGCTCCGGCAAACGATTCTCCTCGCGCTGACGGCTGCGGTCATCGTGGCCGCCCTCCTCGTCGTCGGGCGATTCGCCTTCCGCCTCGATCTTTCCTCCGATCACAGCCAGAGTCTTTCGAAGGTTTCGAGGCAACTGTGGAAGGAAATTCCCGAACATCTTCATATTACGTATTACATTTCCCCGACCCTCTCGGCCCGCCATCCGGGACCGCGGACGATCGAGGACATGCTGGGTGAATTCGAGGCCTATTCGCACGGCAGGATAGACGTATCCGTGGAGGATCCCACATCGAGGGCGGGGGCCGTGGAAGGCCTCGGCGTGCAGGGCCGCCAGATGCAGATCGTCGACCAGAACGAGCAGCGGGTCGCCGTCGTGTATTCGGGCATCGTCGTGCAGTACCTCGATCGCACCGAGGTCATTCCCTTCGTCCTCGACGCATCGACCCTCGAGTACGACCTCGTCAAGGCCATTCGCCGGGCCGTCAAGAACGAGCCGCAGAAGCTGGAGATCCTCATCGGTGACGGCGACAAGTCCCTCTCCAACGACTACAAGACCCTGAACGACGAGCTCACCCGGTCAGGCTGGCAGGTGGCCGAACTCAATCGGGGCGACCCGGTGCCGCCCGACACGAAGGTTCTCCTCGTCGTGGGCAACAACGATCTCGACGACTACGATGTGTACAGGATCGACGAATATCTGGAGCGCGGAGGCTCGGTCTTCGTCGCCGCCAAGGGGATCAATGTGGATGCCCGCCAGAACCTCACGGCGGGTCCCGTCGCGAAGGACGCCCTCCTCAGGGCCCTCGGGGCCTGGGGCGTCGAAGTGCAAAGGAGCCTTCTCCTCGACACCTCAGCCCTGACCGTGCCCTTCCAGCAAATGGCCTCCAACGGCGCACAGATCATCCGCTACACGCCCTATCCGCATTTCGTCGTGACCAGGCCCGAGTACGCGTCGAAGGTCAATCCCGTGACCGCGCGCCTCGCCGGCCTCGACCTGTTTTGGCCGAGCCCGATCTCCCTCAAGCCCATACCTGGTGTGAAAGAGGAGCCCCTCGTCAAGTCGACGCCCAAGGCCTGGCTCCAGACGGGCAACTTCGCCGTCCGCCCCGAGGAGTCGGCTGGCTTCGGCGCCGAGGCCGGCAAGACAGGAGGCCAGTACCTCCTCGCCGCGAGCCTGACGGGGGTATTCCCCAGCGCCTTCTTCGGCCAGGCCAAACTCCCCGAAAGAAAGGGAGCGCCGCCCCTCGCGCCCGAGCAGGGCCCCGCGAGCCCCGGCCGCCTCTTCGTCGTCGGCTCAGCCGATTTCGCCACTGATCTAATGAATATGACCAATTCCCAATTCAACGCATCCTTTATCGCCTCGGCCGCCGACTGGCTGGCCTCGGGCGACGAGCTGGCGGCGATCAGAAGTCGCGGAGCCCGCGATCCGCGCCTGTCCAAGGTCCAGGATCCGGTAGCGAAGAACTCCCTCATCCTCCTGGCCTACGCGGTCAACCTCGTTCTCGTACCGGGGGCCGTGGCCCTCGTGGGCCTGATGCGCCGCCGCCGCCGCCGGATCCTCTCGCGGGCGGGCGGAGAAGCGCTGGCCAAGACGGAACAGGCGACGACGAAGGGCAAGGGGAGGAAAGAGTCATGATGCGCTATGAAGACAAGGTTAAGTGGCTGTCGGGCGCCCTCGTCGTCCTCCTCCTCGTCTGGGGCCTCGGAGAATTTTTCAGCCCCGAACGCGTTGCCGCCCGGACGGAGACCGGGACCCTCCTGGCCAACAAGGCCGACGCCGCGGCGGATATCATGGTGAGCGTGGGGACCTCGAGTCTCCATCTCCAGAAGAACGGAGGCCTGTGGCAGGTGATGGATGGGGGCGATGCCCTTCCGGCCCAGGCTTCGCGTGTCGATGCCTTCCTGTCGGCCCTCGCGAAATCGGGCCACCGCAGACCAGTGGCGAAGGCGGCCGATGCCTGGAAGAACCTCGGACTTGACGAGGCGCAGGCGAAGTCGCTGAAGATCGCCGACGCCAAGGGCAGGGTACTCCTCGACCTCAAGGCCGGGAATCGAGGTCCCACCGGTTCGGGGCTCTATGTCCGCTTTGCTTCATCGAACGATTCATGGCTGATCGACGCCGACATCTCATCGTGGCTCGTGGCCGATCGCGGTTCGTGGCTCGATCTCCGGGTCTGGAGGGACCAGCTGGGCAGCGACAAGGTCCAATCGGCTATGGCCACGGCCGATGTGGATTTTGGCGCCCAGGCCGCGGCCCCAAGCGGATCGGCGGCCGCGAAAAAGGCTCCGGCCCATCGGGTGTCATGGAGCTTTGAGCGGGTCGCCGACGGGTGGAAGGGCGGCAGCCCGGCCCCCGACGCCGTCACCGTGGAGTCGATGCTCAGGGCCGCCCTCAACCTCGAGGCGGTCGATCTTGCGGCCCACGCGCCGGCCGGGGCCTTCGACAAGATTGTCGCCACCCTCACGCTTTCCCTCGGCACCGGCGCCACCAGGGTCGTCGAGGTGGGCGCTCCCGCGAGCGACGGTCGCTATTGGGTGCGCACGAGCGACAATGGCCAGGCTTCTGCCCTGAGCTACCAGGTCTCCACCTGGTCCCTCGCATCGATCTTCAAGGACGCCGCCGCCTTTGGAAAGAAGGCGCCCTAAGGGGAACTGGAGCCGCGCGCGGCCGACAGGGAGCCGCGCGCGGTCGACAGCGAGCCGCGCGCGTTCCCGCACGTTGCTTTCCCTCCTTGAATCGTCTATCCTGCGCGGGAGACGAGACCACACAGGGCCCCTGAGGCCGCAGGGCCCATGAGGCCGGGCCCCGAGGCGGCCAGTTTTGTCATTCGCGCGGAGGAGGCGAGTCCCTACTATGGCAAAAATTCTGATCGTCGAGGACGAGCCCGTGCTCGAGCTCGAATTGACCGAGGACCTCCAAGGCGCAGGCTACGAGGTGGTCGGGGTCGAGGACTCGGGCGACAAGGCGATGTTCCAGACCATCAAGAAGCGGCCCGACCTCATCGTCATGGACATCAAACTCCATGGCTTCAGGGACGGAATCGACTCGGCCCTACAGATTCGCGGCTTCTATCCCACCCCAATCATCTACTTGACTTCCTACGCGTTGAAGGATGTCGAGGATCGCATCAGGCGGACGAGCCCCGCCTGGTATCTCCAGAAACCCTACTCCCTTCCGACACTCCTTCGCACCATCGAGGGGATCCTCTCAGGAAGCCTTCCGCCGCAATTCTAAGACCTAATGTGGCCTGCGCCCCTCACCGATTTGCAGAGTCGCCTGCGCCCCTCATGGGGCCGACCGGGCCGAGAGATTGCCCGCGACCCTCACCTTGTCGCGGGGTCGCGGGCGCCCATCGCCGAGTCGCGAGGGATCCTCAGTCTTGCGATCGTCCCGCCCCCAGGTCTTTCCTCGAGGTTGAAGCTGCCCCCGATTCTCGCGGCGTAATCGCGGCACAGGATGAGCCCGAGTCCCGACCCGCCCTCGCCCCTCGTGCCGGGGAAGGTGACGCGCCTGTCGATGCGGAATAACCGGGAGCGCAGCTCCGGCGCGATACCCGCGCCCCTGTCGGCCACACTCAGCTCGACATCGCCCGAGGACAGTGCGCAGGTCGCGATTTCCACCTCGCCACCCTCTGGGCTGAATTTGAGGGCGTTGGAAATCATGTTCCGGGCGATGATGGCGACGGATTCCTTTTCGACCCGGAGCCGGACATCCTCGAAGGCCTCGCGCAGATGGATACCCTTCGCCTCGAAGGCCGGCAGGAACAGGCCGATCGTCCCGCGCAATTCCCCGGCCAGGTCGAAGTCTTCGGGGACGAGGGGAAACTCGTCCTTCCTGGACTTGCTCCAGAGGAGAAGGTTGTCGAGGAGCTCAGTCGCCCTTTCGAGGGAATTGCTCAGTAGTATGAGATTCTGCCGCTTCGATTGGAGGTCGATGTCCTCGGGAATGAGGTGTTTGCGGGCGTAGCGCGCGGCGCCTGAAATGGGCCCCCGAAGATCGTGGGCGAGCATCGACATGAAGAGATCCTTTACCCTGTCCGCCTCGAGAAGGGCCTCGTTGGTCTTCGCGAGCCGGGCGCCCTGCCCTTCGAGGAGATATCGCCGTCTTTGGGTCGCGAGGAGGAAGAACCCGAGGAGGGAAAAGGAGGCCATCGCGATGGAAAGGAGATAGATGATGGCATAGCCTTCTCCGATCTCCTCGCCAGCCCCGATCCTCCGCCCGAACAGGGAGAGGAGGGCCTGCTCGAAATCGCCCGCCGCCCCGAGGGCAAATGGCAGGGCCGTGATGAAGGCCGCAAATCTGAAAGTACGATCTATTCCCCGGTACAAAACAAGGGCCGTCCAGGCAGAAAGGCTCGCCATGGTCGTCGAAACGATGATGTTGCGAAGATTGAAGCTACTCGAACTGCCGGCGACGAGGAGTGCCGCGCCGACAAGAGGAATCAGGGCATAGGTCCAGAAGGGAAATCCGCCGCCCCGTCTGAAGGACCATGCAGCGTGGGCATAGCAAAGCTCGGCGGCGATGAGGGCGGCATTGCCCGCCGCGAGAACCTCAAAAGGGATGCGGCCCCTGCCGGCCAGGATGATGCTCCCTATTCCGGCCAGGGCCTCGGCGAGTATCCAGAGCCTCGCCCCGGGAAAGGCGCCCTCGACACGGTAAAGGATAAGGGAAAAGACTACAGCCAGGGCGAAAACGAAATCGAGCACCCAGAACAAGGTGTGGAGATCGAGGTGCATATCGCTTTACGTGGCCGCGGGCCGATGCGAGCGGCGACGCGAAGTTCGGTCGCCGACCCGCGCCTCTAGTAATTGCCCACCGAGGCGAGCCAAAGCCTGTACTTGTCGGGATCGGGCTTGAAGGCGACGATCCTGCTGTCATCTTCCTCCCTGGCCCTTTCGAGGGCGAGCCCCGCCTCCTCGATGAGGCGACGCGCCTCCACGAGGCGCCCGGCCCTCGATGAAAGTCCCATGTAGAGGGGCAGGACCCGCTGTTCTCCTCCGTCCTCTCGTCCCCTCACCTGAATTGTCAGCTTTTTGTGAAATTCCTCGGCCATGCGAAGGGCGTGGGCAGCGTCGAGATTGGGGAGGATCACGGAAAAGCCCTCCTCGCCTCGTTCGAAGGCCAGGTCGCGGAAGCTGAAGAACTCGCGGAGGGACTGCGCGATGGGGGCATACTCGGGACTTTCCCGATCGAGGCCATCCAGGGACATGATGAGGATCGAGAGATCCTGTTCAATGGCGGCAGCCCTTGAGAGCTCACCGTCAAGGCGCTCCACGAGCCAGGATTCATATCCGAGACCCGAGGAGGGCGAATACAGGTCCGCGGTGTCGCTCGATTCCGTATCGAGCTCGGGCACCTCGAAATCCTCGAGCGCCATTTCCGCTTCCGGCTCGACCTCCATCTCCGGCTCGAAATCGGCCTCGACTTCCGTTTCGGCCTCGGGACTTGTGCGCGCGCCGCCGACGGCTGTGCGCACGTCGTCTGGCGTTGTGCGCGCGTCGCCGGTGCCTGTGCGCGCGTCGCCGGTGCCTGTGCGCGCGTCGCCGGTGCCTGTGCGCGCGGCGCCTGGCCTCCAGGTTACCCGCTCGCCATCGGAGCCGCCGACGAGGATCACGAAAAGTGCGACAAGGAGCCAGGCGCCCAGGCCGATGGCCGCGTCGCGAAAAATGACAAAGGCCCGTTCCTGGCTTACCGTGACATAAAGTGCGTCGATTTCGATTCGGCGGCCATCGCCGCTCCAGTCGGATCGCAAGAGGGTCGTCACGAGCTTCGGCGCGGTGACACGTACCTCGTGCGAAAAATTCTCGGAGCTGGGCAGATAGGGAGATCGATCGGGCAGCCTCCAGAGGATGCCGCGATCCCTGTCGGCCACCCACACAGCGAGGAGGCGCCTGTCGCTCGCGTAGATATTCACGAGTCCGAGGCGTCGATCCCGATCGGCGAGACCGCCGACGGAGGCGGGACTGCCGAAGGCGGTCGTGAGTTCGTCGAAGGCGGCGCGCGCCTCGGCCTTGCCCCCGTCGACCGCGAGCCAGAGCCTGATGACTATCGACAAAATGGCGACCAGCACGACCAGGATGCCGACGACGGCGAGCGTCGTATTGCGTTTACCGTTCATGGATGAGAAGAGTATAGTTGAGGAAAGAGGAGAACGCCAGATGAGTATTCGCAAAGCGATGCTGCCCGCCGGCTGGTATCCGCGCGAAGCCTCTTCGGTTCGCCACGCGATTGAGGGTTGGCATATTCTCCCGGCGGGGGAAAAGTGGAGAGCGGCCGTCGCTCCCCACGCGGGCTGGACCTTTTCAGGCCGAATCGCCTCGATAGCCTGGTCGGCCCTGGCCGAAGCGGAAACGATAGTCATCGTCGGGGGCCATCTTGGCCCCTCCTCCCCGATTCTTATCGCCCAGGAGGAGGGCTTCGAAAGCCCCTTCGGCCCCATCTCCGCCGATGTGGAGCTCCGCGAACGCCTCCGCGGCGCCTTGGCCGAGGCATCCATCCCGGTATCTGCCGACCGGGCGGTCGACAACACCGTCGAGGTCCATCTGCCCTTCATGGGGGCCTTCGCGCCAGGGGCTCGGCTCCTCTGGCTAAGGGCGCCGGCCAGCGGGGCGGCCATCAGCCTCGGCGCCGCCCTTCACGAGGCGGCCGCCAGCCTGGGCAGGGAAATTGCCGTCATTGGCTCTACCGACCTCACCCACTATGGGCCCGATTATGGCTTCGAGCCGGCAGGCAAGGGTCCCAAGGCCGAAAGCTGGGTTCGGGAGGTGAACGATCGCGCCTTTCTCGACGCCCTTCTCGCCCTGGACCCCGATGCGGCGATCGGAAGGGCCCTTCAGGATGGCTCCGCCTGTTCGCCCGGGGCGGCGGCCACGGCGCTTTCCTTTGCCCTCGCCGCGGGGGCGAGGGAATTCTCCGAGCTGGCCTACGGCACAAGCCTCGACATCAGGGCCGCGGCCTCCTTTGTGGGCTACGCCGCCCTGGCCGGGGCTCGCCGAGGCTGACTGAGGGCTTTCGAGGCTGACTCAGCGCAGTTCGAGGCGGGCGGCGAAGCGATCGAAGGAGCGGTCCAGTTCGGCGATGACCGTGGCCAGGGCTTCTTCATCCCTTCGCAGCCGGAGCGAAGCCGCCTCGGCTATCGGCGATTCGTCGTCGAGGAGGCGGGTCGTTTCGGCTACCAGGAGCCTTGTCGTCGTGTCGTCGAGGTCGGCGAGAATGTCCGCGAGGGCCTCATCCAGGGCCGAATGCTCCCCAAAATAGGGCTTCGAGGCGAAGTCCCTGTGCTCCCGCAGGAGCTTTTCCCGGAAGGCGCCCGTTTTTTCCATCCATCTTTCGTCGTCGAGGAGGGTGAGGAGCCATCCGAACTCGTCGCGGTAGCTTCGCCTCAGGATAAGGGCCGAAAGCTTGTCGGCCACATCGACGAGATAGGCCTGGAGGGTCAGCTCGCGGCCCAGGAGCTCCGCCCGCGCCGGGTCCTTTCCCGAAAGAAGTATTAATTGAGATAATTTGTCGATCCTGGCCTCGACCCCCGCCAGACGCGCTGTGGCCCCCTCGATATCGGTTGTCGCCCCTTCTCGGGGCTCCTGTCCACCCGTCCCTCGTCGCCCCGCGGATTTTCGCCCCTCGCCGTCCCCCCCCACGAAGGCCGCGAAAAGGGTGACGAGGATGGCTCCGCCCGCGAAGATGGCGAAAAAAAACAGGAAGAGCCCGTCATCCATCCATATCCCCCGCGTCGGTCAGCCCGGATCCATCACCTTAAGTATAAGCCGCAGCGGTCCAATAGGCACAGGAAAAGCCGGTTCTGCGCGGGAGCGCGCCCTCGGGACCGCGCCCGCGGTGCCCCTCGCCCGCGGGCCACACCCATTCCGCGGGGGGCCCTATTCCGCGAGGAGGCGACGGACAGTTTCCTTGAATTTCTTGCCCCTGTCGAATTCGTGGAGAAACATGCCGAATGAGGCGCAGCCGGGCGACAATAGGACTCGGTCGCCCCTTGCCGCCAGGGCAGCGGCCTTTCTCACGGCCGCTTCAAGATCGGCGAAGGGGCCCTGATAGGGGATGTGGTCCCGTTCCAGCCAGGGAAGAAGCTTGTCCGTGCCCGTGCCCGCGAGGAGGACGATGGCCTTGGCCCGGGCATAGCTTTGATGCACTGGTTCGAAGTCCAGGTTCTTGTCGGTGCCGCCGGTTATCAGGATGAGCGGATCGTCGAAGCTCTCGAGGGCGGCCGCCACGGCCTGGGGAATGGTCGCGGCCGAGTCGTTGTACCAGACGACCCCGCCCTTTTCCGCGAAGGGCTCGAGCCGGTGCTCGACGCCGACGAAACTGCCCATCGCCTCCCTGATCGTCGTCGCCTCGATGCCGAAGAGCCTGAGGGCCAGGGCGGCGCCGAGGAGGTTCTTGCGCTGATGCTTGCCGGGAACAAGGAGTGTCTGCGGGAGGATGTCCTCCTCAGTCATGCCTTCCTGTGCCGTGGCGAGCCGCGCCTTCCCGCCATCAGGCGCGAGCCAGGCGACTGCCTCGGCGGCGGCCGCTGTGCCTCCGCCAGCCCGGGCAGCGGCCGCAGCTCGGGCCGCTGTTCCGGCCAAAGTCCCGCCGCCTGCTGCTGCCAAGACCGCCTCGCGGCTATCCGCATACCAGGCGATCCTGGCCTTCGTTTCCGCGGCGAAACGCGCGCTCCAGGGATCCTCATGATTGAGGAGAGTGTAGCAGTCCCCATCCTGATCCGCATAAATCAGCCTCTTGTCGGCCACATATTCGTCCATCGAGGAGTAGCGGTTCATGTGGTCGGGCATGATGCTCGTGAGGATGGCGATTGCGGGCTTGAGGACGCCCTGGCCGCGAATGTCGGCCAGTTGCCAGGAGGAGAGCTCGAGGACGACCGGGGTGTCGGGGCCCGTTTCATCGAGAAAGGCGAGGGGCGAAACGGTGATGTTGCCCCCGAGAAAGGCCTTCTTTCCCGCGACGATGAGGCCATGGTGAAGGGCCGTCGCCACGGTGCTTTTGCCCTTCGAGCCCGTGACCGCGATGATGGGCGATTCGCAGAAACGGAGAAAAAGCGAAATGTCCGTTTCGACGGCCTTGGCCGCGAGGACATAGGGCGAATCCGGTCGCACCGCCGGGTTTTTGATGACGATGTCGGCCGAGCTGAAGTCCTCGAGCTCGTGACGGCCGAGGACGAAACGAATCGGCAGGCCCCCGAGGACAGCCACGGAATCGGCGAGATCCTTTTCGCTTTTCGTGTCGGTGACGGTGACCTCGGCCCCGGCTCCGGCGAGAAAGCGCGCCGTAGCCACGCCGCCGCCATGGAGGCCGAGACCCATCACCGTCACGCGAAGGCCGCGGAGGTCAGGGCGCTTGAGTGTCCGGAATGGCAAGGGCATACTCCTTCTGGTCTCTTCCGTTGAGGTAGGGGCGCGACGAAAACCCGCTGAAGACCTCCCTCCAGGCCGAAGGTGTCCGCCCCCGCATTTCAAGGAACTCCGGCATCTTGTCCGAAAATTCCCCGTCTTTCAAGGCGCGCTGGATTTTCTCCATTTCGGGTCCGAGAAAGGAGATGGCCCGGTGGAGGAGGGGAAGCATGCGGCGACGGGCCTGGGGATCGGGGGTCGGACTCGAGGCGCAGACGGTCTTGTATTTGCAGAACAAAGGAAACCAGGGATAAATTTTCGCCCCTTCGGGCAGAAAGAGCCTGGTGAAGAAGCGCGAAAGACCATCGTCCATCCAGATGCCCTGAATGTAGTGTCCCCGACGCGTTTCGCCGATCCAGGTGTTCGAAATCATCTGATGAATGCGAAATGCCCGAACCCGCCCCAGTTCCCACATCACCGCGTCGAGGGGAACCAATTCGCTTTCGACCCAGATTTTTCTGCTCCGATAGGCCGCGGTGATGTCGTTGCTCCCCGCCTCGAGAATCTCGCCCTCGAAGGGATGCTGGGCGAGATTCACGCGAAGATGAAACAGGTAGATCGATTCCTCGACCTTGTAGAGCCGGTAAAAGCAGGGTTTGAGAATTTCCGCCGGATCGAAGTAGTAGGACAGGCCGCGAAAACTGGCGGGGAGGAGGGCGACAAGATCGGTCACGAAGCCCCTCAGCGCCCGATTATAGGAGGCGGAGGGTTCGGGGTTATGCACGTCATGATGGATGGGAAAGCGGGGAAAGACCAGGTCCTCGGACAGCACGAGGTGGAGCTCCCCCGATTGATTGAAAAGCACGCCATACTCCCCGTCTTCGCCGTTGGCCGGAAGGCCGTCGAGGATGGCATTGATTTCGGGGTCGAGAAACGACACCCGAATTTCGTTCTGAAGCTGATCCATCAGGACACCAAGTATACCGAGATAAAGGGAGCTTCGCAAAAGAGCCTCAATCCGACCCTCCCCAGCGAAGTTGCTCACCGATAAAGGCGCGATACTCGGTGTTGGAGCTGAAGAGCTCCTCATGGGGGCCGAAGGCGATCTGCCGCCCCTTCATGAGAAAGAGCACCTTGTCGGCGAAGGCCAGGGTCGAGACCCGGTGCGAGGCGGCAATGGCGATCGCTCCCCTTTGCTCCCCACTTCCCGCATCGAGGGCCCCGAGGGCCGTCCAGAGTCGCTCCTCGTTCACCGCGTCGAGGCTTGCGGTTATGTCGTCGAAAAGGAGGAGGCTCGGACGCCGCACCAATGCGCGGGCCACAGCCAACCTCTGCCTCTGACCGCCCGAGAGGCTGATGCCCCGCTGTCCAAGCATCGTTTCCGCCCCCTCGGGCAGGGCCTCGAGCTCCTCGGAAATGGCCGCCAGCGCGATGGCGCGGCGGAAGTCTTCTTCGGCGACCTCGGCCTCGGCCGAGGCGACACCGATGGCGACATTCTCCCTGACGCTTCCCGAGAAAAGGAGGGCCTCCTGCGGCACATAGCCGACCTGTCGCGACAGCCCGGCCCGGCTAAAGTCGGCAAGAGCCCTTCCATTGACGAGAATCCTCCCCTGGTCGGGAGCCAGAATACCCGCGACCAGCTTGATCAGGGTCGACTTGCCCGAGCCAACCGGGCCGACGACAACCAGGCGTTCCCCCGCCGCGAGGGAGAAGGAACAGGCGTCAAGGGCCCATTGCTGCCCGCTCGCCGCGTCCTCGCTCGCCGTGTCTTCGACAGCGGGCCAGGCGGCCTCGGGGCCTGTGGCCTCGGGGTCTTCGGTTCCCGGCCCTTCTCTTTCATTATCTTCATAATTGTGTTTATATGAAAACGAAACATTTTCGAAGGCGATCGATTCGACGCGATCGATAGAACTAATTGTTGTATAACTCGCCGCCCCTGCCGCCGCCCCTGCCGCCGCCGGCCGCTCCGTCACCCCGTCTGCCACCGCCCCTGCCGCCGCCGGCCGCTCCGCCGCTCCGGCCGCCCCGGCCGCCCCAGTCGCGGCCCGATCGCTTCGCGGCTGCCAGGTGCGGAGCTCTTCGAGGCGGTCCATGCAGGAGAAGCTCCGCTTGCCCGCGACAAAGAGGGTGGGCAGGTCCATTATGGGAATGACGAGCATGCCGAGCCAGGAATAGAAGGCGTAAAAAGTACCAATACTTATTTTGCCTTCGAGGGCCATCGCGCCCCCCGCGAAGACGACACCGATCTGGGCAAAATATTCTATGTATTGGAAGATCAGTCCCATCAACGCGTCGAGGCGGATCATCCGGAGTTCCGTGCCGAAACGGCGATCGAGGGCCTCGTCGAAAAAGCGACCGTAGGTACCCTCGCAGGCGAAGGCCTTGATGACGCGCGAGCCGGCGAAACTCTGCTCCAGCTGGCTGTTGATGTCCGAGATCGCCTCCTGGTTCTTCTTGTAGCTCTCGAAGACCCTTTGCTGAGCGAACATGAAGAGGCCGACGATCAAGGGCAGGGGCAGCATCGAAAGGAGGGCGAGACGCCAGTCGAGGAGGAACATCGCGACAAGACAGAAGGCGAGCTTGCTCGTCGATTCCACTGCCCTGAAAATGCCCGAGCAGAGAAACCACGAGAGACCGTCGCCCATCGGACCCAGACCGTCGGTGAGGCGGGTGACGATGTCGCCCGTCCTGAACCGCGCGAAAAAGCCCTCGTCCTTGCGCATGATTTCGGAGAAATATCGCGTCCGCACCTCGTGTTCGAAGATGTTGTTCATCACGCCCCTGATGCCGGGAAAGAGCGATGCGACGAAACCCGCTCCGCCGATGGCGAGGATGAGGCCGACAAAACGGGTGACTGAATCCGCCGTCGCGCTCCTTCCCGAGGCTCGCGCGGCGATGGCCGCCTGGATCGCGTCGATGACCATCTTCGCGACGAGGGGATAGGCGGCCGCCACGGCGCTCGAAAGGAGGGTGAGGACAAGGAGGCCCAAGATGAGGGCCTTTCGCCTTCGCCACATCTCCCATATCCAGGCGAAGTGCGCGTTCCGGGGCGTCACGGGATGGCCTCCCTCGCCAGGTCGGGAAACTGAAGCCGTACCAATTCGGCGTAATCGGGAGCCTTGGCGAGGAGTTCCTCGTGGCTCCCTCGGGCGATGATCCTTCCACCGCGGAAAAACAGGATGGAGTCGGCATCGATGACGCTCGACAGGCGATGCGCGACGATGAGGGCCGTCTTGCCTTCGAGCATGGCGGCCATGCCCTCCCTGATGCGGCGTTCCGTGCGGACATCGACGCTCGCCGTCGCCTCGTCCAGGACCACGACGGAGGGCTCGAAGGCCACGGCCCGTGCGAAGGAGAGGAGCTGCTTTTCCCCACCCGAGAGATTGCGGCCGCCCTCGGCTATCGGGGCCTCCAGGCCGCCCGCCTGCCTTTCCACGAAATCGAGGGCCTGCACGCGGCCCAGCGCCGAACGGACGCGGTCCCGGCTGATCGACTCGTCGTACAGCCTCACATTTTCGAGGATGCTGCCGGGGAAGAGCCAGGATTCCTGGAGGACGAGGCCGATGGTCCTTCGCCAGGAAGGCAGGTCGATCTCCTCGAGGGGGATGCCGTCCACGAAAATTCCTCCGCGCTGGGGCCGATAGAAGCGCGTGAGCAGGCCGACCGTGGTCGATTTGCCGGAACCCGAGGGGCCTACGAGGGCGATGGTCGATCCGAGGGGAATCGTGAAGGAAAGGTCTTCGAGCACCCATTCCTCGTTTTTGTAGGCGAACCAGACATTCCTGAATTCGATTTCCGACCCGAATCGGGCGGGCCGGCCCGCCCCCAAAGCCTCGGGCGGCAGGGCGAGAATGGCGTCGATGCGGGCGAGGGAGGCGCGTGCCTGCTGGATCGAGCGGATGTTCTCGGCAATTGCCATAATTGGTTCGAAAAGCCTCCGGCCGTATTCGAGGAAGACGAGGAGGGTGCCCATCGTGAAGGTGCCGACGAGGATGCCGGGCGCGAGGGCCGCCACGACGGCCGCCATGAAAAGCGGCCCCATCGAGAAACCGAGGGCTCCCATGATGCCGAATTCGAGCATGGAGGAGGTGCTGTCGTTGTCCCTCTTGGCCCTGGAATTCGCCGCAAGCCGCCCCGTGGCCCAGCCGATCCGGTCGAAGGCCTTCAGCACCTCCACTCCCTGGAGGAACTCCGTGATGTTGGCGACAATGGAGGCCCAGAGCCCTCGCTGCCTTTCGTAATAGACGCGGAGGCGATCGAAGAAAAAGAGCACGAAGGCGAGAATGACGGGGGCCGCCACGGCTATCCAGAGCGTGATCTTCGCGTCGAGAAAAAAGCAGACGACGAGGATGCCGATGAAAAGGAGGATGTCGGTCGCGAGGGCGATGGCGGTCCTCGAAAAAAATTCCTTTACCCGCTCGGTGTCGCTTTCGGTGCGGGACATGAGCTCTCCGACCGGGTGGCCGTCGAAATACGAAACCGGCAAGGAGAGGAAATGCCCGAAGAGGTGGCGCTTTATCCGGCGGACCACCTCGAGGCCCAGGCGGCCGATGGTGATGCCCGCCAACCACTGAAGAATTCCCATCGCTATTATGAGAAAGAGGTAAGCGCCGGCCCGCAGGGCCATGCCGCCGAGGTCGCCCCGCGGAATCGAGGTGTCGATGATCGACTTGAGGATGAGGGGGCCGGCAAGTTGTCCGGCCGTCACGGCGACCATGGCGCCGAAGCCCGCCGCGAAGAGTCGCTCAGAACCGAGGACGTAGGCGGAGAGGCTTTTCCAGGGCCGATTTTTAGACATAGGTTTGTTATAAAAGGATTTTGAATCTCGTGCAATGAATAACGATATCCTTGACAAGGGGCCACGGCAGATTTACCCTCGATTAATTCCCTCCGCAAAACGACGTTCCGGCTATCGAAACGGCTACCATCGGCCTTTGGCGCAGCTTCGTCGTACTCGGGAGGGATCGGAGCAAGCATGCGCAGGATAACCAGCCACCCCGTAGCGAACCCGCCGACCGAACGAGTGGAAGTGGGCTTCACCTTCGACGGAAAGCCGTTCAAGGGTTACAAATCCGAGCCCGTATCGGCCGCCCTCTCGGCCGCCGGCATCGTCGCCTTTTCCAAGCATGAAAAGGACGGGGGCCCCCAGGGCATATTCTGCGCCAACGGCCAGTGTTCCCAATGCACCCTCGTAATCGACGGCCTCCCGCGCAAATCCTGCGTGACGCCCCTCGAAGAGGGTATGGAAGTCCGCAGCCTCGTCGGCCATCCCGAACTGCCCCTCGACGCGGAGGCCTTCGCCGGCTCCAGCCGCGAAAACCTCTCATGCGACGTCCTCGTGGTGGGCGGCGGCCCCTCGGGCATCGCGGCGGCCATCGAGCTCGGCAAGCTCGGCTTCCAGGTCATCATCGCCGACGACAAGGACAGGCTCGGCGGAAAACTCGTCCTCCAGACCCACAAGTTCTTCGGCTCGGAGGCAGACTGCTACGCCGGCGTGCGGGGAATCGACATCGCGGCGAAACTCGAGGCATCCCTCCGCGACGCGCCCAATGTCCGAATTCTTGCCAATTCCCCCGTGGTGGGCATCTACAAGGATCGCAAGGCGGGTCTCTACCTCGACTATACATCATACGCATTGGTCGAATTTCGCGCCCTCCTCGTGGCGGCCGGGGCGCGGGAGAAATCCATCCTCTTCCCCGGCAACGACCTGCCCGGAGTCTTCGGGGCCGGAGCCTTCCAGACCCTCGTCAACCGCGATTTCGTTCGCCCATCGAAGCGGGTCCTCATCGTGGGCTCGGGCAACGTCGGCCTCATCGCCGCCTATCACGCCCTGCAGGCCGGCATAGAAGTCGTCGGCATCGTCGAAATCCTCGGCAAGGCCAACGGCTACAAGGTGCACGCCGACAAGATCGTGCGCATGGGAGTTCCCATCTACCTTTCCACCACCGTCCTCTCGGTGGAGGGCGAGGGGAGGGTCGAAAAAGCCACAATTGCGAAGGTCGACGGATCCTTCAACCCAATTTTCGAGAGCGCGCGCAGCTACGAGGTCGATACCGTCCTCGTGGCGACGGGACTTTCCTCCTGCGACGA
>JAJXVS010000273.1 GCA_021782015.1 bacterium | reverse complement strand
GGCCCGAGAATCGTCTTCCGCCACGACGACGGGAAAGCCGAGATTTTCGAAGAAGGCCCGCCAGAACGGCGCGTCTTCGGCGAGCTGGAGCGAGGTGGGGATGCCGATGGTCGGCCAGCCGAGACGGGGATAGCTGTCCTTCCGGGCCTCGCGATAGGCGGACTCGATCGCGAGCCTCCGTTCGCGGAGAACGTCGCGTCCGCCCCTCCTCACGAATCGCCTTGTGCCGTAGTCGCGTCCGCAGAGGAAGCCGTAGGCCACCTCCTCGCCCCCCACGTCGACGATGCGGAGACGGCAATCGTTGGGGCAGAGCCCGCAGCGCTCGGAACGCGAGACGAGGTCGAGGGCGTGAAGGCCGAAGCCGCGGAAGCCCGTAGCCGCGGGGCCTTCTCCCGTAGCCGCGGGGCCTTCTCCCGTAGCCGCGGGGCCTTCCCCCACAGCCCTCGCATCACGGCCCTCGAGGGCCGCTCCGATGGCGCCGGTGAGGTGGCAGTAACGCGACACGAGGAGTTTTCTCCCGAGACGCCGCTCGAGGGCCGACACGAGGGCCGGGTTTTTCGCCGTCGCGCCCTGAAAGGTCACGCGCCGCCCGATCGAGCCCTCGCGGGCGACCTTGCCGAGATAGTTGTCGCAGACGGAGAAGAGGGAGGCCGCGAGGAGTTCGCCCACCTCATAGCCGAGACTCTGGAAGTGGTTGAGATCGCGCTCCATGAAGACCGTGCAGCGGTCGCTTGTGAGGGGCGCCTTCTTGCCGAGGGCCGTCGAGGCGTAGTCGGCAAGGCTGACACCCAGGCGGGCCGCCTGCTCCTCGAGAAAACTGCCCGTGCCGGCCGCGCAAACCGCGTTCATCTGGCTGAAGGTCACCGCCCCGTCACGCATCACCGTGAACTTCGAGTCCTGGCCGCCGATCTCGATGATGGTGTCGATCCCGGGGTCGAGCTCGTAGGCCGCCCGCGCGTGGGCCGTAATCTCGTCCACGATGAGGTCTGCACCGATCACCGCGCCGACGAGCTTGCGACCGGAGCCCGTCGTGGCCGCCAAGTCTACTGAGAAGCGGCGTCCCTGGTCCCTGCCGAGGGCCTCGATGGCCTCGAAGACCGACTGGCTGGCTTCGAGGGGCAGACCGGCCGTCCTCGTGTAAAAACCCGCCACGACCCGCCCCTCGCCGTCGATGAGGGCGGCCTTTGTGCTCGTCGAGCCGATATCGAGTCCGAGGGAAACGACGAGTTCATCGGAGCGAGCTCCCTTCGCTCCCCCTTCGGGCTCGAGGTAAACATCGATCTCGACGGGATTGGCCGGCCCGTTTTTCCGCGCGACATATATGATACGTTTGTGCGAGGAGAAATCGGGGTAGCCTTCGCCTGGCGGCTGGTCAGGAGGCGCGCTTCCAGGCCTGCCTGACGGCGCGCTGAGCCGCGGGCCTGGCGCTGTGCCTGAGGTTGAGGCCCCCGGCTTCGCCACCGGTGAGGCCCCCTGCGAAACCGCCGATGAAGCGGGAGGCGACAGGGGCTCCATCGCATAACTTCTGCCTGATTCAACCTCGACGCGTACGGCATCGAGTGCATACCCGGGCGCGGCTGGCTTCGGCAACATGGGTGGGGCTGCCGATGGCATACCTGGCGGGGCCGCCGCTGGAGTACCGGGTGAGGCCGCCGGCGGCGTGTCAGGCGGAGCCGCCGCCGGCGGCGTGTCAGGCGGAGCCGCCGCCGACACGGCGCGCATCGCGTGCATGGCCGCGCCAATCGCCCCGTAGAGATGAGACAGCTCGTCCACATGGATTTTCGAACCTGCAAATTCACCGAGATGGGCGACGACCGCCGCGTTGCGCGATACACCGCCAGCCATGAAGACGGGCGCCTCGGGCACCTCGCCGGGGAAAAGTGTGTCTGCTATGTTGCGGGCGAGACCCTGGCAGAGCCCCTCGCAAATGGCCTCGATGCCCCAGCCCTCCGCCTGCGCGTGGATGAGGTCGGTCTTGGCGAAGACCGAGCAGCGCGAGGCGATGGGAGGGAAGCCCCCATCGTTCGCCGCCGCCTTCGCCGCGATCTCGGCACTCCCCCCCGAGAGGCCGAGTCTCGTGGCCTGGATGTCGAGAAAGCTTCCGGTGCCCGCGGCGCAGGAGGAATTGCGCCTCATCCCTCGATAGGCCCCGTCAGCGTCGAAGGAAACCCTCGCGAATTTCTCCGCACCGACGACGAGGAGACTGCGGCCCTCGGGGTGGAGGCTGCGGAAGGCCTCGATTTCGGCCACCCTCCCATCGACGACCGGACAGTCCCCGCGCGGCGGAATGAGGGGAGCCGTCGTCGAGGTCCTCCCAATACCGATGATCGTGGCTTCGCGATCGCGTCGCGCGAGGGCGGCGAAGAGTTCGGCGATGGCTTCGCCGACCCTGCCGTGATGGAATCCGTAGGCCTCGTCGACCAGGCGACCATCCCGGTCGAGGAGGACGACCGAGACCGAGGCCGACCCCGCGTCGACGCCAGCGAAAAAGGGGCCGGTCGCCGATGCGCCCTCGCGGTCCGATCCACTTTCCCGGAGCGTCGCGGCAGTATCCGGTTTTAATTCCTGCTTCATGCTAGGCCGCAGTATAGCCGGAGGATGAGCGCCGAAAGAAGACGCCACGGGGGAAAACGGGACCGCCGGGATAGAGGAGCCGCTTCACAGCCCGCCACCACCGCCCGCCACCACCGCCCGCCACCACACCCCGCCGCCACTGCCCGCGGCCCGGAGCCACAGCCACAACCTGCCGCCCGCAGACCGCGGCTCTCAGCCGCCAGGGCCTCACCAGCGGTTGCTCACCTTTTCCGCGAAACCGGGAAAGTCGGCCACCTCGACGACCGTACCGCCGTCGAGTCGCGCCGTCCCGGTAAAATCGCCGAAGACCTGGTGCTGGTCGCTCATGAGGGGACCCAGGGCGGTGAGGGCCGAACGGTCGAGGCGGGGGATGAATCGCATTTCGAAGCGGCCGTCAGACGAAGTGAAGCGCCAGGGCTCCATGAAGTCGTCTTTTCCGTCGGCCTTGCGAGGAATGCCGAAGTCCACCGCGTCCAGCTTGTGCGCCTTGCCGTCGAAGAAGAGCATGTTCTCGGTCGCGGCCTTCGTGTCGCCGAAGCCGTAGCCGAGATTCCAGCCGAAGCGCTTCCCCTCGACGAGGCCCATCGCCGCGCCCCAGTACCAGGTACCCGAATAGGGCCAAACGCCGCGTCCCCAATCGAGGAGGCCGAAGGCCGAGCTCGGATCGAAGGCGACATGGCGACCTCCCACGCCGACCATGCCCCTGGCGCGCATTCCGATGATCTTGCGGTTGAAATAGAAATGTCTCGGCAGGTTGGCGAAGGGAGTGGCGATGACCATCGACTCGGCCGGCTCGTCGGTTAGTTCGATCTCCGCGTCCAGAGGGCCCAGGTCCTTGAAGCGCCTCATGCCGAGGGAGAGCTTGCGGCTCTTGCCGTCGTTCGCGAAGGCGATGGCAATGCGATCGTTGCGGAAGGCGAGGTTTCCTTTTCTGGAATCGGCGGGAAGGCCGATTTTCCCGAAGGTAAGGGGGACGAGGAGGCTCTCGGTCGTCTCGCTGCCCGCCTTGAAGTCGAAGAAGGTCGCTGAAATCAGTCCCATATAGGAATTGTCGGCAATGGTAAGGGCTAGGCCGAAATCCGGGCCCGTGACGAGATAGTAGTCCCACTCCTTGATGCGGAAGCCCGGAGCCTTGATGGCCCCTCGGTCATATCGGGGGAGGGGCGAGCGGCACCAGCCTGGTTCTGCGAGTCTGCCGTCCTTGTCCAGAAGATCTCCGGCCAAGGTGATTTCGTGCTGCATGGGACCTCCCGAGCCGCCCTTTCGAGGAAGGGCCATTCTCATGCCGCCATTGTAGCATCTCCGGGCGCGAAGTCGAGGCGGGCAGGCCCCTCGTCGCGCAGTGGCCTTTGTTGCGCTACTACTGACCGGAACCCTCCTGGCTTTCTTCGAACTTTGTGGCGTCAATCTTCCTGTGGTCGGGCAACCAGGCCTTTGCGAATTCCACGGCCTGGGCGAGATCGAAGAGGCGGCAATCGGCGCGGCCGACCTTGCCCTTGTTGACAGGGCTGCACCTCTCGAAATCGGAGCCGAGAGCGCCGAAATCATCAGAATTATAATTGATGTCCCGAAACTCGGCCCAAAGGCGGCCGCCCTCACCGAGGCCCGGGGCCCCGAGGCCCGGTGCCCCGAGGACCGGGGCCCCGAGGACCGGCGCCCCGAAGACAGGGGCGCCGAGGACGACGGATTTCTTTCCCGGCCAGGCGCATTCGTACTCGGCGAGGTGGAAGGCCGTCGTGCTGTCCCATCCCGAGCCAAGGTGGAGGATTTTGGCCCCCGCCTCGCGGAGCCTCCCGAGGGGGCTCCCGGAACCGAGACCGAACTCGAGGCCATGCCCGGCGGTTAAGGTTGCGGCCAGGGGGCCTCTCGCCGAAAAGCTGACCTGGGGGTGGGCGCTGCGGAGGGCCCCGGGCCAGGTTCTGAAGAGCTCGGGGATCCTGCCGATGCCCCGGGTAGGCGTGATCGCGGGATCGAAGGCGGGCATGGTCGCGCGGATTGCGGGCCACCAGGCCATGGGCACCGGTGGATAGGCCCATTTGCTCGGATCGGAGAGCTCCCCCGAATGGGCCGGCATGACTAGGGTGCCCTCCTCGCCCAAGCTGTCCAGGAGGGCCTGGATGACGGCTACGCCGCCGCCGCAGACCCAACCGAGGGAGCTCAGCGAGGAATGGACGAGGAGGATGGAAGCCTCGACGACTCCGAGGGCCTTAAGATCGGCGAGGAGGGACTCTCTGGTCCGAGGGGCGGGTTCGGAGACATCCATCGTGCGAGCCTCGGCCTCTTCGCCAGGCAGGAGGGGCAGGGCCATCTTCAGCCGTTCCTGATCACGATTTCGAAGCCCTCCAGGAGGGCGAGGACGTCTGGCACGGAAAAGACCGCCTTCTTGAGCTTGTTGGTCCTGGGGTCGATGGAATAGCCATGGGCGTCGAGGAAGGAGGCCTTGCTAAGGTCGCAGTCGTGGAAG
>JAJXVS010000019.1 GCA_021782015.1 bacterium | reverse complement strand
ACAAGAGAATTCTCGCTTCAGTGGAGCAGCGTCTCAACTGCCCCTGATTTTTCCCGGGAATTCTCCACGGTGAAATCAGGGAACACCTCGCGGTGTTTTCAGGGAATTTCAGAGTACATCAAACACCTCGGCGTAGACCGATAAGCGACGATGGGCGGCGAGGTAGCGAGGGAAGCGCTCGGCCGACTTGGCGCCGAAAGTCGTAAGCCGGAGCGCATTCAGGTTGTCTTCGAGATCAGCCAATTTCACGGCGCGTGCGATTGGATCAAAGGCGCAACGTTCCACGAAGTCTTCATAGCTGTCTTCTGGCCTGCGAGTCACGAGTGCCAAGGTCTGGAGGATGGGTTCCGAGAAATGGGCCTGGTTCCTGAGATCCTCCAAAGTGATGTCGGTGTCTTCGACAACATCGTGAAGGACCGCGACGATCCTCGCTTCATCGGTGCCCTGCGCCGCCATTACGCGAAGCGGATGGAGGATATAGGGCGCGCCAGCCTTGTCGATCTGCCCTTCATGGGCGACGGCCGCGATGGCAATCGCGCGCTCAAGCGTTCCAATTCCTTCATAGGATGATCCTGAACTCATCGAGATGCCTCCAATTGGTCAAAATGATTAATTAGTGCACCATGGTCTACTTGCCTGCGGCGGAAATGTGCGTGAGAGGATTCCACAAGGCGAGCGCTGTGGACCCCGAGGAGAAGGAGGAATAGCAATAGCCGAGCGCGGATAGGTTCGTTGAGAAGTTAGGGAAGCCAGCGAGCCATCCTGGCTAGAGACCAAGAACATTCTTTACTCGGTGACTTCCACGAATCGCCACTCGTCACCGAGCGAAAGCACTCGCGAGGTCGAGCCTGCCCTCGGGTGTCGTGAAGAACCAGCGGGAAGGTTCTTGGTAGGGATCGTTCAGGATTGGATTTTCGGATGCCACGTCTATCACCTCGGGTGAAATGCGCTCCAATTCGGAGCGTCACTCACCCGGCAACAAAACTTCAGAACGCTCTCGCAAATTTCCTCGGCTGCGGCCGAGGAAATTCGCGAGTTTCGGCTTCGCCTCAATTCGACGTTAGGTTGCCGGGTGAGTAAGACAAGTTTACCCGAGGTTTGGCGGGGAGGATAGGTGGGGAAGGCCCTTCGAAAATAAAATCTCCGCGCCGAGTGGGCGGGGCAGCCCTTCAATGTCGGTGCCGTTTTCCTCGCGCATCGCGACGATACGAGTGATGCCGCGAAATCCAAGGTAATGCCGCCGATGATCATCATACTACGTAAGAAGGTGATGCGATGTCGCGATATGACGAGGGGAGAGATACTACCATTCTAATCACAATTCAAGTATACTATTGGTAATTGGCGCGCCCCGTTGGCGAGAGGATGCATTAAGTGGAATTATCCCTTCCGGGCAAGCTGGCCTTCCTGGGCGACTACCCTCCGCGGCTCTGCGGCATAGCGACCTTCACCCATGATCTTTGCGAGGCCGTGGCGGCCGAGGCACCCGATGCGCGCTGCCTCGTGGGCGCCGTCAACGATCGCACGGACGCGTACGAGTATCCCGAACGAGTCCGCTTCGAACTGGACGAGCAGGATCTCGATTCGTATCGCAGGGCGGCGGATTTCCTCAACTTCGACGACGTCGAGGTTCTCTGCGTCCAGCACGAGTTCGGAATCTACGGTGGAGCCTCCGGAGCTCATCTCCTGGCCCTCCTCAAGGAAGTGCGCATGCCCGTGGTGACGACCCTCCACACGATCCTCCGCGAGCCGAACGCGTCGCAGCGCAGGGTCTTCGAGGAGCTAGCGGCGCGGAGCGATCGCCTTGTGGTGATGGCACAAAAGGGCGCCGATATTCTGCGTGAGACCTACGGCCTGCCGAACGCGAAGGTGGACATCATTCCGCACGGCATTCCCGATATACCCTTCGTCGACTCGAGTCGATTCAAGGCCCAATTCGGCGTGGAGGGCCGGCTTGTTCTCCTCACCTTCGGCCTCCTCGGTCCGGGCAAGGGGATTGAATACGCCATCGAGGCCCTGCCGGAAATCGTCGAGCGCCACCCGAATGTGATCTACATTGTGCTGGGAGCGACCCACCCGCACCTGATCGAGCGTGAAGGTGAGAGCTACCGCCTGAGCCTTGAGAGGCTGGCGGAAGCCCGGGGGGTCAAAGACAACGTGATCTTCTTCAACCGCTACGTTTCGCTGGAGGACCTCAAGGAATTTATCGGCGCGACGGACATCTATATCACGCCCTATCTCAACGAGGCGCAGATAACCTCGGGCACCCTCGCCTATGTTTTCGGCGCCGGAAAGGCGGTGGTATCCACGCCCTATTGGCATGCGCGGGAGTTGTTGGCGGAGGGACGAGGCGCCCTCGTGCCCTTTCGCGACTCGCGCGCCATAGCGGAGGCCGTGTGCGCCTTTCTCGACGACAGGCCAAGGATGCGCGAGGTCGGGACCGCGGCCTACGCACTTGGCCGCGCGATGATATGGCCGGCAGTCGCCCGTCGCTACCTCGAGTCCTTCGCCCGAGCCCGCTCGGACAGGAAGGCCAGACCCCGCGCCGCTTTCGCAGAATGGACCCTCGCGAAGCGGCCCTATGATCTGCCCCCGCTCAAGCTCGATCACGTGGAACGCCTGAGCGACAGCACGGGGATCATCCAGCACGCGTTGTTCAATGTTCCCAATTACGAGGAAGGGTACTGCACGGACGACAACGCGAGGGGATTCATCCTGTGCAATCGCCTCGGCGAGCTCGTCGGACGGCCACAGGCCGAGACGCTCGACCGGCTGGCGGCCCGCTACCTCGCCTATCTCTCCGCCGCCTTCAATCCCCGGACGGGTCGTTTCCGGAATTTCATGAGTCACTCGCGACAGTGGCTGGAGGAAGAGGGCAGCGAGGACAGCCATGCACGCGCCCTGTGGGCCCTAGGCGTTGGCGCCGGCACGGAAAAAAGGGGCAACGAAGGCCATAGGAAGCTTTCCGCGCAGCTCTTCGATCGGGCCCTTTCAATCGTCCTCGGTTTTCATTCGCCCCGCGCCTGGGCATTCTCCCTATTGGGGCTACATGAGTATCTTTTCCATTCCCCCGACAATGAGGCAGCGCGGAGCGCGCGCGACATCCTGACCGGAAAGCTCGTAGGTCTCTGGAAGGGCCATGCGCGGAAGGACTGGCCCTGGTTCGAGCCGAGTGCCACCTACGAAAACGCGCGACTGTCCCAGGCCCTCATTCTCGGCGGCCGGGCCATTCCCATGCCCGAAGCGCTGGAAATCGGACTAGCCTCCCTTCGTTGGCTGACCTCGATTCAAAAGACCCAAGGCGGCCATTTCCGTCCAATTGGCAGCAACGGATTCTACTTCGAGGGCGGAGCCCGCGCCGACTTCGACCAGCAGCCCGTCGAGGCGCAGGCGATGGTCTCCGCCTGCCTGGAGGCCTTTCGGGCGACCGAGGATCCCGCATGGGAGCGTGAAGCCAAGCGCGCCTTCGAATGGTTCCTCGGACGGAACGACCTCGGCCTGCCGCTCTACGATTCAAACACGGGCGGTTGCGCCGACGGTCTCCATTTCGACAGGGTGAACGAAAACCAGGGGGCGGAGTCGACCCTGGCCTTTCAGCTTTCTCTGGCCGAGATGATCGGCATCGACAATCAGATTCCCCTCTTTCCCGAGGCGACCGCATGAATGACATCCACATCCGTCGTCATGAGGTCATGCTCCTTCCGGAAAGCGCCCGCGTCATCATCAGGCCCTCCATTCCCGGAAACGAGCAACGCATCATCACCGTCATCGGCAGGGCCCTCGCCTTGAGCGAGGAGGAGGCCGTGCGCGATCTCGAATCCGTGCGACGGGAGTTCGACGCCCGGCACTTCGATCTGGAGGAACGTTGGCTCGAGAATTTCGAGAAGGTCCTCCCCCATGTCTTCTCTCAGCGGCCGCTCTCGTTGGCGCGAAGGCTCTTGATCGGCGCCCTCTTCTCCGGCGAGTACGCGCTTGAATCTGCTGCTCTCTTCAATCCCTCCATGGTGCCCCACCCCGACCAGGATGGCGTAGGGGAGGGGTGTCTCCGCTTTGTCATGAGTCTCAGGGCGACCGGCGAGGGCCACATTTCCTCAATCGAATTCAGGACTGGAGTCCTCGAGGCGAAGGGGCCGATCGGCATGGATCCGGTGTCCAGATTCGTCAGTATGCCGAATATCGTGCCCAATCCCGGATACCGCAAGCGCCTGTTCGCCATCAAGTTGCATGAGATGGGTTTTGACAACGGGTACGCCGAGGCCATCCTGGCTGCCTTGCCCGAGGAATTCCCTCGCAGCGACCTCAAGAAGGGCATCGATCGCGCCCGCAGGGAGACGCTTCCCGCCCCCCAGGATCTTCTGCGCACGATTAATTGCATCCAATGGCTTGCTGATTCCAATTATGAACTTCAATTCCCGCCCGAACTCTCCATGAGCGAGCGCATCATCTTTCCGGTTTCGCCCAATGAAAGCAACGGCATCGAGGACGCTCGATTCGTGCGCTTCGTGGAGGACGGCGGGGAGGTCCTATATTATGCGACCTATACGGCCTACGATGGCCGCAGCACCCTGCCCCAGCTCATCGAAACCAAGGACTTCCTTCGGTTCAGGATGCTCACCCTGAGCGGGGCCGGCGTGAAGAACAAGGGGATGGCCCTCTTCCCGCGACGCATCGGGGGGCGCTACGCGATGCTCGCGCGGCAGGACGACGAAAACCTCTTCATCATGTTTTCCGACAATCCTCACTATTGGAGCGACCCGGTTCTCCTGATGCGCCCTGCCGAGACCTGGGAGAGCGTGAAGGTGGGCAACTGCGGTTCGCCAATCGAGACCGATGCCGGATGGCTCGTGATCACCCACGGCGTGGGCCCGATGCGCAAATATTGCATCGGCGCGGCCCTCCTGGATCTTCAGGATCCCACCAAGGTCCTGGCCCGCCTACGCGAGCCCCTCCTTGCGTCTGAGGGTACGGAGCGCGAGGGCTACGTACCGAATGTCGTATATAGTTGCGGTTCCCTCCTCCATCGCGGCGAACTCATACTTCCCTATGCGATGAGCGACAAGGCCACGGCCATCGCGAGGCTTCCGCTGGATGAGCTTTTGAGAGCGATGGGCGCCTGATCCGCCAAAGCTCGTGCCCTCGCCGCCCTCAGGCTTCAAGCCTCAGGCCTAAAGCCTCAGGCCTCCTCGATCGCGGGTGGTCCCTTCGGTGCGGATTTTTCCGCGATGTAGTCGAGGAAGGCGCTGACCCGCTCGTGGACGAAGAAGTCGCGGGCGCGGGGGCGGGTTCGGAGGAGGAGGCCATCGAGGCGGGTGACGCGGGAGATGGCGACGTAGGCCTGGCCGGCGGCGAAGGCGCCCTGCGAAAGGTCTACGAAGACCTTTTCGAGGGTGCGGCCCTGGGCTCGATGGATGGTGATGGCCCAGCCGAGGAGAAAGGGGTACTGGCTGTAGGTGTCGGTGGTTTCCTCGACCAGGCGCCCCTCGCGGAGGACGAAGCGGACCTTTTTCCAGACATGGGGCTTGATGGAGAACTCGCCCTTTTCGTCGCGAAGGTCGACCTTTGTCTCGCCGAGTCGAAGGACGGTGGCCAGGGTTCCGTTTTCCCACCGGCGCTCCGGGTCGTTGACGATGATGAGGACTCGCGCGCCGACCTTGAGTTCAAGGCTGCGCGGCGCGGGGAGTTCCTCGTCGTTGATTTCCTTTGCGAAGTAGCCGGCGCCGACCGCCTCGTAGGTTCGGGCTGGCCCCGGCAGTGCTTCGAGGCGGTAGCGGTTCAGGCGCTGGGCCTCGGCCTTCTTCGTTGTGAGGATGAGGTGGTCGGCGGGAGGTTTTTTGCCTTCGGGCAGGACCCGCGATTGGAGGAGGTCGAGGTCGGTGTCGGTGGGCAGGCCGGAGCGACAGCGGTCAAGGGTGGCGAGGAAGTCGGCCTCGTTCTGGCGAAAGACCCGGGTGAATTCGATTCGTTTGATCTTTCGCGCCCTCCCGCGGAGGACCTGGGACGAAAAGAAAAAGGGACTCTTGTAGCGTTTGTAGAAAAGCTCGCCCGCGGGCGTGGCCGCGTCTGGCTCGACGGGCGGGAGCTGGTAGGGATCCCCAAACAGGACGAGGCGAGCCCCGCCGAAGGCCAATCGGGCTTCATCCTTGGCCCTTCGCATCCGCCTGTCCATCTCGTCGAGGAGGTCGGCGCGGACCATGGAGATCTCGTCTATGACGATCATTTCCACCTTGGCCAGGAGGGGGTAGAGGCCCCGTTCTTTTTCCGGGGCGAGCCTGGTTTCCATGTAGGCGATTTCGCCGGGGTCGATCCAGAAAAAGCTGTGGATGGTCTGTCCGCCGATGGTCAGGGCTGCGACCCCTGTCGGGGCGAGGTAGACGGCGTTCTGGGGGCGGATTTCGTTCTTGAGATAGTGGAGAAAGGTCGACTTCCCCGTTCCGGCCCGCCCCGAAATCCAAAGAAAGCCTTCCTTCTCGTCGCCGAGTAAGGCGATCGCCGCCTTCATCTCCTCGGTCAGGATCATCGTATCCACTCGCGCCTCACAGGTATCGAATGCCGGCCTCCGTCGCGGGGCTACGGAATCGCCAATGCAAGATGTAATGTTCGCTCGCCGCCCAGTTGCCTTCCCGTCGCGACAGGGCCGAACCGGGGAAATTGGGCCCTGATTGTATCGGGCTTTCGAGACTTCGGCGACGAGAAAGAGCGGAAAAATCCCGCGCGATTTTTGGCTGAGGCTGATTGTGTGTCGCCGGTTTGGCGCGAGCCGCGAAGCCTGTTTGGCTTTGTCTCAGGCGGCCTTTCGGACGTCGCTTCCCCGCACAAGGGAGAAACCCGCGGCGATGAGGCAGACGACCGTCGAGACGATGAAGGCGTGGTGAATCCCGACGATGAAGTCCCGCATGGGCCCGGAGCCCAGGGCGATGTTCGTCCCGACGAAGAGGTTCATCATCGCCTCCTTGGGAAGGCTGTTCGCCGCCACCGCGAGGGCCAGGGCGAAACTCGTCACCATTCCGGTCTGTCTGAGGGTGGCCAGGGTTGCCGAGGCGATGCCCAGGCGAGCCCGGGCCGCCCCGTTCATGGCGGCTCGCGTGTTCGGCGCCCAGAACAAACCGCCGCCCACGCCGAGAAGAAGGAGGCCGACGACGATCGTCGAATAGGAGGTGTCGGGGGAGAGGGTAAAGATGAACCAGAGGAGGGAGAGGACCTGGAGGAGGAGGCCCGTCGTCGCCGGAATTCTCGCGCCCATGCGATCGGCCATAATGCCGCTCAGGGGCCCGATCACGACGGTTACGATGGAAAGCGGCATGAGGAGCATGGCTGCCTTCAAGGGATTAAAGCCTCGCACGGCCTGAAAATAGAAGACGATTAGAAAGTTGACCGCGAACATCGCCAGCGATTGGAGCATGGCCGAGAGCACCGAAAAGTTGTAGACGCGATTTTCGAAGAGGGAAAAATCGAGGACGGGGTTTGGTGCGCGGCGCTCACGATGGATGAAGAGGACGAGGAAGAGGGCGAAGGCGACGAAGAGGGCCAGCACCGCCGGCGAGGTCCAGCTTTGCTGAATTCCCATGTTCAAGGCCAGGAGGAGGGCGAGGAGGCCCAGGCTGAAAAAGGCGGCGCCCGGCGCGTCGAAGCGCTCTCCCTTCTTTCGCTCTCCGACTTCCTTGAGAGCGATGTAGCCCCAGAGGCTTCCTGCGATGCCGATCGGCACATTGATATAGAAGATCCATCGCCAGCTCGCCATGGACAGGATGAGACCGCCGAGGAGGGGGCCGACTATGCCGCCGATGGCCCAGGTGACTCCGTTGATTCCGAGGGCCCTTCCCCTCTCGTTCGGAGGAAAGACCTCCGAGATGATGGCCGTGCTGTTCACCATCATGAGGGCTGCGCCTGAGCCTTGGACAAGGCGGGCAAGGATGAGTTGGGGCGCGTTTTGGGAGAGGCCGCAGAGGGCCGATCCGACCGTAAAGACGACAAAGCCCAGGTTGTAGAGCCGCACTCGGCCGAACATGTCGGCGATTCTGCCGATGGCGAGGAGGAGGACCGTACTCATGAGGATATAGGCCATGATCACCCAGATCATTTCGGCCAGGCCGGCATGGAGTTTCTGCATCATGTCGGGCAGGGCCAGGGTGACGATGGTTCCATCTATCGCGGACATGAGTGCGCCGATCGTCGTCACGCTGAGCGCGATCCACTTGTAATCGATAGGGGGGCGGCTCGATTGTCCCTTTGCGGTCTTTTCCGTTACTTCGAAGTCTTTCATTGATGTCCCTCGGTGAGGGGCTCACTATAAGGACGAGGGATTGTAAAGAATGTAAAATCAGAGTCGCGCTTCGGCGGCATGCCGCGGCGATTCCGATAGCAATCCACGGCGATGTGGGCATTCTTTTCGCCGGTCGGGAATATTCTGCCCAGAATAGACGCGACTTTGTCATATGCTCTCCCGATTTGCCAGAAAACAGAGGAAATATACGCGGATAGTCACATTTTCCGCAATTCTCACTTGGCATGTTACTTGCTTATAACTTGGACCGGAGTGCTCATCTGAGCCGTCGGAAGTATGAAAGGAGCAAGTCCATGGCCAAGAAAATGTCGGGCGTCCAAGTAGCCCGACGCGTCACGCTGGGGGTGATTCTCGTCGCCGTCACCATCCTGGCTTTTATGCACCAGCGAATGCAGGGAATCCCGACGATCGACTCCCTCGATCCCTTCGGCGGCCTCGAAACCCTCTTCAAGTTGGCCGCGGGGGGGGAGCTCCTCAAGAAACTCGAACCGGGGACGGTCGTCCTCTTTGGCGGCATCGTCGCCCTCGGCCTTGTGCTTTCCCGCTTCTTTTGCGGCTGGTTCTGCGCCTTTGGGGCCCTTCAGGGGATTTTCGGCTGGCTTGGGCGCAAGCTCTTTCCGAAAAAGCGCCTCACCATTCCCGCCAAGGTCGACCGCTACCTTCGATGGATCAAGTATCCCTTGCTGGTCGCCATCATCTACCTCACGTGGAAGGCCGGGGACCTCGTCATCAGGCCCTACGATCCCTGGGCCGCCTACGGGCATCTTTCCGCCGGCCTCGCGGCCGTGACCGGCGAGTTCCTCGTCGGCTTTATTCTCCTCATCCTCAGCCTCGGGCTCTCGGTGGTATACGAGCGGGCCTTCTGCAAGTACCTCTGCCCACTTGGCGCGGTCAACGCCATCTTGAGCCGTGTTCCGATCTTCCGCATTAAGAGGGAAAAATCGACCTGCATCTCCTGCTCCAAGTGCGATCGGAGCTGCCCGATGAATATCGACATATCGACGCCGGGAGCCATCGACAGCCCCGAGTGCATCGGCTGTATGGAATGCGTGACCGCCTGCCCAACGAAAAAGAATTCCCTCGTTCCGACCCTCGGAGGCAAGGCGGTCAGGCTTGGCATCGTCGTCGTCGTGGGCTTCGTCATCTTCGCCGGAGCTGCCCTCGTGGGCCAGGCCCTCGGGCAGCTTCGTTTCGCGCCGAAGAGCCTGAGCACCCTCGCGGTAGAGGGCAAGCTCAATGTCAGTGATATAAAGGGTTCATCAACATGGGAGTCGGTGGCTGAGGGATTCGGCATCGAGCTCGAGCGGCTCTATCGCGAGGCCGGGGTCGACATGGCGAAGGTGCCGCGCATGACCATGCTCAAGGACACGCCCTCGCTCCAGAATCTGCCAAACTTTACGCCTGACACCGTTCGCATCGCCGTGGCGAAAATTCTCGGAGTGCCCTATGCGCCCGAGACCAAATCCGCGCAGGCTGCCGCAGGCGGCCTCGTCGTCCCCGCTGATTTCGTACTCGAGGGTACTATGACGATCGACCAGGTGGCCTCGGCCCTCAAGGCGAGCGCGGAGGCGGTGATCGCCAAGCTGGGCCTGCCCTCCGACATCGCCCGCGACAAGCCCCTTCGCGACATGAGGGATCGGTACGGCTATACGATGCCCGATCTCAAGGCGCGCATCCTCCGTTAGTGAGCGGCGGGCGGGCTTGCCTCACCATTCCTCGGGCATGTCCCGCCTGACCGAGCGGAGGCCCTCGCTCATCTTCGCGTAGCGTTCACCATGCTCGCGCGCGGCCTCGCGCCCCAGGTTCCGATCGAAGGACGCGAGTATCTTCCTGTACATGCCTATTCGGGTCTCGATGACCGCCATCTTGTTGCAGGCGTCGAAGACCCACTCCGATTCGGGGTACTCGTGGACGACCAGCGAAAAATAATAGTAGGCCTTGGGAAAGAATTTCATGAGTGCGACGACCCTGGCCTTTGCCGCCGCGCTCTCTTCCTCGTCGCCCCATCGGCTGGAGTCGAGGCCGCCCATCCTGTCGAAGTTCCATTGAGAGGGGTGGATCGCCACGAAAAACCTCATGCCCTGGCGATAAAAGACATAGTCCTGATGGGAATGGGGGGCCACATCTTGCCCGCCCGTGCCGTCGCCGCTAGCGCCTTGCCCGCCCGCGCCGTGGCCGCTAGCGCCGTGGCCGCTAGCGCCTTGCCGCCCATCGGCGCGGTGTCTGCCGGCGCCCTGCCCGCCGGCCCCGCGCCTGCCGGCGCCGACCCAGTCTGCGCTTTGACTGTCGGCCACGGGCGCGACTTCGCCGGCACCCCGCGAGGTGCCTGCCAACGATGTGTCCGCCAACGAGGAGGAATTGGGGTCGATCGTCGCCACGAGGCGCCGGTAGGCGGCGCAAACCTGCGAAAAGAGATCGTGGCGCGAAAGGGCGTCTTCTTCTGAGGCGAGATCGGGATGGAGCTCCTTGGCACGCTTCCGAAAGGCTCTTTTTACCGAGGCGAGATCGGAACCCTCATCTATGCCGAGAATCCGGTAGTCGGAAAACACGCGCTGCCTCCCTTCGCCTTCGCATCGATATTGACTCCGGCAGGGTGATTTTGAACAGCCACGAAAAAGGGGGCGGCGCGGTCGGTGATGGCGGCCCGGGCAAAGATGGCGGCCCGGGCGACGATGGCGGCCTGGGCGACGATGGCGGCCCGGGCGGCGATGATGGCGGCGATTGCGGCCCGGTGGATGATGGTGATGATGGCGGCGCCGCCATCATCACCGAATCGTTAGCCCCGCGAAGATGCCGACCTGAAAGGCACCGAGGGGGTAGGCGGAAATGTCCGTCACCGGGATCGTGCCCTGATAGGGCGTTCCGTTGATAAGGACGCCAAGTCTGAGGCTATCGAGCCGGAGCGCCAGGCCGGCGCCGAACAAGGGAAATAGGGAGATGGTCAACCTTGGGGAGTTACCCGCATCGCCCTTCAGGAAAACCCTGCCCGCGCTGCCGATGCCACCTCGAACGAAGGGATCGAGCCAGGCCGCGCCGCCGAAAAGGTGGAAGCTCATGTAAAGGCCGTCGCTATACCAGTCGAGCCACCAACTAGAGCTTGAATCCTTGAGGAACTTGACCTGGTAATCCGCCCCGAGCCCGATGTGGTGAGGCACGACCTCCCAGCCGAAACCTCCGAAGGGGACGGCGTCGGAAAAGCCCTGCATCGCCTGTCCGATGGAAGGTTGGGAGAAGAAATCCTCATAGGCGGAAGCGGTGAGAGAGACCGTCGGGGTGGCCATCGCGGGCATGGCGAGAAGGGCTGCCGCTACGATGCCGAGAATCCTGAATAGGGGAAGGGCCTTTGGGCCGCGCCCCACGATTGGATTGAAGCTCATCGAAAACCTCTTTTTGCCCTGCGGGGTGGGTGGAAAACCGTGGCCCCGCTGGATTCCCGGGGCCACGGCCTCGGGGTTGAATCGAATCTGCTACTTATATATAACACGCCAGCGGCGAATTGCAGCCCCCGCCGCGCGAAAGGGAGTCGCCACCCCCAAGGTCGCCGCACCTCGAAGCCGCCGCGCCCCAAAGCCGCTGCGCACCCCGACACAGCGCACCCTGAAACCGCGGCGCCCCGAAGCCGCGCGCCCCGACACAGCGCACCCTGAAGCCGCCGCACCTCGAAACCGCCGGTCCGGCGCCGAATGTCGGTAGTGTAAACAAAGTTAAGACTAATTGTAAACAAGGTAAAACTTTCCATCTTTCTCGGACCGAAGGGGCCATCCTCGACTATGATGTTTTCAGTTACTTCGGCTGCCTTCCACCCAGGCCGAGGTCGAAAGGTTCGAACTCAGTGGTATTTCTGCACCCGGCAAAATGGAGATGCCTGTTCGCGCCCGTTTTGTGCGGCGCGATCGCCTTCTCATCCGGAGCTCTCCATGCGCAGGACCTCGCGAAGGATGGCGCCGCGGCTTCGTCGCCGCCAATTGTCACCCTCGACGAATGCGTGGCAGAGGCCCTGCGCTCGGGGCCTGACGTCCTCCTCGCGCGCTCCAATCTGGATGCCGCCGAGGCCGCGCGCGATCAGAGCGCCGCGAAGAACGCCTTCGGCCTCACGGGTCTCGCCTCGGCTTCGCATGGGGAATCTTCTTCGGTGCTCTCGCAGGCCACGCAGCGGGCGGTGGCCGGCATCGCGACCACGACCGTGCCGACGGACACCCTTCACTCCGGTCTCAGCGCGACCGCGCCCTGGTCCTCGACCATCGGACTCTCGGCCGACCAGATTCTCAATGAGACGAGCCAGGACCAGGCGACCAAGGTAGCGATGTCGTTGGCCTCGACCCTGTGGGACGGGTATCCGGGCGGCCGGGATTTCGGGAGCCTGCGACAGGCCGATTTCGATTTGAGCGCCAAGCGGGAGGCCGATAGCCTCGCGCGTTCTCAACTGGCCTACAGCGTCAAGCAGGCCTACTTCACCCTTCTCGGCGGCCAGAGCCAGGTCGCCCTCCTCGGCCAGAGTCTCGGCGCCCGGCGAGAGGACGAGCGGAGGGTGCGAGCCCTCTTTGACGTTGGACAGGCGAGCCGGATCGATGTCGAGCAGGCCGCGGTCAACCGGCGACAGGTCGAACTCGATCTCGCCAAGGCGAAGGACGGCGCATCTTTGGCGAGGCGCAAACTCTCGATCCTCGTGGGCTGGGACCCGGACCGGGACTATTCGGTGGCCCCGGCGGCCAACCCTGCGATGCCCGAAGGCGATCTCGACCTCACGGGAGCGGTCAGGCAAGCCTTGTCCCGGCGTCCCGATATGGTTCAATTGGTATATCAAATATCTTCGAGCAAAATCGGCGCCGATCTAGCCCGCAGCCTTTCCTCGCCCCTGGTCTCGCTCGACGGGAATTATACCTGGGCCACCGACTGGCAGACAAAAACCCTCGCGACGAACTGGAGCCTCGGCCTCCAGGTGAACGTGCCGATTATCGACGCCGGCGGCCTTCGGGCACAGGCCCGGGAGGCTGGCGCGCAGGTCGCGGCCCTCGCGCTCCAGCGCGATCAGCTCGCCTCGACGATCGACCTTGACGTGCGGACGGCCTGGCTCGCGCTCCGCGATCTCAAAGACCGCGTCGGCCTTGCCGGGGATTCGATAGCCCTCGCCAAGGATCAGTACGATCTTGCGAACACACAATTCGAGCTGGGCACGGGAACCTCCCAGGCCCTGTTGACTGCCTCGACGGCCCTTTCGGCGGCCGAGGCCGGCCTCGAGCAGGCGAAGAACGATTTCACGCTCGGCATCCTCGCGCTCAATAACGCGATGGGCGAATGAACGGAGTAATTATATGAAGCGCTCCCATAAAATTACCGTGGCAGTCCTCGCGTCCGCTGTCGCCATCGTGGCCGGAGCCTACCTGTACGCTCGGGCGTGGCTGAGCCCTTCCTCGGCTTCCGCGCCCCCTCAATACGATCTCGTCAAGGTGACGCGGGGCTCGATAAGCCAGACAGTCACGGCGTCGGGCCAGCTGCAACCGAAGACGGTAACCACGATCCGCGCCGACTCGAACATGCCGACGCGCAAGCTCGTCGCCCTCTACGTCGAGGAGGGCGACCGGGTGCGCGCGGGCCAGGCCCTGGCTGCGGTCGACGCCTCGGGGCTGGATCTCGATCTCGCCGCGGCGAAGGCCAACGTCGCATCGCAGAAGGCCAGGCTCGACAACCTGAAGGCCCAGCCCGCCGCTCTCAACAAGGAGACCGCGGACGCAGATCTCGCACAGGCCCGGACGACGCTCGAGGCCGCCCAGGACTCCTACTCGAACACCAAAGTCCTCGCCGACAAAGGCCTAATTGCGAAAAGCCAGAGCGACGACGCGAGGCGCCAGCTCGAGGTGGCGCAACTCCGGTACAGTGCGGCCCAGTCCACATGGAAGAACGCCGTCGCCCAGGTGACCGACGATGTAATCAAGGCCCAGGAGGCTGCCCTCGCGCAGGCGCAGGCGACCGAGCTGCAGGACCGGCTCGTCTTCGATTCGGCGACAATCCGCTCGCCCGTGGCCGGAGTGGTGGCGGAAATTCCCCTCAACCTCGGTGACCTTGTGAGCCCCTCGACCGCCGTCATGACGGTCGTCGATCCCGATCCGATGGTCCTCCAGGCCATGGTGAACGAGGATGACATGGCCGATATCAGAACCGGTTTGTCCGCGACCGTCTCCCCCTCCAGCATGCCCGACCTCAGTCTCAAGGGCGAGATTTCCGAGATCGACATGCACGCCCAGATCCAGTCCAACGTGTCGGTCTTCCAGACCTCGATCAAGGTGCCCAATCGCGATGGCAAGCTGTTGTGGGGCATGAACGCAGATGCGGAAATTACCGTTCTCAATTTGGATAACGTTCTCGTGCTTCCGACCAACGCGATTCGCACGAGTGGCGGCGCCTCGCAGGTCTCCATCCTCGACGGGGGCAAGATGGTCTCGTGGGATGTCCAGACGGGACCGACCGATGGCACAAAGACCCAGATCGTCGCCGGTCTCGACGAAGGCGACGAGGTCGTCATACCACTGCGCAAATCGTCGACGAGCCCACCCTCGCCCCAGGGGGCTGCGCCGGGCTTCAACCAGGTCTTCAGGGGATTGAGGTAGCGATGGCGGAGACGGTCATCCGGACGGTGGCCCTGGAACGGGTCTACCGCACGGGAAGGGTGGAGGTCCAGGCTCTCCGCGGCGTGTCCCTCGAGGTCGAAGCCGGAGAATTCCTCGCCGTGATGGGGCCGTCGGGTTCGGGCAAGTCCACCTTCCTGAGCCTTCTGGGCTGTCTCGACAGGCCGAGTTCCGGCGCTTATCTCCTTGACGGGACGGACGTGTCGACGATGACCGACGACGAGCTTGCCGCCGTGCGGAGCAGGCGCATAGGTTTCGTGTTCCAGGGATTCAATCTTCTTGCTCGCACCGACGCGAGGTCCAATGTCGAATTGCCCCTCATCTACACGGGCGAGCGCTTTCCCCCGGGCGCGGAGAGGCCGGCACGCGCACTCCTTTCAGCCGTGGGATTGCCGGAGCGCGGCAGCCACAAACCCAACGAACTGTCCGGCGGCGAACAGCAGCGGGTCGCCATCGCCCGGGCCCTCGTCAATTCACCCGCCATCCTCCTCGCCGATGAGCCGACGGGCAACCTCGACTCGCGCACGGGCGACGAGATAATGGAGCTCTTCCTCGCGCTCAACCGCGCGGGCATCACCATCGTCATGGTGACCCACGAGGAGAACATAGCGGCCTATGCCGGCCGCGTCATCAGGTTCAAGGACGGCGTCATCGTCAGTGATATGAAGAATCCGCCGCGCGAGAGGGCCCAGGAGGTCTCAGGCCGCGAGGCGCTGCGCAGGTCCGTGGGCTCCCCTCCGCGGCGCCCCTCCTTCGGCCTGGCCGAGCTGGGCGAGAACGTGACTTCGGCCTGGAGGTCCCTCCTTCAGAACAAATTGCGCACAGTACTTACAGTTTTGGGAATTCTCATCGGCGTCGGCGCGGTGATCGCGATGGTGTCGGTGGGCCAGGGCGCGACCCTCGGTGTCCAGGCCAGAATCCAGGGCCTCGGAAGCAACTTCCTCACCGTTACGCCTGGCAGCGTCAACATCGGCGGAGTGCGCCAGGGCTTCGGCTCGCTATCCACCCTCACGATCGACGACGCTGACGCGATACGCAAGAATGTGGCGCATCTCGTCGGCGTGGAGCCGGAAGCGATGGCCAGACAGCAGCTCAAGTACAAGGGAGTGAATTGGAACACGGGCCTCGTCGGCACCAGCCCCGATTACCCGACCGTGAGAAACTGGCCCGCGGACGAGGGCGCCTTCTTTACGGAGGAGGACTATCGGGCCCGCCGGAGTGTCGTCGTCCTCGGGCGCGACACCGCCGACAATCTTTTCGGCGACGAGGATCCCGTCGGCAAGAACATCAAGATCGGAAACTCCAATTTCCGGGTTATCGGCCTCCTGCAGCGAAAGGGGGCCGGCGGCGGATTCTTCAGCCAGGACGACACGGCCCTCATCCCCTTCACTACCATGTACGCGAGATTTCGTCACAACAAGGATATACGCAGCATCGGCGTCTCCGTCGACGAGCAGGCCAACATCGACGGTGCGAAAGCGGACATCGCGGAATTGCTCCACCTTCGCCACAGGATACCCGACACGGGCACCGACGATTTTTCTATCGTGAGTCAGTCCGATGTCCTCCAGGCGGTCGCGGGGGTCTCGTCGATAATGACCCTCCTCCTGGGCAGCATCGCGGGCATCAGTCTTCTCGTCGGCGGCATCGGCATAATGAACATCATGCTCGTGTCGGTCACCGAGCGTACGAGGGAAATCGGCATCCGCAAGGCACTCGGGGCGAGGAGGCGCGACATCATGGCGCAGTTCCTCGTCGAGGCCGTCATAATCTCCGCGCTCGGGGGCCTCATCGGCTGGGGCGCCGGCGTCGGGGCGGCCATGCTCATCAGTCGCTTCGGTCACATCGCCGTTTCAATTTCAATTGGTACTGTTGGCCTCGCGCTGGGATTTTCCGCTGCGATTGGCCTGTTTTTCGGCATTTACCCCGCGCGTCGCGCCTCGCGCATGGACCCCATCCAGGCGCTGCGCTTCGAGTGAGGTCACTTGTTCGCGGCAGCTGCGCCCCGGCGGGCGAGGCGCCTGCGACCGCGCCTTCTCGAAGGTTGCCGGCACAGACCGGAAAGGAGTTAGTTGTGATAAAAATGTTGAAGGGATTGGCGGCCGTGACCATTCTCGCCCTAGTGGTCACGGTGCAGCCTTTGGAGGCACAGCCCCTTGCGGCGCAGTCGGGCGCCGGTTCGGGATTGCCCTCGGCTCCCCCCTCGGGGGCAGGCGGAGGCTTCGGTGGGGCCGCCCAGGGATTCAACTCACAGACCCTTGTCTTCGAGCTATCGCTTTTTCTTCCCCAGGACGCCCTCGGCAGGGCCTTCGGGGCGGGAGGCCGTGGGGCTTATGGGAACTCGGGGAAGGGTGGCGCGCGACCGGAAGCCGGCGGGGCCGGGGGGACGACCGGGGGCGGCGGCGCGGCCGGGGGCGGGGCGCAGGTCTCTCGGGACCGGCCGGCGCGTTTCGTCAGAAACCCCAGGCTATTCCTCACGAAGGCACAGGTCGACAGCCTCCTGCCCGTGCTCGTCGAGCTTAGAAACAACGCGATGCCCTCGCCTTCGAAGGCACGGCGGATCGAGGCCGAAATAGACACAATTCTAACCAAGGCGCAGAAGTCGGAATACGCCGATTGGCGGAAGGCCATGGAGTCGTATCTCCGGGAACTCAGGCAGCGCTTCGCCGCCTCGGGGGGGCCAGGCGCCTCCGAGGCGGGCGGCGCCACACCGGGATCGGGTGGCGGGGCGCCGGGCGGCCCCGGTGGCCTCGGTCCCGAAGGCCCCGGTGCCGGCGGCACTCCACCCGGCGCGAGCGGCGGCCTCGCAGGGGGCAGGGCGGGCGCAAGCGGTTCCATGGGCTCTTCGTCGCAGGCCATGAATCAGCTTCAGCGCCGGCAAAAACTCCTCGATTCCTTTATCGCGGCGCTGGAAGATTACAGGAAGGGCTTGTAAACTTGCCCTCGCGCGACCTTCTATTCGGCTGCGCGGCTGAGACGCTGCAAGGCAGCGAATGTACGCGGGGGCGCGGGGGCGAGGGTGCGAATGTGCGCAGGTGCGAATGTACGCGGGGGCGAGCCCCATTGCGCTCCTGGCCGTGAAGGGGAATATTACTACTATGAACGAATCGCAGGTCTTTAGTTCACCCCAATCGGGGAAGCAGGTTGCTGCCCTCCTCGTGGCCTCTCGCGAGCGCATTGCGGAGAAGGCCCTCGAACTTCAACTGAGTGCCTCTCCCGGCGTCTGGGATCGTTATGGTGAAGCGGGCAGGGCGGTCGGAAAGAGGGATATGGGCTATCACCTCGACTATCTCGTCGAGGCTCTTCGCTTCGATTCTCCGCGGCTCTTCGGCGCCTATGTGAGGTGGTTGGGCGAGCTCTTCCCAAGTCTCAACCTGCCTGACCACGCTGTTGGGCGAACTCTCGAGGCCCTGGGCCTGTCCATCGAGTTGGTCATCTCGCCCGAGTCGGCGAAGCTCCCCCTTGCCCTCATCGAAAGCAGTCAGACGGCCGAGGAGGCAGCGCTTCCGGGCTTTGGCGAGGCCGAGCCATTGGGCCAGGATGCAGCGGCCTACCTCAGGGCCCTTCTTTCGGGCGACCGCCAGGGAGGTGCCGCCCTGGTCAGGGCCCTCTACGATGGAGGAATGTCGCTCAAATCGATCTACCTCGACATTTTCCAGGCCAGCCAACGCGAGATCGGGCGACTCTGGCAAACCGGGGTTATCAGCGTGGCGCAGGAGCATTTTTGCACGGCCGCCACCCAGTCCGTCATCGCGGGCCTCTACCCCCTCATTTTCGGCGGAAGGAAAAACGGCCTTTCGCTGGTCGCCGCGAGCGTCGGAGGAGAGTTGCACGAACTCGGCATTCGCATGGTCGCGGATTTCTTCGAGCTGGAGGGTTGGTCGAGCTACTTCCTCGGGGCGAACACGCCGCAGGCTGCGATTGTCGCGGCCCTTCGGGATCGGAAGGCGCAGGTGCTCTGTCTTTCGGCCTCGATCGCCACGGGGCTGGCCGAAATCGAGTCGATCATTGGTGTCGTGCGCGACCGCTTCTCGAGGGCAGAGCTCAAGATCATGGTCGGAGGCGGTCCCTTCAACGTGTCGCCGGGCCTCTGGTCCCGGGTCGGAGCGGACGGCTACGCGAGCGACGCGGCGGCGGCGGTCGATGAAGCGGCACGACTCCTCGCCTGAAATGGGGCCCCGCCGGACGGGCTTCGCCCTCGTTTGCGATCCGGCGGGCAAGATAATCAGTATTGTGAGCGATTTCGCGGGTTTGCCCACAGAGGTGACGGTCGGCCGGCTCTTCCCCTCGATCGTCGCAGGCCGGTCGGCGGGCGATGCCTTCGATTTTCTCGATGAGGTCGCCTCGAAAGGTTCGGCCTTCGATCGGGCCCTCGCCATGAAAGACGATCGCGATCCGGAGTGGTTCCGCTTTTCGGGCAGCCAAGTCGACGGCCTGCTCGTCATTCTGGCGAGCCAGGTCGAGGCCGACGCCCTGGTCGTCGCGATGAGCGAATTGAACAACGAATTGGTCAATTCGCAGCGGGAGCTCGCCCGGACCAACGCGGAACTCGCGCGTCTTTCGGAGGAGAGGATGGTCTTGCTCCGGGAACTCAAACATCGCGACAAGAATACCTTCAACATGATCGCTAGCCTGATCAACATCTCCGCCTCCGAAGGAGATTCGCCCGAGGCCTCGAAGGTTTTGGGTGAGCTCGATGACCGCGTGAGGGCTGTGGCCAATCTCTATTCGCTGCTCAACGACTCCGAATCCTTCACCGAGCTCCGGCTCGACGAATACTGTGCGAAGATAGCAGCGGGCATGCTCGCAGGCAGGCCGGGCCTCGCCCTCGTCACGGACCTCGACCCTGTCTCGATCCCGATCTCGCTGGCCTCGCCAATTGGGCTCATCCTGACGGAATTCCTTACCAATACCCTCAAATACGCATTCCCTGAAGGCCGGCAGGGAAGGGTGCGGGTGACCCTCAAGGTATCGCAGAGCGGGGGGATGCTCACTGTGGCCGATGACGGGGTCGGGATTCCTCCCGATTTCGACTCGACCAAAGGCGGCGGGCTCGGCATGGGAATCATGAGGGGGCTCGCCGAGCAGATTGGCGGCGGCATCGCGATAACTGGCGACGGAGGAGGAACGCGCGGCGAACTCGCCTTCCCCCTGTCGAAGCCCCGATAGGCTGCGACCGACTCCGGTCTTGACGGCCTTCCCTGCGGGGTTTATAGCGAGTGCTTCCGAGGAGGAATCATGGGCGAGCGATTTGTCATTCCGGCGAAGGGCCTGTCGAAGGAGCACATTCTCAGGGCCCTCGGCGAGCGAAAGGCCGGCGACGCGGATTTCATGTCGCCCAGAACCTGGAGCCTCGTCTACTATTTGGGCGAAGAGCACACGGCCCTGGTCCGCGAGGCCTACAATCTCTATTTTTCCGAGAACGCCCTCAATCCCTTGGCCTTCAAGAGCCTCCGCTCGCTGGAGCACGAGATCGTGCGCATGGCAGCCGATCTCCTCGGCGGCGGCGACGCAGTGGGCACCATGACCTCTGGCGGCACGGAGAGTTGCCTGCTTGCGGTCAAGACCTGGCGCGATTACGCCCGCGCAAGGCGTCCTCTCCTCAGAAAGCCCGAGATGATCCTCGCGGACACCGCCCACGTCGCCTGGGAAAAGGGCGCCGACTATTTCGACGTAAAGATCGTACGAGCGCCCGTCGGCCCGGATTTCCGCATGGACGCGGCCGCGGTCGAAAAGAAAATAACTAAAAATACCATTCTCATCGTCGCCTCGGCCCCCGACTACCCTCACGGCATGGTGGACCCGATAGCGGAGCTCGGGGAACTGGCAGCCAGGCGAAAGATTCCGCTCCATGTCGACGCGTGCCTGGGCGGCTTCTTCCTCCCCTTCGCCGAAAGGGCAGGCTACTCCGTCCCGACCTTCGATTTCCGCATCCCCGGGGTCTCGTCGATTTCGGCCGATCTTCATAAGTATGCCTTTGCCGCGAAGGGCGCCTCGGTGCTCCTGTATCGCGACATGGACTTTTTCGAAAAGCAATTCTTCGTGAGCGAGAGCTGGCCTGGCGGCGTCTTCCTCTCGACGGGCCTCCTCGGAACGAGGCCGGGAGGCGCCATCGCCGCCGCCTGGGCCGCCCTCATGGGCATGGGCATGGAGGGCTACCTCGAAATGGCGAAGACGACGATGGAAACCGCACGGCGGCTTCGCGAGGGAATCGGGGCCATCGCCGGGCTTGAAATCATCGGAGAGCCGATGGGGAGCGTCTTCTCCTACCGCAGCCGCGATCCGAAGGTCGACATCTACGCCGTCGGCGACCGCATGGAGGCTAAGGGCTGGCACATCGATCGCCTCCAGCGCCCAGAAGGACTCCATGCGATGGTGACGCCGCGCCACGCCATCGTGGTCGACCACTACCTTGCCGATCTGGCCGAGGCTGTCGTGGCCGTGCGGGCCAACCCCGACCTCAAGCGGCAGGGCGACGCTGCCACCTATGGCATGATCGCGCGCGTGCCTCTCCGCGGCGCCGTGCGGCACGAGGTATTCAAGATGGCTCGGTCGATGTATGGCGCGGAAGCCCGCCCCGATGCGGGGCTCGGGTCGGGCAGCGATGGAGGCAACAAATGACAACCAAACAGGACAAGGGGCCGCCAGCGCCCGGGAAGCCAGGAAATATAGGGAAGCCTGGAAAGCGTGCTATCGGCATTCTGTCCTTCGCCCAGTGCATCGATTTCGCGAACCCGCAGATACTTAACAGCATGTATCCGGCCATCCAAACTGTACTCAGGCTCGGCGACAGCGCCCTGGGTTGGCTCACGGCCATCAAGCGCGGCGTGGAGATCACGAGCGTCGTATTCTGGGGTTTTGTAGCCGACCGCTTCGGCCGGCGCGACGTCCTCGCGGGCTCCACCCTCCTCGGCGGACTCGCCGCCATCGCGACGGGATTCGCCCCCGGCGCCGCTTCTTTTTTTGTCCTCACAATGATGATCAATCTGGGTACCGCGGCAATGGAGGGCCAGGTCAACTCGGTGCTGTCCGACTACTATCGTCTGGGGGAGCGTGGAAAGGCCTTCGGCCTGATGCGGGGCTTCGCCTATTCGGGCCTGATTCTCGGCCTCGCCTCGATGAGCGTGATGGCCGACACCATGCCGAGACTCGGCTGGCGGATCGCCTATTGGGCCTTCGGGGCCCTCGGACTCGTCGCGAGCGCGACGATCCGCTTCTTCATGGTCGATCCCCCGCGGGGCCGCACCGAGGAGACCCTCTCCTCCCTCGACGAGGAGACTCTCGGCGCAAGCGCCTCCTTCGACATCCGCACCGCCCTGTCGCAGTTCCGCATCCCCACGATTCTTGTCGACGCACTCAACCTCGTCTTTTTGGGCTTCCCGAAAATCATGCTCGTCAATTTCACCGTGACCTTCTTCGTGAAGGTCAGGGGCATTAGCGAGGGGCAGGCCATACTCATCACCCTCCTCGGCCTCATGGGCTTCATCATCGGAAGCATGAGCGGGGGTTTCGTCGGCGACAGGGTGGGAAGGCGATTCGGCGAGCGAGCGCGGCTCGCCCTCGGCCATGTCGTCCTCGTGGCCCTCTCGATCCTCTCCTGGCTTGTGTTCTGGCTCGATTCGAACTCGGTGCCGCTCTTTATGCTAATTGCCTTCTTCCTGGCCTTCTGCATCGAGTTCATGTACAGCATCACGCGGGTCATCGTCTCGGCCGTACTCCTGCCGGAGGTCCGAACGGTGGGCTTCGCCATCGGACGCGTCGCCGATTCGTTGGGTTCCATTTTCGCGAGCCTCCTCTACGCCTTTTTCGTCGCCCGTTTCGGCATAGCCGACTCGATCCTCTGGCTCAGCGTCGGAGGCTGCATCCTCGCCCTTGTCTCGTATTTCGGCTATTATCTCTTCTTCGGCCGCGATGCCGGCAGAATGCAGGCGACACTGGCGGGAAGGATTCAACGATAGGTTTGAGAGAGGCGCCACGTTGGCATCGAGCGCCGGACTCTTCGAACCTTCGACCCCGGACCGCAGGTTCGACCGCCTAATAGACGGTCGGCCTGACAGACCGCCTGACTGACTGCCGAATAGACGGCCGGCCTGACCGACGGCCGAAGGGCCGGCCGGCCTGATCGACAGCCTGCCTGACACAACGACCGCCTCGCGGTCGAGATACGTTTTTCTGGAGGTCCCCGTGCCCGTACATGGAGAATGGATCAATTACGGCGATCAGAGCGGCTATTTCGCCTTTCCCGAAAAAGCCGCCAAACCCCTCCCCGCGGTGATCGTCATTCAGGAGATCTGGGGCGTCAACGCGCAGATCGAAGGAGTTGTCGATCGGATCGCCGCCTCCGGCTATGCGGCCCTCGCGCCCGATCTCTTCGCCGTTGACGGCAAGCGGCCCGCCGCCCTCGAGCCGGGTCGCGTCGACGAGACAATCGCCTTCGGAGCCTCGCTGCCGCCCGAAAAACGCTTCGATCCGGCTGCCCGAGAAGAGGCCCTCGCCAGGCTCGAGCCAATTACCCGGGCCCGCATCTCGGAGACCTTCGCCGCGATGTGGTCCACTCCCGGCCGCCTTCCTGCCCTCGTGGCACCCCTGCGCAAGGCGGTTGCCCATCTTCGCCGCGAGAGGGCCGAGACGAAGGGCCAGAGCCTGGGATGCGTGGGTTTTTGCATGGGGGGCGGCCTGTCGGCCCTCCTCGCCTGCGAGGAGCCCGAACTCGACGCCACGGCCATCTTCTATGGCAGCTGCCCGCCCGACGAGAAGGTGGCGGCGATTTCAAGCCCCCTCATTGGTTTTTACGGCTCCATGGACCAGCGGGTCAACGCGGGGATTCCAGCCTTCGCCTCGGCCATGCGCGACGCCGGGAAGTCCTATGAATATCATATTTATGAAGGTTCCAATCATGGCTTTTTCAACGAGACAGGGGTCGCCTACGACGTGAATGCGAGCCGCGACGCCTGGGCCCGGCTCATGGCCTTCTATGCAAAACATCTGGCGGAGGGCCGAATCAAGGAGGCTGCCCTGGCAGGGCGCGGTGCCTGACGCCGACCCTCGGCCCCCACCCCTTCCCGTTGGCGACGCAGGCACACAGGAGGCAGGCGACGCAGGCACACAGGGAGCCACCGACGCCGATGCCGCCGCCGCCGATGCCGATGCAGCTGCCGCTCCGCAG
>JAJXVS010000272.1 GCA_021782015.1 bacterium | reverse complement strand
TGTGCTCTTCGAGCAAGGTCGCGATGCGATCCTCGCCCATCCCCCCGAACCATTCGCCGAGGGCCTTTCGGACGCGCCCATCGACGAGGGCCGTCCGATAGCGGATCTTTTCGAGCGGAATGCGCGCGAGCATCTCCGCGTGATTGCGGGCGATCCAGACTTCGGAAGCCCGGGTCACGGTATCTTTCGCGTTCTTGGCCCTCTCCACCGCCTGAGTCGCGGCGAAGGCCACTTCCTCGTCGGCGTCGCGAAGAACCTTGTCGGCGGCCTTGCGGGCCTCTTCAAGGATTTCCTTCTGTATCGCCTCGGTAGTTCCTATCTCTTCCATGCCTGCTCCTGGTCATGCGCGCCCCGTGGAGGGACTTCGCCGAAATCGTCGTGGCGTTTCGGCGCAGCGACTTCGTCCGGGCCGGTAGCGCGCATCGCCATCGAAACCCGATCTATGCCTTGGCGGGCCCGAAACCCGTCCGATGAAACAACAACCATCAGATCATCACGCCGACAGCCTCGCGGACGGCGTCGACGATGCTCTTCCTTTTGCCCGACCGCTCACCCTGGCCCGGAATCTCCACGATGAGGGGATAGGCGCCCGACAGCTGCCAGGCCTTGACCTCCTCGTCGAGCATGTCCGAAACCTCTTCGGTGAGCACGAGCACCTTGACCGCCTGGCCGCCCATGAGTTCGCCCGTGGCCTTTTTGAAGGCCTCGAGCGCTTCTTCGCGGCCCGAAGCGGAACGGCCGTCCACGCCCGCCATGCGGAAGGCGAGGACGATTTCCTCTTCGGCGATGACGAAAATCCCGGCCACGTTACATCGTCAGGCAGAGGATGGCGACGAGGAATCCCCAAAGGCAGATTCCCTCGGCCAGGCCGAGGTAGGGAAGGGCCTTTCCGGAAAGGCTGGCATCCTCGGCGATGGCGCCCATCGCGGCCGCGCCGACGCCGCCGACCGCGATGCCGCCGCCGATGCAGGCGAGGCCGACCGCGAACCCGGCGCCGATGTACTTGAGACTCTGGAGAGTGAGGGCCGGGGAGGCTCCGGCCGTCTGGGCCGTGGCCGCGATGACGGTTCCTACGACGAGAAGGGTTGAGAGAGCGATGCGCTTTGTCACGACTTACTCCTTGGACAGGTTGAATCTGAAGGGAGCGAAGAGCTTCCCCGTTTCGGTAACGAATTTGGAAAGGAACTCATAGTACTGAAGACGCACGACCTGGATGGCCACGACCATACCCTCGAGAACGAGGATGATGACGTTGAAGATGATGAAGATGAGGACGCCCCACAGCGTCCCGAGGCCCGTGTTGCCGACCATGTCGATCATCTTGAAGGTGACGAAGGAGAGCACGACGTGGGAAAGGGCGAAGGCGCCGATACGAAGGAAGGAGAGCGTCACCGAAGAGTAGTAGGAGAAGGTTTCGATGACGATCACCACAGCCTTTATGATGTTGGCGAAGGCTCCGTCGTCGTTGTGGTGTTTGTGTCCGTCCACGATTCCGGCGAGCTGCTCCTCGAAGATGAGGAGGATGATGGGCAGGCCGAGACCGATGCCGTCCCACCAGCCGAGCTTGCCGCCGAGGAGAACGCGCACGCCCATGCCGATGGCCCACCAGAGAAAGAAGGCGCCGCAGAGGCCTGTCTTCGCGAAAATCGCCTCGCCCACCCTGCCCGACCTGATCTTGTTGACCATGTAGAAGATGAGGCCGAGGGAATTGACGACGACGCCGATTACCAGCGTGACGCCGAAGAAAATCATAATTGTGCCGATGGTTTTCGCGCCCGGCAGGATGTCAAGGAAGCGGGGTTCGGCATGTCCGAGGAAGAAGGCCGTCAGGATGTTCTCCAGGGGCTCGAGCACCTTCTCGTTCGAAAAGAGCGACCCGGTGAGGAGACCCATCACCATCGAGCCCGCCCCGGCGGCGATGACGATGGGGGCGAAGATCTTCCACTTCTTGAGCGAGGGGATGAGCTCGCGCTGGAGGGCGATGCCCGCGGCGAAAACGAGGAAGCCCTGTCCCAGGTCGCCGAACATGATGGCGAAAAAGATCGTGAAGAAGACGGCGACAAAGGGCGTCGGGTCGATGCTTCCGTAGGAGGGGACGCCGTAGGAGTTGACCATCCGTTCGAAGTTCTTGAAGTAGAAGGGCTTGGTCGTGAGGACGGGGACTTCTTCCTCGCCCTTGCGGACGCTTTCCACCTCGCGGGGAGAGAAGGTCCTGAAGGCGACCCTCCCCTCCGAAAGTGTGCCGATGCGCTCCGACACCGCCTTTATGCGATCCTTGGGCATCCAGCCGACAAGACGGAGCGCCTGCTTGGAGCCTTCGAGGCCTTCTTTCGCGTCCTCGATGGCCTCGGCCACGGCAAAGGAAGCCGCAAGCTCCTGCCATTCGGCCTCGAGTTCAGCCTTGAGCTCCTGGCGCCTGCGTTCGATCTCCACCGACCTGGCCTCAAGGAGGGAAAGCTCCTTTTCGAGGGCTGCCGGCAGTTCCGCGGGAATGCCCTTGAAATCAGCCTGGAAGGCCTTGGCCACGAAGCCGGCCTTGGCCAGCTCCCCGTCGAGGCCGAAACGGCCGCTCTTTGTCGTCACCGCCACGACGAGGTTCTTTTCGTCGGCGGGCATCAGGAGGGTCTTGGCGCCGAGACGAGGTTTGAGCTCGGCCAGGGCCGGCGCCTCAATATGGCCGATGCGCACGGAGATGAAGGAGAGCTGGTCGAGAGAGGTCCAGGGAAGGGAAAGGCCACCGAAAGCCCGAGCCTCTTCGAGCGCCTCGCGGGCCCTCGTGATCTTGTCGACATTCGCCCGGGATTCGGCGTCGAAGGCCGCCACCTTGGTCCAGAACCGATCGAGCCGTGCCTCGTCATCGGAAGTGGGCATCCTGATGCCGGCGGGCAGGAATTCAGGAACCTCGAAACCGAGGATACGGCGAGCTGCCTTGACCCTGTCGAGGGCGGCTGCCAGGGGCGAAATCTTGGCCGCCTCGGCCTTGCGCCCCACATCCCCGCCGCCCAGGTCTTCGGCCTGGCCATGCTGGACCGGTGTCGCTATCTGGAAGCAGCTCTCGGCGCCGAGGGCTTCGAGGATGGTGTCGATGTCGCGCCGCATCGCGACGATCTCGACCTTTTTCATCGCGAGAATGCTCATGCGCTGGCCCCCGTGTACTGGGTCGCGAAGGCGGCGATCTCGTCGACCGGGGCCTCCAGATGAATGCCTTCGAGCACCCCATAGATTGCGGCCGTCTCGTATTCCTTGAGCCGGTACCATGCGTAGAGGGGAGTGAAGCCGTCCATCTCCGCGTGCATGGCCCGCTTGAGATTGGCGAAGATCGACTTGCGGGCTTCCACCTCGACGTGGCGGACGTCCAGATGCCACTCCTCGCCTTCGCGCACCGACTCGTTGATCAGCGCTTCGAATTCGAAGCCCGCCCACTCGGCCTTGACGTCGGGACGGCGCGACAGGGCGTCCATGGCGACCGACACCGCGTCGGCGCCGCGGAGCTCCGCTAGGAAGGGGCGGATTTCCTCGGGTTTCATGCCGTAATAGCGGCGGAGCCGAAGGGCCCAGACGAGGTTCTCGAGCTCGATCTCGCGCCGGAGCACGCGGAGGAGCCCTCCCTTGAGCTCGGCGGGAAGGCGCGAAGCCGCCCTTCCAAGTTCGACATAATACTGACGATCAAGCTTGTTCTTTTCGAGCACGGGATCGTGGCGCTCGCCTTCCGCGAGCCAGCCGAAGCGACGCCCAGCGAACATGCGGCCCCGCTCGGGCCAGGCCTGCACCAGCATGGAAGGCTTGATGGGGGGCGTGACGCCTTCCGGAGCCGCGGCCTCGCCCGCCTCGAGGGCGACGACGAGGCGTTTGACATAATTGTATTCAACCCTGCGGAGAAGGGCCTTGAAGAAATCCTCGTGTCGGGAAAGCTGCCCCGCCAGCGACATGAAATCGCGGAGGGCCTCCTCGCCGAGGCGCTTTTCGGCGGCGGTGACGAGTAGGCGCTCGGGCAATTGGGGCGCCGCTTCGTCGAAGAGGGCCTTCCAGACCTCGGCCACGCGCCCAAGCTTGACGAGCTGGGAAGCGCGCGAACCGAGCCTGAACCTCGCGACCGAACCGAGGACCCTGGCGTAGGTGTATTCCGGCCTGAAGCTCGCTGCCATCTTACTTCTTCGCGAGGGCGGCCTCGCAGGCCGTCCTGAAAGCGGCCTCGTCCACCCGCGTGGAATCGAGCGAGGACCGGAAACCGCGGACGGCCGATTCGTATTCGGAAAGCGACGCGGCGGCCGCGGCGGCTTTTTTTTCGTTCGCTTGCTTGACCGCCGATTCGTGGGCGGCCGCGACGTCGGCTTCGGCCTTTTCCTTCGCGGCGGCGATCTTGCGATCGGCCTCGCTCCTCGCTTCCGCGACGAGCGATTCGGCCTTGCTCTCGACGGTAAATAGCTTGTCGAGGAGGTCTTGATCCTTTGCTAGCATGTAAGCCCCCGGATAATGGTTTGTTCTAATCGAGGCAAAATAGAATTCACTAAGATTCGAGAACTGTCGAGACCCAAAACACCGTGGCCCTCATTTTCGATCGCGTCGTGGCGGAGGGAGTGACCGAAAAAAAACGGAGCCGGCATGACCGGCTCCATCGCATATTGACCGAGCCCTTCAATTCCCCGTGCCCGAACCGCTTTGTCCAGCGGGAGGGGGAGGAGTCGCCGTGGAAGCCCCGGCGGGAGCCGTGCCAGGCGCGGGAATCGCCGGAACGAGGGGCGTGGCCGGAGTCGACTGCTGGCCTTTGTTTTTCCACCATTCGGATGAGGTCGACTGCGCGGGCGCGTTCTTGAGGGCGGCGGCCTCGACATTGCCCGTCGAGCCTTTGTTGAGAAGGGCCAACGAGAATGCGCAGACGAAGAACAGAGCACCCAAGACATAGGTGAAGCGCTGCATCACATTGCTGGACCGGGAGCCGAAGGCCGTATTGCTCGAACCGGCAAAGATGCCTCCGAGACCTTCGGAGCCCTCATTCTGGATGATCACCATGAAAATCAGAAGAAGAGAAACGATCACAAATATCACGAGAAGAAAAATGCTCAAAATACCCATGGAGGA
>JAJXVS010000271.1 GCA_021782015.1 bacterium | reverse complement strand
CGGCCATGCGGAGGAAGCGCGCGAGGTTTTCGAGCTCGAGCTTCATGTCGGTATTGAGAAGGGTTTCGTAGCCCTCTCGGCCGCCCCAGAAGACATAATTCTGGCCGCCGAGTTCCTTGGTGACCTCGATGGCCTTTTTTACCTGGGCGGCGGCATGGGCGAAGACCCGGGGATCGGGACTCGTGGCGGCTCCGTGCATGTAGCGCGGATGCGAAAAGAGATTGGCCGTGCCCCAGAGCAGGCGCGTCGGACTCGTCTTGTAGAGGTCCTTGACGAGGGACACGATGACATCGAGATTGCGGCCCGACTCGCGCAGGGTCGCGCCCTCGGGAGCGATGTCCCGGTCGTGGAAGCAGAAGAAGGGGATGGACAGCTTCTCGGTGAGCTCGAAGGCGCCGCGCATCCGCGCGCGGGCGAGTTCCATCGGGTCGGCGATGTTGTCCCAGGGCTTGCGCATGGTCGGCTGGCCGAAGGGGTCGGCGCCGCCGTTCGTGATCGAATGCCAATAGGCCATCGAGAAGCGGAGATGGTCCTTCATCTTCTTGCCGCCCACAAGCTTGTCGGGGTCATAGCGTTTGAAGGCGAGCGGATTGTCCGATTTCGGCCCTTCGTACTTGATGGCGGGTATTTCGGGAAAAAGCTGGTCCATGGGAACCTCCTCGTGGCGCCTTGCTAAGGAGTCCATGAACAAAGTCGATCAGGTGAACCAATTCCACCGGACTCCTTAGTTAGGGCTCCATGGCTTGAAGTACTACACCCGCGGGGCGCTTCCGTGAAGACCCGCCTTTGACGTTACCTATCAAAAATTGATATAAAGGCCCATGCGGATCGACGATGTGGTCTTTGTCTGGCATCTCAGGGACGCGCGGCAGATCGCCTGGCATGGACGGCGTCATGCCCACGAAGAGGGCCTCTTCGAGCTTCATTGGTTCATCTCCGGCTCGGGGAGCTTCCGCGAGGGCGGCAGGACATGGGCCATATCTCCGGGCGGCCTCCATCTCACGCCGCCGGGGACAACCCACCAGATCGTCGCCCTCGAGGCCCGGCAGCCCCTTACCTATTATGCCCTTCTTTTCGATCCGGAGAGCGATGCCGGACTCCTCGACCTTCTCGCCGCCATAGGCCATTCCCTTGGTCCTCGCAGCATCGGAGGCTCGCGACGCTTTTTTTTCGCCGACATCCTCGAGCGGCATTTTTCGGGCCAGAGACTGCTCGAACAATCGGCCGAGCACCTGCTCCAGGCCTTCCTCTGCGAGCTCGCCGCGGGCTCAGGGCGCTCAGGCGACGCCATCGACAACGCCAATGTCGAAAAGGCCCTCGCCATCATGCAGGGATCGATCGACCGAGAACTCGATCTCGGCACCCTCGCCTCGCGGCTTTCGCTTTCCCGCGAACACCTCGTTCGAGTCTTTTCCGCGCGCATGGGCATGCCGCCGATGAAGTACTTCGCTCGCCTCCGCATCGAGGCGGCGCGAGCGATGCTCTCGAGCACCAACTTGAGGATAGGCGAAATCGCCGAAAGGCTTCGCTATTCCAACGCCTTCAATTTTTCCCGAAGCTTCCGGTCGGTCGAGGGCATGGCACCGTCGGAGTATCGCGCCCGGTATGTTCAGAGGGCGGATTTCGCGGCCGCGGAACTTCCAGGCAGCGGTTCTTCGCAAGGCTGGCCGGATGCGCCTTAGGGACGGCCAGCATCAAGCGGCGCTGGGTGCGAAGAGCCGGCAGAGCGGGCCGCCACAAGGCCGGCAAGGGCACGCCGCATCCCCTCCAAAGCCCTATTCCCCGTCCAGCCCGGGGTCGCCCCGATTTCGACGTCCACCGCGCCGCTCCAGCCGGCCGCTCCGAGGGCGGCGAAGAGGTCGGCCCAATCGGCATCGCCGTCGCAGGGAAGGCGCTCCTCGCCGATCTTCCCAATTCCCACTATTCCGCGCAACGCGATTGCGTCGCGATTCACGTGGGCGTCCTTTCCGTGAATATGAAGAATCCGCGGCAGCCATGCGCGCAACTGGACGAGTGGATCGGCGAGGGCGAGGATTTGGTGGGCAGGTTCCCATTCCAAGCCGATGGGAGCGCCCGGCAGGGCGTCGAAGATCAGCTCCCATGCGTCGGGATTCATCGCGATGTTCCACCTGCCCGTCTTCCACGTGTCGCCGAAGCGGCAGTTCTCGAAGGCAATCGAGACCCCCCGGGAGGCGGCCCGATCGCAGAGGGGCCCGAAGACCTCACGAAATCGCGGAAGGGAATCGGGCACAGAGGCGCCGGGGACCCGACCGGCGAAGGTCGAGACAAGGCGACAGCCCAGACGCGGGGCGACGTCGATCAGCGATGCGATATCCTCGACGAGCAGCCCGGCCTCGCCATCGGAGGCGAGGGGATTGCCGAAAACCGACAGGCATGTGGGCGAAAGGCCGAAGCGCCCATGCAGGGCGTCGGCCATCGAAAGGAAGTCGGCGTCGCCTACGGTCTTCCAAAAGGCGAGGGACAGAGATTCGACGGCGGGCAAGCTAATCGGTGAAGTGCCCGCGAGCGCGGGCGCGAGAAGATGCTCATCGAGGACCGCGCCGATCCTAACCTGCCTGGCACCGGTCATCACAAATCCAGCGCCTCGTTCATCGACGCGCCCCCGCCTTGACCTTCAATGCCGAGGCATGCGCCGCCAGATCGGCGAGCTCCTCGATCGTCCGGACCACCCTGAGGCCATTGGCGAAATCGCTCGGGTCATCGTAGTTGACATAATCGCCGCCGCCGGCCATTTGCGCAAAGCATTCATAGGTAGAAGGAAGTTCTCGCCCCCGCATCCTCCGCGGCTCCGCGCCTTCATCCGTCAGCACGATGAGTTCGTCGCGGGAAAGGTCGGTATCGACAATGATGTCGCCGAGGCTTCCCCGAATGCGGAAGCCGAAGGCGTCGATATGGGACCGAGCCCCGAAGGAAACCGACAGCGCCGCGTCGCATTCGCCGCAGTCGAGAAGGGCCCGGGCCGACAGCTCCGCCCCTGCAAAAGCCACCGCGCCGGGCGACAGCTCCGCCTCAGCCGACAGCTCCGCCCCGACCTCGGGCCGCCAGGCCGCCGACAATGGCGCCTCGAAGCGGCGGGCGACGCAGGCCCTGGGAATCGCGCTTCCGAAAATGAACAGCATCGCGTCGACGCAATGGCTGGCCAGATCACCAAGGACTCCGTGCGAAGACTGGGATTCGTCCAGCCGCCATTGCCAACGCGGCGTGGTCCTCCAGTCGCCCCAGCACCCGCTATGCAGCCAGTCTTGCAGATAGAAAAACTCGGCCGATTCGACCTCGCCGATTTCGCCGGAGCGGATCAGGTCGCGCGAAAGGGCGAGGAGGCCGCCATTGCGCTTTGAGAAGTTGACCATGGCCGGAAGAGCCGAGGCGGAAGCGGCCCTCACCATCGCCTCGGCCTCGGGGACATTGCGAGCCATCGGCTTTTCGCAAAAAACCGCCAAGCCCTTCGAAAGGGCCTCGATCGCGGCCTCGGCATGCCCCGCGTCCCGCGAAGAGATGGCGACGGCATCCGCGGCCCCCGAGGCGGCAAGTTGCCCGACATCATCGTAAATAGCAGGAATCCCCGCCTTCTCGGCGAAGGCCGCGGCTCGCACGCGGTCCCGATCGACCGTGGCCACTACCTTTACGCCTTCGAGGGCTGAAAAACGTCGCCCGTGATACTCGGCCATCGCCCCGGTTCCGACGAGGCAGATCCTGAGGGGGGCTCTCACGGGCCCCCCGTCCTCGCGGGCCCCGTGGACTGCCGGACCACGAAGGAGGTATCGAGCCAGATTTGCCGGGGCCAGGAACCGATGCCTTCGAGGAAATCGATGAGGAGGCCCGCACCCACGCGACCCGATTCCGAAATGGGATTGTCCACGGTCGAGAGGGGCGGCGTCAGATCCTGTGCCGGATAGAGATTGTCGTAGCCAACCAGGGACAGATCTCCCGGAACCGAAATCGACTTGTCGACGCAATAGGAGAGCACGCCGAGGGCTGCCCTGTCGGAACTCGTCATCACGAGACTCGGAGGATCGGCGCCTTCGAGAATGCGGGCCGCTCCGCGCCACCCCGAGGTCCGGGAAAAATCGCCTTCGACGACGACGGTCTCCATCCCGAATTCGGTGGCGAGGCGATCAAAGGCTGAAATGCGGTCGAGGGCGTTCCGGAAGCTCCTGTCGCCGGTGATATACCCCACCTTCCGATGCCCGAGGTTCCACGCGTGGGAAAAGGCCTCGCGCATGCCGGGCGTGGGTCGCGAATCGACGGACGAGAGACCTTCGTGATAATTGTTAATAAGAACGAAAGGCATGCCCGCCTCGATGAGCTCGAGGAAGGGTTCGTAATCGGAGGGCGTGACGGCGAACACGAGTCCGTCCACGGCGTGCGACCGGATGAGCGAAAAGACGTCGGCCATGTCGGTGCCCGCGCGCGAGGGCACAATGGTAACGGAATAGCCGCGTTCCGCCGCCCCGATGACGACCCCGTCGAGGAGGGCCGGGAAATACGGCCTCGAGAAGGGAGGGAAGGAGGCGTAGGTCTGGACGACGAGACCGATCATGTTCGTGCGGCTGCGGGCGAAATTGGCCGCCTGCATTGATGGCACGTAGCCAAGCTCGCGGGCCGCGACCCGGACTTTTTCCTTTATCGGCTCGCTGATCAGCGTTGAGTCGTTGAGGGCGCGGGAAACCGTGGATTCCGCGACGCCAGCGAGACGGGCGACATCGGCCCTGCTTGCCTTGGCGATGATGGACCTCCGGTCCAATGCTACACCGACCGCGACCACTATGCAACGAAAACCGCTTTGCGCAACGTGCCGAGAAAACCGCCCTTCCGGGCGGAAGGGCGGCGCTTATTTCATCGGATGATCCCGCATAGCGGGATCGCCCCCTTGGCGATCAGAAGGGTGACTTGGGATCGTAATACAACTTGGCATTATCCTTCGTGATGAGCTCGGCCGCGATGATGATGGTCGAGGGAAGCTTCTTCATGGGGGTGAAGCCGGGAAGGTTCTGGCCCCGCACGCCGAGGACAGCGAGATTGATCGCTGGATAGATCATGGCCGGGGGGTAGGTGACATCGGCCGTCACCATCGGGTTCCCG
>JAJXVS010000270.1 GCA_021782015.1 bacterium | reverse complement strand
GCGATGATGTGGCTTCCATGATCCAATGGGTAATAATCATTCTATAAAAGGATACTATTATAATTATACTAGTTAGGCTTGACATATCGGCTCATCGTGCTATTGTTCAACGAAATTCCGCACGCGGGAGGCCCTTCTAGTTCTCGAGCGTAGCGAGCCAATCCCGGTCCGGTACATCCTTCGCGAAAGGAGCGGCTGATGGGAGAAGTCTCAAACGGCACCAACGGAGACTGGTACGAGCCTTCGGAGGAGGTGCGGGCACAGGCGCACATCAAGGACTGGAAGGCACTCGCGGCGAGCGCCGACGGGGATTATGTCGGCTTTTGGGAAGATCGGGCCAGGGAATTCATCGACTGGCAGGCGCCCTGGACGAAGGTTCTCGACGATTCGAACAAGCCCTTTTTCAAATGGTTCGTCGGGGCCAAGACCAACATCGTTTATAATGCCATCGATCGGCATCTCAAGAGCTCGCGGCGGAACAAGCTCGCCCTCATCTGGGAGAGCGAAAAGGGCGAGACGCGAACCTACTCCTACCACGCGCTCAATCGCGAGGTCAGCAAGTTCGCCAGCGTCCTCAAGGCGCTCGGAGTGCGCAAGGGGGATCGGGTCACCATCTACATGGGGAGGGTTCCCGAGTTGCCGATCGCCATGCTCGCGGTCGCCAAGATCGGCGCTGTCCATTCGGTTGTCTACGGGGGATTCTCCACCGAAGCCCTCCATGGCCGCCTCGAGGATTCGCAATCGCGTGTGCTCGTGACCTGCGACGGGGCCTTCCTGAACAACAAGATCGTCGAGCTCAAGAGGATCGCCGACGAGGCGGTGAAGCGGAGCGCCGTGGTGGAGCACGTCGTCGTCGTCCGCCGCACCGGCCACGAAGTCCCGATGGAGACGGGCCGCGACATGTGGTGGCACGATCTCATGGCATTGCCGATCGCCGATCCAAAATGCCCGACGGAAATACTCGACGCCGAGGATCCGCTGTACATGCTCTACACCTCGGGCACCACCGGCAAGCCCAAGGCGATCGTGCACACGCATGGGGGTTACCAGGTCGGCATCGCCACGACACTCAAGTACGTGTTCGATCTCCGCGACGACGATCGCTGGTGGTGCGCGGCCGATCCCGGCTGGGTGACCGGGCATTCGTACATCGTCTACGGCCCTCTCATCCTTGGGGCGACGGGTTTCATGTACGAAGGAGCGCCCACCTACCCCTATCCCGACCGATGGTGGCAATTGATAGAAAAATACGGCATCAACGTGTTCTATACCGCGCCGACAGCCATACGCGGACTCATGCGCTGGGGCGAATCCTGGCCCAATCGCCGGGATCTCTCCTCGCTCAGGCTGATGGGTTCGGTCGGCGAGCCTATCAACCCCGAGGCCTGGCGCTGGTACCACAGGGTCATCGGCAAGGGGAAATGCCCGATCATGGACACCTGGTGGCAGACCGAAACCGGCATGTTCATGATCACGCCCGTACCGACGATGCCGCTCAAGCCGGGCTCGGGAACACGGCCCTTCTTCGGGCAACAGGCGGACATCTACGACGAAGAAGGCAAGCCGGCGAAGGATGGCGAGGAAGGCTTCCTCGTGCTCAAGCGGCCCTGGCCGGCGATGATGCGCACCATCTTCAACGACCCCGATCGTTATGTGAGCCAGTACTGGAGCAAGTATCCGGGCGTGTACCTGACCGGCGATTCAGCCAAGCGCGACGAAGACGGCTACTTCTGGATCATCGGTCGCGTCGACGACGTCATCAAGGTGTCCGGCTATCGCCTTGGGACTGCCGAGATCGAATCGGCCCTCGTGAGTCATCCTTCGGTGGCGGAGGCGGCCGTCATCGGCCTGCCGCACGAAATAAAGGGCCAGTCGATCCACGCCTATGTGCTCTTGCGGAACGGCGTCAGCGGCACGCCGGAACTCTCCGAAGCACTCAAGGAGCATGTCGGCAGGGAGATGGGCCCCATTGCCAAGCCCGAGGAGGTAGCCTTCGTCGAAGCCCTCCCGAAGACGAGGTCGGGGAAGATCATGCGTCGCGTACTCAAGGCGCGGGCCCAGGGCCTGAGCGAAGGCGACATCTCGACGCTCGAGGAATGATGGACTCCGGGCGATAAAAAGCCGGGGGAAGGCAATGCCTTCCCCCGGCTTCGCCTTTTGCGGCGAGGGTATCAGCCCTCGACCTTGGGCGCGAGAGACCTGTTTGGAAGAACCGGGCGCCCGAAGGTCGCGCTCAAGACCCCCGCGAAGGAGCTATACCAGGCCGCCACGGCGGTGGCGAGTCCTACCCAGCCGCCGAGCTGCGTCCAGCCGGCCGAGCCCGTCCCCGCCCCGATCGTCAGCATTATGAAAGTGATGGTCAGGAGGACGAACACGACGGCGACCCCGACGGAAACCCGGAACGAAGCGATCATCATGTAGGCCGTGAAAATCGTCCAACCCAGGAGGAAGATGGTCACCGCGGCGCCGACGTCGGCAGGATCCTTGATGCCGGGTGCCACGAACTGCACGAACACGTAGTAGGCGATCCAAAATCCGCCATAGGAGCTGAAGGCCAGCGCACCGAAGGTGTTGTTCCGCATGAATTCCCACATTCCGGCGAGAAGCTGGACCACCCCTCCGTAGGCGATCGCGAGGGCCAGGGCGGCAGAGGCCGCCCCCGTCGCGGCCGGGCCGAGATTGGCGTTATGGATGCTGAGCGCGAAGGTCGTCATCGCGAACCCGGCGAGTCCAAGCGGGCCCGGATCGGCGACAGCCGCCCGCGGGGCGGCCGGTACGGTTGTGGATGCCACGATTTGCCTCCTGTTGCACACTTCATAATTGATAGTGTGCGTGTAAATGGCGCATCCTGCCCCCGCTTGGGCGGGCTGTCAACTTATAAAATAATAATTATTGATAATAGATATTAAATGCTAGAAATGACGTGGCCCGACGGTTCTGGGCGGCGGGCGTCATCCGTTCATCCGTTCATCCGTTCATCCGTTCATCCCGTCATACCTCATCACCTCTTTCGGACTGGTCCTATCCGCCATCACCGACGCGGCCTTGCTCGTGGTGCTTCCGTATTTCGGCTGGTCGCTCCTCGGAATCTGGCCGCCAGTGGGCCGACGTGGACTACTTGCCGGCGGAGCGGGGCGAGGGCAAGACCGATTCGGGAGAGCCGCTGCGTTATGTCGGACTCAGGCTCTTGAAACCGCAGGGGCTATTGTTTGCCGACGGGAGCGACCGGATGCATTTCGCGGTCATCACCTATCTTGACTGGAAAGGCGACAAGCTTCTTCCCTGGCACCGCGAAAAAGTTGGAACAATTGAACACGTTCACGACGAGGTCAAGAACGGGTTTGGCGGGGCACATCTCCCAAGCCGGCATGTTGCGGTCAATGCCGCCTGGTTCACCCTGGCCCTCCCCTCCTACAATATCGCCGCCGCCATCAAGGACCTGTGCTTTGAGCCCGCCGATCGCAACGCCCGTGTGAAGCGCTATCGGCTTCTGATCGTCCATCTGGCCGGCCGCATGAGCCGCTTCCAGTACAAGCTCAAGCTTGAGCTCCGGGCCTCAGACGAGGCGATCGCCCGCATGGCCAAGGTCTGGGTGGTGACTCGTATACCTTGCCATTGAAATAGGCCATCGGCATCGTCCCCCCACAGCAGGTCGGAAAGGATCAAAAACCTTATCCGGGGTTTTGGGGGACGAGTGTGAGCTTGTACACGTCCTTGAAGACCGGTAGGTCGTAATACAGCGCCATAGCTCGCCCCCCATAACTTCCGAAAGTTCGGGGGCCAGGCCCCCGAACCCCTGGAAAAATAGATAAATAGTTGAATGGTTAAAAGGCCCGCACCGCCCGGACTGAACATTCGATGACCTTGTTGCCGCCGTCCTGAACGCCGTCGGAGTATCTCTGGTCCCAGGCGCCGTAGATGACGCCGCTCTGGGAGGACGACCAGAGCCAGCCCTCGCCGAAACCACCCAGACCTGCCTTCGTCAGGTTCTTGTACATCAGGTCCAGTTCGTCCTTCGAGGGCAGGAACCAGTCGGAGAAGCCGTTGAGAGAAAGGTTCTTGCAGAGTGCCGCCGCATAGTTCCCGCTCCCCTGAGCAGCGATGATGGACTCGGTGTTGGCCTTACCCCTTCCGACAGCAGTACCAGTTTCGATGTCGATATAACTCCCGTTGTACCACTGGATGCCTGTGCTCTGGTCCCTCGGGGCGGCCTCGAGGTAGCGCCAGCCCTCACTCGCCTCGCCCTTGTCGTAGAAGATGAACCCGCCGGCTGGGCCTGTATCGCCGACCTTCAGAACTGCCTTTGATGCTATGACAGCCGTAGCGGTATCAGCCTGCACCCTCGCAGTCCTGAAAAAGCGCCTTGCGTAGGCATCGGACCACCTGACTTCGACAGTAATCGCTTGCTCCACCATCTTCGCGTTGTAGGGCAGAGTTCCGACCTTATTCCCATTGATATAGACATCTCCGGCCCCATCCTTCGCCTTCCCCGAGACGCTCAGGGTCCCTATTGGTACCGTGGGCGAAGTACGCTTGCCCGCCACAAAGTATGCCACCCTCAGGTTGGGACTCGACTGCGCCACTATCTCGTTCGTCGTAAGGTTTCTCACCCGAACCGCCCTAAGGTCAATCGCGTAGCGCTTATTGGCAGCATCGCGCGTGATCCCCCAGTCGAACTCCGCCGCAAGGGCATTGGCCTTGACCGCGGCGTCGAGGGCAAGGATGGCCGCCTTGGGATCAGGGGCCTCGCCGAGTTTGGCTACGAGGCCGACCGGGACCATCGGCACAGCAGGATCGGCCGAATCTACGGTAAAAGGCCAGGTGCGGGCATTGCGGTCAAAGGTCCCGATAGTCAGGGTCGCGCCACTCCCCGTGACCGTCCAGACCTTGGTCTGAAGAATAGTGAGAGTGTCGTCGTATTGCTTGCGCATGGTGGCGGTCTGCGATATTCGCTGCGCCTCGATGTTCCGACGGAGGCCAGCGAGTTCGCTCTGGCGCTTGCCCTCCAGGTCGGACTTTTCCTTGGCGATGCGGGAGGCGAACTCGGCATCGGTTTCGGTGATGTCGGGCTGCTCGCCGCTTATCGAGGCGAGTTGCTTGTCCCAGCCCGAGCTGCT
>JAJXVS010000018.1 GCA_021782015.1 bacterium | reverse complement strand
TGGGCTCTACCATAAGGAAAGGGAGATCGAGCTCCGGCGCGCGAGCTACATCAAGGGCTACCAGCGTGACCTCTGGATTGCCGTGTATCACTTCCTCAGCCGGCTCGCCTACCATTCGGCGGATTATTCGACCTCCCTCTTCGAGTACAACCGCCGTATCCAGTTGGAACTGGGCGCCCGCCCCGATCGTGCCCTGGTGATACCAAATGGTATCGATATACCCCGATTTTCCTCGGCCAAGCGCGAAAAAAGGCCGGGCTTCCACGTCGGTCTCGTCGGCCGCGTGGTGCCCATCAAGGACATCAAGACCTTCATCACGATGGCGCGCATCGTCCACCAGGCGATCGGAGAGGCCGAGTTCTATTGCATCGGGCCCACCGACGAGGACGAGGAATACTACGAGGATTGCAGGAGGATGGTTGAGAGTTTTCAGATGGCCGGGGTCTTTCATTTCACCGGGCGGCAGAATGTCCTCGATTACTATTCCTTCCTCGACGTGATGCTGCTCACGAGCATCAGGGAAGCCCAGCCCCTTGTGATTCTCGAGGCCTGGGCCGCCGGCGTGCCCGTGGTGAGCACCAAGGTCGGAGACGTGCCTGAGATGCTGGACAACGACGATCGCTTCCTCGCCGCGCCGAAGGATGCTGAAAAACTGGGCGAATCGGTGCTCTGGGTCTATCGCAACCCCGAGGAGATAGGGAAGATAATCGCCATGAAACAGGCGAAGGTCCGTGAACGCTATGACAAGGTCGCGTTGTACGAAACCTACGGACGGCTCTACGCCTCGATCGCGGAAGGGACGCCGTGGCAGGCATAGGCTTCGAGCTCCAGCGCGCCCTGCGGGGCGGGAGCATCGTCAAGGCGCTGACGGTCGCGATCACGGGCATCGTCATCGTGGCGGGCCCCTGGCTCCTCTCCATCATCGGCATCTCGATCCTGACGGGAGTCGCTTCCTATGCCCTGAACGAAGGCCAGGAACTTTTCATTGCTGTGCTGGTCTATGGTTACGCGTTCTCCATCTGCATCTTCGCCGGATTGCATTATGCATTTACCCGTTACATTTCCGACCTTCTGTATCTCGGGAAAAACCACCGGGTTACGGCCTCCCTCCTCCTGATGTCCGGATTTGTCACCGTCCTCTCGCTCTTGATTGCCATCCCCAGTTCGCTGGCTCTCGGAAATCCCGGCATCGCCCATGCCGGGCTCCTTCGCGTCGGCATGGTCATCTTTTTCGTGGCCATCAACCTGATCTGGATCGAAATGCTCGTCATCACCGTCCTCAAGAACTTCCTCGCCATCATCGGCGCCTATTTGGCGGGCATGCTCGTGTCGGTCGGCGCGGCCGTCTGGCTCGGGAGCAGCCTCGGGCTGGGCGGCGCCCTTTTGGGCTTTGCCCTGGGGCAGGCATCGGTCGCGCTGATCCTGTTCGCAGTTGTGATGGCCTGGAACCTTCCGAGCAGGGCCCGACATGAGCTGCGCCCACTCCTGCGCTACGCGGGCACCTACCGGACGCTCATGCTTTCGGGCTGGCTTTACTCCGCGGGGCTCTGGATCGACAAAATCGTATTCTGGTTCAGTTACGGAAAGCCGATCCAGGGCACCTTCCTCCATCTCTACCAGGACTATGATTACGCGGCCTATATCGCCAACCTCAGTGTCATTCCAGCTCTGGTCTTCTTCACCATTTTCACCGAGACAACCTTTTTCGTGGGCCTGAGACGCCTTTTGATGAAGCTGGGCACGAGCATCTACACGAGGATCGCCGAAGAAAAATACAACCTGAAAGATAAAAGCCGAAGGATCATCGGCCGTCAGCTTTCCTTTCACGGCCTTCTCGTAATCGTCCTCCTCGCCTCGCTGTCGGGTTTGCTGGTCAAGATCCTGGTGGTGGCTGTATTCTTTCACATGGCCTTCCTGACCTTCTTCACCTTCTTGTTCTACCTCGAGTCCTATCGGCTCGCCCTCCGCGGCAGCGCGATTTTCTTCGGCGTGAATCTGGCCGCCACCCTGGTGTCGGCGCATTGGGGCGGAGTGCCTCTGGGTTCGGGATATTTGCTGGCGAGCATCTGTGCCTGCCTGTTCACCGGCATCGCCCTCTATCGGAACCTGGGCGATCTGGATCGGCTCATTTTCAGTCGCAATTAGGAGTAGGGCAATGGCTGCATTGGTTTCACTGTCGCGGAACCGCGTCTTCGCATGCGTCGTATCGCTCCTGGGCGTGGCCCTTTTCGCCCAGCAAGGTCCACAAGCCGCCTCGCCGCCCGGAGCCCGATCTTCGGCAGGGGCCTCCGGCGCCCCGGCTTCTTCGCGGATCAAGGCGATCGTCCCCCAGCGCGATCCCAACCTGATCTTCGTGGAGGGCGAAGATGCGATTTCAACCAATTTCGCGCGTGGGCCGATCCTGAATTACGATTGTTCCGGCTTCAGGACGCTCCAGCTCAACCAATCGGCCTCGCTCTCGGGCAATTCCGTCTATTTCGCCGATTTCGCCTTCTATGCCGATTCCACGGGAACCTATGAACTCTGGTATGGCGGCACGCCACCGGCCAACAAGGACGAAGCCCAGGTCTCCTACGCCTCTCCCTTCAATCTCGTGCTCGACAAGACCAGCACCTTCGAAATCTATCGCGACTCGGTGCATGTTGTAGAGAACTACACTCCGGGGTATTATTGGAACCTTGTGGGCGACTTCCCGATCCAGCGAGGCAGCCACCGATTGCGATTCGAGGTCCCCAAGCCCCGAAATTATGATGGTAAATATTTCTTTTATCTCGACAATTTCTTCCTGATCAAGAAGGAGAACGGCCAAAGGTTGCCGATCGCCATCAAGCCGGCGGTCTTTCCCCACAACATGGACGATCGCTCGATCGACAGGTCCTTTTATTCCCTCGATGAATACCAGAAGCGGATCAAGGACAATCCGAACGACACTGTGGCTCCGATCGAACTTTCCATGGTTTATTCGATGATCGGGGATTATTACAATGCCTTGAAATATCTCAGGCGGGCCGACCTCCTGAATCCGCAGCAAAAGAACATCATGCTTCTCATGGCGAAGAACACCTTGTGGAAAGGCGACACGGTAGGGGCGCTGGCCCTCTACAAGAACCTCCTCCAATATTACGGCGACGATGTCGGCATCTGGCTGGAGGCCGGCAAGGTGGCGGCCTGGACGGGCCAGTATGCAGATTCGATCGCCTTCTACACGGATGCCTTGAAGAAATTTCCCAAGAACCTTTCCCTGATCGTCAATCGCGGTCTGAGCGAACTCTGGTCGGGTGCTGTGACCCAAGCCCGCCAGGATTTCGCCTCGGCTCTCGAGTTGACGGGCCAGAATGTGGGTGAGAGAAAGACCCTCGCCTCCATCTACTCGACCAACGGCTATCCGGACCGGGCCGCCCCGATCTACCGGGATACCCTTTCCATTGCCCCCGGCGATGTTGAGCTCTACACCCTCCTGTACGAGACCCTCCAGAAAATGAACCTGCCGAAGGACGCCGAGGCGGTGAAGAGCGAAATGGAAAATCGCTTCATCCCGAGCCCCGAACTGACCGCCTACCTGGAGGTCTTCGACAGGAAGATCCAACTCAAAGCCATGGTGCTCCAAGATTACCAGAGGCAGCTCGCGGTCGAGCCCGACAATCTGGACCTTCGAAAGATCATAGCCGAGGCCGATTTCTGGAACGGTGACAAGGAAGGCGGCATCAAGGCCTATGAAAGCATCATGGCCAATTATGTGTATCTCCAGCTTCGATCCATGGAAAAGAAGGCCGTGGAATACATGGGCATCCTGGATCGGGCCTTGGTGTACTCGCGGTATCTCGCCGACCTGCCCCAGCAAACCGCCCTCCTCGCGAAGCGGCTCGGCGACCAGCTGGCCGCGATCCGGAAGGCCCAGGCCGATCTCGTGCAGAAAAAAGCGGCCGACGCCGATTTGGTCAAGAAGGGCAAGCCGGCCGATCTGGCGGGAGAGAACGCCCTCAACGCGAAAATCAGCCAGACCGAATCCGAATTGGGAGGAATCCTTGACGAGATCGACGCCTTTTCGGCCACGGCGGGAATTCTATCCGACCGATTCAAAGCCGACCAGGACCGCGAAGGCATCCTTTCGCAGGAAGACGACAAACAGGAAAAGGTCTTCCTCAATCTCACCAAGGATACGCATTGGAAATGGAATCGGGAAGCCACCGAAAGGGAGCTCGAAAAGGCCAGGCAAAACGGGACCGTGCTCGCCAGTTACGCCATGGGCCGGATCGCGCTCTTCGAAGGGGACGCGGAATCCGCCCTCCGGAGCTACGATGCCCTGGCGAAGGACCAGGCGCCCCTGGCCGGGGTCGCCTACGGCCTCGTCGAGGCGCGGCTCCTCTATGGACAGATGCCCCCTGCGGGCAGCCTTGCGAAAAGCGCTGCGGACACGACCGAACCCTTCGCGACCTTGAACGCCGATTTGACCGCGTATCTCGGGGCTGTCCAGGAAGCGGCGCCTTCGGCACCCGGATTCCTGACGGGCGACCCGGCCGTCGCGGTGACGGGAGGGCTCAAGACCCTTGCATCGATGCGGGACGCTTCCTTCGCCCAAAAGACCGTCGTGGACAGGGCGGGACAGGAAATCCATAATCTCCTTTCAAAACAGCTGGAAAGGAACTTTTTCGACCTGGCCCAGAACACCTCGAATTTGCACAATGAATTGGGCGATTTCTACCAGACGGACAAGCGATATTCCGACGCGATCGACCAGTTCCGCCAGGTGATGGCCATCGATCCGTGGAACCGCCAGGCTCTCTTCAAATTGGGCCAGGTTTACCAATATAATGGCAATTGGTCCCAAGCGCAGGCCTTGTACAAGAAGGTCTACAACGACGACCCCTTCTACAACAATGTCGCGCATTTCTACAACCAGATCGAGCGGATGTACGCCGACCAGATCGATACCTCCACGCAGGTATTCGCCGACACGACCCGCTATTCGCAAACCGGGACGATCGACTGGGGCACCCATTTCGGCGAGAGGGTGGGCATCGTCGGGGCCTATGATACCGCGTACCAACGATTTCCCGTTCCGCCGGGCTACACGAGCCTCACCCACCGGCTTACCCTGTCCCTCCCCCTGACCCCCTTCGGATCGGCCTTCACCTTGACCCCCTTTGCCGGAGGCTTGGCCTATACGCCTTTGGCAGGCGCCATCCAATTCAGCGGGAACATCGACCCCTATTCCTTTTTCGGGAGCTTCGTTGGCCGTCCCCTCGGGGGTCTGAGCGCTTCCCTCGGCGGAAAGGCCTTTTCGACAGGCCTTTCCTACAATGTAGATACAATTGAAGATACTGTCACAAAAGGCGCGCCCCTGTATGCGCAGACCTTCCAGGGCAACCTTTCCCTCCTGTCGATCCTCGGGAGTCTTCCGAACCTCGGAGAGAGTTCGCTGAGAATTTCGGGCCAGGGGCAAAGGGTCGAAGACGGGGCCATCGTCTGGACGGCCGGGGGCGAGTTGGCGCTTCCCTTCACCCTCTCGAACGTACCGCATCTGGTCCTGTCCTTTAATCTTCCCCTGAGTTACCAGGACAGCCTGAATGTGCCCTCGAATTCACCCAACTATTACGCTCCCCGCCAGACCCTGAGCGCCCAGGGAAGTCTGGCCCTGAGGGGCGACTTCGACGTGGCCCCTGGCTTCGCCATCCACCAGACGCTGCGCGGCGCGGCGGGCTATTATGGGGAGCAGATACTCACCACGGATATTCCGCCCCGATGGGTGCACGCGGATAGCCAGATTTTCAACCTCGAGGGCAGAAGCGAATTCAGCACCGAATTATATACGATCTATATGGACATTTCCGGAAGCGCGAAGAACCAGATGGCTCCCCAGGTAATCAATCTGAACTACTGGAGCTTCGCCGTGGAACTGGGCATTCAATTCCGGGCCCCCACCTTCCTCGTGCCCTGATCCGAAAAATACAGGAGACACCCATGAACGCAAGAATTCTCGGCCTTCTCGCGGCAGTACTCGGTCTTTCGTCCCTGGCTGCGCCGGCCTTGGCGCAGGAAGGTCTTTTCGACAAGACGGTGCTGGCCCTCTACAAGTCCTCGGACAACCAGAGCGAAAAAGAAAATGAAGTCTATTATTATCTTTCCATTCCGCTCAAGGAGATGGGACTGAGCGTCCGCTATTGGGACATCGATCGCGGGCTGCCGCCCGTCAGCCTGACCCTGTATACGAGGGCCATCATCACCTGGTTCCGCGGCCCCTCGATGAACAATGTCGATTTCTATCTTGATTTCCTCGATTCGCAGATCGATCAGGGGAAAAAGGTCCTGGTATTCGACAATTTCGGCGCCTACCAGGAACGGCGGACCGGCGAATACGTGCAGCCCTTGCGCCTCAACACGACCCTGGCCCGCCTCGGCCTCATCTACCAGGGGGACTGGACCCAGGACGGGAGCAAGCTGCGGCTCGCGACCGTGGATTCGGCCATGGTCGAAGCCGGCGCAAAACAGGATGCCGGCCTGTCGGCCTTTTTCTACCATTTCCTGCCTGTCGACAGGGACCTCCGGACCTGGCTGTCCATTTCGCGCAGCGACAGGGATTATCCGCCGAGCCCCGTGATTGTCACGAATTCCAAGGGCGGCTTCGCTCTTTCCCGGTACATCTATCGGGTGGAAGGCGGCAAGATAATTCTCCTCTTGAATATGAAGGCCTTTCTGACCGAGGCCCTCTTCCCAGATTACGGCCAACAACGGCTTGCCATTCTCGCCGATCCCTCGACGACGCAGCGGAAGAGCATCCTTTTCTATGCGGAAAATATCGTCAGTAGGCTGAAGGTTCCGTACCGGGTCATCCTTGCCAAGGATTTTCCCGGCATGGTACCGCTGGATCTCCGCCCCTACAGCGCGGCCTTTCTCATCCTCGGCGACGACGCGGGCCTCGATCCGGCCATCCTAGAGACGCTTCTCAAGAAGGGAGGGGGAATTGCCTCGCTCTCTTCCGCCAACCTCGCGAGCCTCGCCCCCGTCCTGGGCATCAAGGGCTCAACCGCCAGGGCGGGCGTGGCGGTCGGCTTCAAGATGTCCTCCAGACTTCACACCGGAGAGAATCTGGAACTTCAAAACCGGACCCTGCAATGGACGCCGGGTCCCATGGTCCCCTCCGACACCGCCACCATCCTGGCGACGGATTACAGGGGGGCGACTCCCCTGGCCTGGAGCCAGCAGCGGGGAAGGGGCACGACCCTCGTGTGGAACTGGAATGAATTCCAGTCGGGCGCCTATATCGGGACCATCGCCGAGGCGCTTCAGTTCGTCCAGGGCTGGGGCGCCCTGCCCACACCGGCCGTTTCGCTGTTCAACCTCGACGACTGGCCCCTGCCCATGTACGACATCAAAAAGGCACCACTTAGTACGACGGATACCGAGTTCTACATGAACACCTGGTGGCCCCAGGTTGACCAGATCCTCCAACGGGAGGGCTTTCCCATTTCGAGCTTCATGATATTCAATTACAATGCGCAGAATCAGGCCCCCTTCTTTACCGGGGAATTCTTCGCGAACAAGTCCAACGCGCCCCTGACCCTGGCTCGTCAGGCCGTGACCATGGGATACGAATTGGGCCTTCACGGCTACAACCACGTATCGCTCACGAGGCAGGCCTCCCAGGGCAATCCCGTTCAATGGATGGACCTGGACAACATGAAGAAGAGTCTGGAGCAGGCCAAGCGCGACTGGATTCGGCTTCTCGGCAGCGCCACCCTTCCGAGGGGCTATGTCGCTCCCCAGAATGTCATATCGGACGAGGGAATCTCAGTATTGAAAAGTGTATTTCCAAGCATCAAGACCGTATCCACCAGTTATTTCGGTTCCGGGGAGAAGGGGGCCAGCGATTTCGGCCCCCACCCCACAATTCGCGACGTGTACATGATGCCTCGCACGGTGGCGGGTTATCACCTGGACGACGACGCGAAGCTCGCCACGATTTCGGGCATCCTCGGTCCGGGGGTCTACGCTCACTTCATCCACGCCGACGACATCTTCGACCCCGTGCGATCGCAGGGCGACAGCTGGGACGTCCTGAGGCTGGGCCTGGAAAAAAATCTTCAGTATGTCGACAAACAATTTCCGTGGCTGCGGAAGATGAGCACCTACCAGGCCTACCGGGCCCTTCAACGCTACGACGCCACCCTGATCGATGTCCGGAAAGTCGGAGCGGTCACCACCATTGAATGTTCGGACCCGGGGACACTGTTCAGGGTGAGGACCGGCCCGAATGGATTGGGCACGGTCATGGGCGGGACGGTCGAGTATGCCTATAGCACCTTCCCCGAGGCGATCATCCGGTCCGACGGTCCGACCGTGACAATTACCGACAATCCTCCGGGCGCTGCCGCGGCGCCCTGATGCGGCCCCCTTCCCGAAGGGGGGCCCGGGCGGCTAGAGTCGGCGTGTGCGAACGACACTCCATATCGCGGCCTTCAACGCCGAGAACTTCTACCTTCTGCTGGATGAAGGTCCCTGGCGCGAGGACCTGACGGCCCTCGAGGGGGTCGCCGATACGGAGTATCGTGCGATGAATTCCTCCATCTTCAACCCGAACAAGGAGCGAGGCAAGATCGCCGCCATTGCGGCCACCATTCTCGAGGAGGATTTCGACCTTCTCTGCCTCGTCGAAGTCGGCGGAATGGAAACCCTCGACAACTTCAACAGGCTCTATTTGGGCGGAGTCTACGATTGTTTTCTCCACGAGGAAAACTCCAGGCGAGGCATCTATGTCGGAGCCTTGCTCAAGAAGGGGCGCTTTCCCGGCGCGCGGGCCCGGAGCGCCCAAGGCGAGTTTTCGCGTAACCTTCTCCACCTCGAACTCGGACCGGAAGGCGGGAATCTCGAGGTCTTCGCCGTTCATCTCAAATCCCAGCACGGGGAGGACCGGGGCCTGGAGCAACGAATCGCGGAGGTCGAACGCCTGACCTCCCTGGTGCGAAGGCACAATTGTGTCGTTCTCGGGGATTTCAACGGTATCCTGATCCGCGGAGAACACCAGTTCGAGTACGGTCCCTTCCTGGAGCTCCCCTTCACCGATGTTCTCGAGACGGTCGGCGTTCCGCCCGATGCGCGGCGAACGCATTACTACTTCGGAAGGGAGCCGAACTTCACCCAGCTGGACTACATCTTCTGCAGCGGCGATATCGAGGTGGTGGAGGCCGGTGTCATCGAGGGCGAGATCCCGATCAACCGTCAGCAAAGGGCCCTCCTTCCCTCGGATCACCTCTTCATTCATGCCCTCATTGTCCCGGCCGATGACGTCCCGGCCGATGGCGGCCCTCTGGAGGGCGGCCCTCTGGAGGGCGAGGCTACCGGGATGCCCGGCGCGGGCCCCAGGGCCGAAATCGCGGGCGAATGAGGCCGACCACCCCCTTCACCGGTCCCTTTCTTGCCGCCACTTTCTTATAACCGGGGGAGTTTGCCCCCTTCCGGCCGAGAATCCTTGAAGTTTGCCATTGCCAATCCGCCATGGGGGTCTATAATCGGCTGGAATCGATCCTTATTCAGGAGGCAGCATGAAGAAGATTTTACTTGGCATGGCATTGGTAGCGCTGGTGGCCGGCATGGTCGGCGCCCAGGCCGTAAAGAATCCCGACACCTTCGTAGCCGCATCGTTCGGTGACGTTGTCAGTCTTGATCCGGCCGTCGCCTACGATAACGTTTCCTGGGCTGCGTTGAGCGTAATGTACGATCGTCTCATCAACTACGATGGCTCGTCCCTCGACAAGTTCACGCCGGGCCTGGCCACCGAGGTGCCCTCCCTCGCCAACGGCGGCATTTCGAAGGATGGCAAGACCTACACCTTCAAAATTCGCCAGGGCGTCAAGTTCCACAATGGCGATCGCCTCACAGCCGAGGATGTGGCCTACAGCATCCAGCGCAACATGGTCACCGATCCCGACGGCGGACCGGGCTGGATCTGGTTCAACATCTTCTTCGGCTCCGACGTGTCCGGCTCGCGCGGCGACGACGGCAAGGTCAACATCAAGTTCTCCACCCTCGCCGACGCCATCCAGGCCAAGGGAAATACGGTCGTCTTCCATCTCAAAGACCCCTTCCCGCCCTTCATCTCCGTGATGGCCGGCCAGTGGGCCTCGATCCTGGACAAGAAGTGGGTTATCGCGCAGGGCGGCTGGGACGGCACCGAGGCCACCTGGCAGCAGTTCAACAACCCCGCCACCGGCAAGGAAACCCTTTTCGACAAGGCCAATGGCACGGGTCCCTACAAGCTTTCCAGCTGGGAAAAGAACATTCAGTTCAAGGTCGAGCGAAACGACGCATACTGGGGCCCCAAGCCCGCCCTCAAGTATGGACTCCGCAAGAGCGTTTCCGAGTGGTCGACCCGCAAGCTCATGCTCGAGCAGGGTGACGCCGATTATGCCGACGTGAATGCAACTAACTACCCCGAAATGGCGAGTGAGAAGGGCCTTCTCAAGCTCGAGAAGCTCCCGACGCTTTCCCTCGCGGGCATTCACTTCAACATGAAAATCAACACGAAGGACAATCCTGCCACCTACTCCGGCGCCTTGGACGGACAGGGCATCCCCACGGATTTCTTCAACGAGCTCAATGTCCGCTTGGCCTTCACCTACGCATGGGACGAGGCGACCTTCCTCCGCGACGCGATGAATGGCAACGCCATCGATCCCGTCACTCCCTATCCGGTCGGCCTTCCTTATAAGAACATGAGCCTGAAATCCCGGCCCTTCGACCTCCAGAAATCGGCCGAATACTTCAAGAAGGCCTTCGGCGGCCAGGTATGGGACAAGGGCTTCAAGCTCGACCTCATGTACAACACCGGCAACCAGGTGCGCGAACTCGGCGCCAAGATGCTCGCCGAGAACCTTGCTTCGGTCAATCCCAAGTTCCAGGTCAACGTGCGCGGCGTCGAGTGGGCCGAGTACACCAACCTCAACAAGAACAAGCAGCTTCCGATCTATTTCATGGGTTGGAATCCCGACTACCCCGATCCGAGCGACTATGCCGGTCCTTACCAGAGTTCGAGCGGCTACTTCGCCGGTCGCGCCGGCTACAACAATCCCGAAGCCGACAAGCTCGTGGCCGACGCCTCGATCGAGGTCAACACCGCCAAGCGCCAGGAGATGTACTACAAACTCCAGGACATCTGGCTTCAGGACGACATCGCGATTCTCTATGGCCAGCCCACGGTCAACCATTACTTCAAGGATTGGGTGAAGGGCTATTATTACAACGCGATGGAGAGCGAGCCCTTCGAGAAACTCCCCTTCATGAAGAAATAGACGGGTAGTTTCGATCTCGCCGCCGGGCCCCTTCGGCCCTGGCGGCCCCTGGCCCGGGTTCCCGCCGCCGCCGCCCGTTTCGGGGCCCGGCCAGCGGGACTCCGGGCTTTTTGCGCGGGGCGCGCCCATCCCCACTGCGGTTATATAGTTTGAATTGACAGGTTCGGAACACTGCCTTATCGTAGCCTCGGCCATTTTTGGAAGGAGCTTTTTTTGAACCTCTACTCTTTCATCGTGCGAAGGCTGCTCTTCATGATTTTGGTACTCGTCGGAGTGTCCCTCCTCGTGTTCACCGTCATGATGATCCTTCCCCCGGGACAGCGATTGGCTGCCTATGTCACGAGCGAGAAAGTCACCCCGGAGCAGATGGACGCCCTGATCGCGAAATACGGTCTCAACGACCCGGCGCCCGTCCAATATATCCGGTGGCTGGGCAATGTCCTCCGGGGTGAATTCGGCTATTCGGTCACCGCCAGCGCGCCCGTCATCACGGCCTTCGGCCTGTACTTTCCGACGACCCTCGAACTTGTGCTGTACGCGACTCCCCTGATAATTCTCGTCGGAGTCGCTCTCGGCACCCTGGGTGCGGTGCGGAAGGATTCGGTTGCCGACCACGCCACTCGCGTCTTTGCGATCGTCGGCTATTCCCTTCCGACCTTCTGGCTGGGCCTCCTCCTCCTCATGATCTTCTATGGGTTCCTGGGAATTTTCCCGCCGGGCACCCTCTCGAACTCAGCGAGCGACGTGGTCATGAGTTCCCACTTCCACCATTACACGCGACTGATCACCATCGACGCCATTCTCAATTGGCGCTGGGACGTCTTCCTTGACGCCCTCTATCACATGTTCCTGCCCGCCCTCAATCTGGTCATCATCAACTCGGCGATGATCATGCGCCTGATGCGCTCGAGCATGCTCGAGTCCCTCGGCCAGGACTACATGATGACCGCGCGGGCCAAGGGCGCGGACGAGAAGACCCTGTACAAGCGCCACGCGCGACGCAACGCGCTGTTGCCGGTGATCACGGTATCCGGCCTCACCCTGGCTGGCCTGATGGGCGGCATGGTCATAACCGAGACCATCTTCGACCGCACGGGCATCGGCTGGTGGATGGCGCGGGCCGCGACCCAACTCGACGTGGCCGCCATCATGTTCAACGTGCTCTTCCTCGGGACCATCTACGTCATGATCAACCTCATCGTCGATGTCATCTACGCCTACGTGGACCCCCGCGTACGCCTGAGCTAGAAAGGAACCGGCATGGAAACGACCAACACTGAACAGCCCGTTGCGAAGGCAGTCAGCCCCCGGTTTCAGGAGCTCACCTTCACCGCGAAGCGTCTTTTCAAGAATCCGCTTTCCACGATCGGGCTGGCCATCATCGCCTTTTTCCTCATAATTGCGATTTTCGCCCCGGTCATCTGTCCACCCAAGTACGCCGATCCCTTCAAGATCCCCCATAGCGGCTGGAAGATCGAACCCCAGCCCCCGAACGCCCAGCATCTCCTCGGCACCACCCAGCAGCAGTACGACATGCTCTACGGCATGGTCTGGGGCACCCGGGGCGCCTTCAAGATCGGCCTCATCGTTGTCGGCGCCAACCTGATCATCGGCATCCTCCTCGGCGCGATCGCCGGCTACTTCGGCGGCATCGTCGACGAGGTGATCATGCGCGTCACCGACGTCTTTTACGCCATACCATTCCTGGTGATGGCCATGGCCCTCGTCGTGGCCATCGGGAGAGGGCTGACGGCCGTCATCATAGTACTTATAATATTGGAGTGGCCGAGCTACACGAGGGTGCTCCGAAGTGACATCCTCGTCATCCGCAACAAGGAATACATCATGGCGGCGCGGGCCAGCGGGTCGTCCCACTTCGCGATAATTCTCCGCCACGTGCTGCCGAACGCGATGTATTCGGTTCTCATCCTGGCCTCGCTCAACATCGGGACCACCATCCTCACCGCGGCGGCCCTTTCCTTCCTCGGCCTCGGCTCCGAGACCGGCACCGCCGACTGGGGGCAGATCGTCTCGATGTGCCGGAATTGGATCATCGGCGCCCCGGGCAATCGTTTCGCCTACTGGTACACGGTCTTCATTCCCGGTTTCGTGATCACCCTTTTCGTCCTCGGGTGGAACCTCCTCGGCGACGCGGTGCGCGACGTCTTCGATCCCAAACTACGGAGAAAATAGTGAGCGCCCAACATCTCGTCGAAACCAGGGAATTGGCCACGAATTTCTATACCTTCGAGGGAGTGGTCCGGGCCCTCAACAATGTCTCCCTCGTCGTCGACCAGGGCGAGACCTACGGCATCGTCGGCGAATCCGGCTGCGGCAAGAGCGTCACCGTCCGCTCCATGATGCGGATCGTCCAGGCGCCCGGCCGGATCGACGGCGGCAAGATCGTCATGTTCCTGAACGCCGAGGACAAGGCCAAGGGCATCGAGATCCTGGGTCGGACCGAGGCCTACATGGCCTCCATCCGCGGCAAGGACATCTCGATGATCTTCCAGGAGCCGGGTGCCGCCCTCAATCCCGTGCTTTCGGTCCACCAGCAGATCGCCGAAAGCTATGAATTCCACCGAATGGACGAGATGCTCGAGAAGAGCATCGCGACCCTTGAGGCCCACGCCAAGGAACTCGGGGGCGGGCCGGCCGGGTGGTGGAACGGCCTGAGGAAGTCCCTGCTCAGGCGCGAGCTCGGCGCGCACAAGAATTATTCTGCGAGAATCCAGACCATCGACAACGAGCTCTACAAGCTCGAGGATTCGACGGACGCCGCCTCCCTCGGCCGCAAGCGTGAACTCAACCACGAACGGGACAAGCCCGTCCGGCGCGATTTCCTCGTCGAGTTTGCACGACGCGTGCCCTTCTTTGCGCGATACCGCCGGCCCCTCAACAGGACCGTCGAGGCCCAGGTCATCGATCTCCTTCGCAGCCTCGGGATTCCCAACCCGGAGAACATCGCGCAGCGCTATCCCCACGAGCTCTCGGGCGGCATGCAACAACGCATAGTTATTGCCATCGCCCTGGCCTGCCATCCGACCCTGCTCATTGCCGACGAACCCACCTCGAATCTGGATGTCACCATCCAGGCCCAGATCGTCGACCTGATCCGCGACCTCAAGAAGACGGCGATCTCGTCGGTGGTCTTCATCACCCACGACCTCGGCCTCGTGGCGGAAATGTGCGATCGCGTCACCGTGATGTACGCCGGCGACGTGGCCGAGACCGCCACCGTCAAGGAACTCTTCCGCAATCCCCTCCATCCCTACGCACAGGGCCTTCTCGACGCCGTGCCGAAGGAAATCCAGGAAGGCGAGCTCACCATCATCCCGGGCGCCGTCCCCAACCTCATACGACCGCCATCGGGTTGCCGCTTCCATCCGCGCTGCTCGCACAAGATGGCCATCTGCGAAAAGGAAAAGCCGCCCACACTCGAGCTCGGGCCCGGGCACTTCGTCGCCTGCCACCTCTACACCAAGGACCAGAGCAAATGACCGACAACCTCATCGATATTCGCGCCCTCAAAAAATACTACCCGGTCACGGGCGGGGTGTTCAGGCGGCACGTCGCCGACGTGAAGGCCCTCGACGGCGTCGATCTCACGATCCGCAAGGGCGAGTGTCTCGGCCTCGTCGGGGAGTCGGGCTGCGGCAAGACGACCCTCGGTAAAACGCTGATGCGCCTCCACCCCTCGACCGAGGGGCGCATCTACTTCGACACGGCCGGCGCCGAGGTCGACGCCATCGAGGCCTCTCTGGCCTCTTCCGATCCCGCGGAGCAGGCGAAGGCGATGGCGCGGCTCCGCGAAATCGACCTTCTCAGCGTCGGAGGAAAGAGGCTGCTGGCCCTCAGGCAGAAACTCCAGGTCGTCTTCCAGGATCCGACCAATTCCCTCGATCCTCGCATGCTCGTGCGCGACATCGTCGCCGAGCCCCTCGTGGCCCAGCGCCTGGTCGATCCCCGGCATATTCCCGACACCGTCATCGAGCTACTTGGCAAGGTGGGCCTCACCCGCGACCACCTGATGCGCTACCCCCACGAATTCTCCGGCGGCCAGCGCCAGCGCATCGCCGTGGCCCGGGCCCTTTCCACTAATCCGCGCTTCATCCTGATGGACGAGCCCACCTCGGCCCTCGACGTCTCGGTGCAGGCCCAGATCCTCAACCTCCTCAAAAAACTCCAGGACGAGATGGAGCTCACCTATCTCTTCGTGACCCACCACCTCCTCGTCGTGAAGTACATCTCGAACCGCATCGCCGTCATGTACCTGGGCAAGATGTGCGAGGTCGGCCCGACCGCGGAAATCTTCGCCAGCCCCCGCCATCCCTACACCCGGGCCCTCCTCTCCGCCATACCCGTGCCCGACCCGGAGACGAAGCGCGAAAAGATCATCCTCACTGGAGATGTTCCCAATCCCATCAATCCGCCAAAGGGTTGCCGCTTTCATCCCCGCTGCTCCTACGCGGTGGAGCGCTGCCGCGTCGAGGAACCCCTCCTTGAAGAGGCTGGCGGCAAGGACAGGACCGTCGCCTGCCATCGCTGGAAGGAGATTTAAGGGAGCCTCCGGGCGAGTCGTCTGCACGATAAGGAAGTACGTGTGTCCTTTTCGACTTTTGCTCTCTCTCGGGATCTTCTTGTGGTTCTTGAGGAAATGGGCTGCCACGAGCCCTTTCCCGTACAGTCAGCGGTCATTCCCCTCGCGCTCGAGGGCCGAGATCTGGCCGTAAGCGCCGCGACCGGTTCGGGCAAGACACTCGCCTTCGCTGTGCCCCTCGTCGTGCTCTTGGGTTCCTGCGGCCGCGGGCGCGAGGGCCCCGACCGCGGTCGACGGCGAGAGCGAGGCATGATTTCCTCCCTGGTCCTCGTTCCCACGCGCGAGCTGGCCCTCCAGGTAGCTTCTGTCTTTCAGGGGCTGATAGGCGGCGGCAGGCAGCTGACATGCGATGGAATTCCCCTGGTATTGCGAGCGGTTCATGGCGGTACCTCGATCAATCCGGATATGCTGTCCCTTCGGGGGGGTGCCGATGTTCTCATCGCGACGCCAGGCCGACTTCTCGACCTCGCCTCGAGGAACGCGGTCCGTCTCGGAGGGCTCCGACACCTTGTCCTCGACGAGGCAGACCGGATGCTCAGCCTCGGCTTCCATGATGAACTCGACGCCATACTCGCCCTTCTTCCCTCCAAACGCCAGACGCTCCTATTCTCGGCGACCCTCGAGGGGGAGATCGAGACGATCGCCCAGACCGTCCTTCGCGAAGGCCTGCGCATCGCCATAACCACTGCCATTCAGGCCGAAGCTTCCGCAGGCACGGCGCCTTTCGCCATCGCCGCGGCTACGGCCACGGATCGGGTCGCGGGCGGGGGAACGGGCATAATTGAAGTCATTCACCGCGTTTCGCGAGATGAAAAGGGGCCCTTCTTGCGTCGTCTCATCGAGGACTCGCCTGGGTTCGACAAGATTCTCGTGTTCGCCTCGTCGACACGGAGGGCGGACAACGTGAGCCGCAAGCTCCTGAATAACGGCTTCGCCGCGGCACCCTTCCATGGCGACCTGAGCCAGTCTGCCCGCCTCGCCGCGCTGGATGCTTTCCGAAAGGGGCGGCTGAGGATCCTAGTGGCCAGCGACCTCGCCTCGCGCGGCCTCGACATCGAGGGGCTGCCCTGTGTCATCAATTATGAGCTGCCGCGCCAACCCATCGACTATGTCCATCGCATCGGCAGAACTGGGCGGGCCGGATCTTTGGGCTTCGCCATTTCCCTCGTGAGCCCCGAGGAGGAGGAGCTGCTTTGCCAAATAGAGAAACGCATTGGCAGAAGATTATCCGAGGCCCGGCCGCGCGCTTCGGGAGCCTGAGCCTTCCCCCTCCGTGGCGACGCTGGGGTGAGATAATGAGCGCTTGCGGGGATGGGATTGGATTGACGCCGGAATATCCGATGATTTCCACGGCGGCGTCCTCTCCCCTTCGCGAAGGCAAGGGCCCCCTTCGCATATCACTATTTGGTGACACCAGCCTTCAGCATTTGGCATCGATCGCGTAATTGGAAAGAATGGAGGTCATGATGAGGCCTGGAATATTGCTCTTGGGAGATCCCCTGCTCCGGCGAAGCGCGATGGAAGTTGAAAACCTCTCGAGCCCGGAGATTAGGGGCGATATAGCCGCCCTGATGGAGACTCTGGAAGATTTCAGGGCTGCAAAGGGATTTGGTAGGGGCGTCTCCGCGCCCCAAATAGGGATTTCCAGGAAGATCCTCGCCATAAACCTGGGCAAGGGAACATTCGTATTAATTAATCCAAAAATAACGCGAAAGAGTGGCGCGAAATTTACGCTTTGGGACGATTGTATGTCCTTTCCGGATCTTTTCGTCAGGGTGGAGCGCAGCCTGAGCATCGACGTCGAGTACCTGGACGAGGGCGGTGCGAACAATGAATGGAAAAACCTTGGACAGGCGGAATCAGAGCTCTTGCAACATGAAATAGACCACCTGCATGGGGTTTTGGCGATAGACAGGGCCCTTGACAGGGAGAGCCTTGTGTATCGTCCACTGTTTACAGAAAGACGGGCTTACTTCGAGCGCATGGTGGACTATTGCATCGCGCCCACCATCTGAAGTCCGGAGTCCTCCGGGCCTCGACGAGCGAGGAAGGCACAATCGGAACGGTGATCCGAGTTGCCTTCGCTTTTTGCTTTCTCCCGCATTATACTGGAGAACATGAAAGCTACCACCGCCATCGCGCCAGTCGTCATCGCCCTTCTCGTCGCGGTCCAGGGAATTTCGGCCCAGACCGATACCAAGACGGTCGACCTCAGCAAGGGCTCGAGCCTGATCGTCGCCTACTGTTCGCCCTGCCATGATTGGGCCTCCGACTACAAGTCGATCATGGACTCCGGCGTCGTTGTCCCCGGCGACAGCGCTTCGAGCCAGGCCTGGGTCATGATTTCCTCGGGGAGGATGCCGGCCCAGGGCCCGGCTCCGACGTCCAAGGAGAAAAAGCTCATAAAAGAATGGATCGATGCCGGAGCCGTGGCGCCCAAGACTTGACGAATAGCCGAACCGCGAGCCTCCTCTAGTCGTCGTACCTCGCTGAATGCAAGGAAGGTTGTCGATAGCGCCGAGAAGGAGGCATCATGAAGGATTCGGATAGCGGGCGACTCGTCACTTTTTGGGCCTTCTTCGCCCTCCTTGCCCTCGGAATACCGATAACGACGGGGGTAGGTGACATTCTCACGGGAATGGCGAGCCTCGGCCATTTTGTGGAATCATTCCGCCCTCTGTCTCTGATCGTTCTCGTGACCTCCGGCGCCTTGATGGGATTGGTCCAGGCCGCCTTGCTTCAAGATTTGCGCAAGAGGAGGAGGCCTTTTTCCCTCCTTCTTTCGCGCTATTCGCTTCTTGTCTGGGGACCGGCCAATTCGCTTCTATTCTCGCTCCTTTATCATGGTGCAACGGACTACGCCGCCGACTCCATTGGGTTGACAATTACCGGAATGTACGCCGGCGCCGTCGGACTCTTCTTCGCCAGCCTCCTCGTCGTGGCGTCTTCCCACGAGGTGGAAGCCATGCTCGATCATGGCGACGGGCGCGAGTACGCGGCGATCGGCATGAGCTCGAAAATATTCACGAGTGTGACCCTCGTCATCATCGCCTTCCTGATAGGTGCAATTGGTGTCACGCTGATGCCCGTCTACCGCGGCTCGGCCCTGCCCGAATCCATCAGGAAGGTTCTCGTCGTGGCCCTCCCCTTCATCCTCCTCACCCTGGTTCTCGTCTATTTTCTCAATCGATCGATCGCCCGATCCGTGGGTGGAGAGCCTTCGACGATAGCGACCCTCGCGGACGGAATCGCTTCGGGCAATCTCTCCGCAACCTTCGCCCCGAAAAGGCGCGAGGAGGGGATATACCGCGCGGTGAAGGCCATGACAGCCAAACTCAGGGGCGTCGTCGAAGGCATGCAATCCGCCTCGGTCGCTATGTCCGAAAAGGCCCAGGCCCTCTCCGATTCTGCGGCGAAACTCAATGAAGGCGCGGCGCGGGAAGCCTCGTCGATCGAGGAAATCTCCGGCTCGATGGAGGCGATGGTCTCGGGCATTCGGCTCAATTCCGACAACGCGGCCCGCACCGACGCGATAGCGCGGAAGATCGCCGAGGAGGCCGCCCTCGGGAGCCGGCGCGTCGACGAGGCCGTGGCCGCTGTCCGGAAAATAACAGAAAGAATTGGTATCATCGAGGAAATCGCGCGTCAGACCAATCTCCTCGCCCTGAATGCGGCGATCGAGGCCGCGAGGGCGGGCGAGGCGGGAAAGGGCTTCGCCGTCGTCGCGAGCGAGGTGCGCAAACTCGCGGAGCGGTCGCAGCTCGCTTCTTCCGAAATAGGGGACATCTCGAGGGCGACGATAGAGACCGCCGAGGCTGCCCGGGGCATTATCGCTTCCATGGTTCCCGACATCCAAACCCATGCCGCCCTCGTCGGCGAGATTTCCGCGGCGAGCCGGGAACAGGATCAGGGAGCGGAACAGATTCGCAAGGCTCTGCAGGTTCTCGACGCCGAGATCCAGCAGGTAGCCTCCACCTCGGAGGAACTGGCCGATTCCGCGTCGACTCTCGCCGATCAGGCCGCTTCGATGCGGTCGAACGTGGGCTACTTCCGGCTCTGAGCCGGGGCAAAGCCCGCCGGGCTTGGGCCTCAACGCCCGAGTGCAGCCTTCAATTTTCCGGCCGGCCCGTGGAGGGCGAAGGCGGCGAAGGCGGAGAGCAATTTGTCCACGAGGTTGGTCATGAGGCCCGCCAAGAATACGGAGCCGACAAGCGATTGGCCGGCGATTGCGAAAGCCGAAACGATGTCGTCTATCCTGTGCACCTTGGTCACGCCGCCGAAAACGAAGGCCGATATCGCCGACCCGAGGGCCGCGTTGGCGAGTCCCGACCACAAGCCGACCCAGAGGTAATCTTCCATCGAACGCAAGCCATTTTTCCGCTTCACGAGCCAGGTCAAAGTGGCCGTGGCGAAATTGCAGATCATGAATGGCAAGAGGATGTCGTTCGACAGGGACAGGGCGGCGTTCGACACGAAGGCGGTGAGGAGTCCGGCGGGAAGGTCGAAGGTCGAGGTATCCACGATCGTGAAAATCGAATCGAGATAGAGGGGGAGCTGCAAGCCGTGGATCAGACTGCCGAGGCCGAAATTCAAAAGCCCTCCCGCGATCGCGAGGAGGGCTACCTTCACTCCGGCTTTCAGGGACATGAAGAATCGTATAACGCGTTGAGCGGCGAGGCAAGCCGGAATCGCGGGCAATTCGGCCTGCCGCCCTCCGGCTCCTACTTCTTGGCTGGGGCCTCGATGGACAGGAGGCTCACCTCGAAGACGAGGGTCGAATTGGGACCGATCTTGCCGGGAATGCCCTGGGCCCCGTAGGCGAGTCCGGCGGGAATCCACACCTTATATTTGGAACCAACTGTCATCAATTGCACGGCTTCGGCCCAGCCGGGAATGACCTGGCCGACCTGGAACACGGCCGGCTCCTTGCGGGCGATGGAGGAGTCGAAGGTGCTGCCGTCGAGAAGGGTGCCGACATAGTCGACCTTCACCGTGTCGGTCGCTGAGGGCTTCGGGCCCGTGCCTTCCGTGATCACCTGGTACTGGAGGCCGCTCGCCGTGGTCTTCACGCCATCCTTTTTGCCGTTGGCAGCGAGGAATTCAGCTTCCTTCGCCTTGTTGGCGTCGGCGATCCTTGCCTGGGCCTCACCGATGGCGGTCTGGATGATGCCCTGGGCGTCGGCTGCCTTGATGCGGGTCGGTTTCTTGGCCAGCACATCCTTGAGTCCGGACATGAAAGCCGCATTGTCGATCTCCACGCCGGTGGTGGCGAGGCTGGTGCCGATGGCCACGCCGAAGGCGTAACTCACGTCCGTCTTGGACGAGGCGGCCGCCGGAGCGCCCGCCGTCTTCGCGGCGCCGCCGCCGCTACAGGCTGCCAGGAGGAGGCCCAGGGCAAGGCCCGGGGCGAGGAGGGGAAGGGGAAACTTCTTCATTCGATTCATCCTTGAGGAGCGCGTGTGCGCCCCGAAAAGCGTGGGCTTAAAAAGCCGGAAGGAGAATATGTCGAAAAGGTGCCTCGCTTCAAGGAGCGGCCCCCCGTGCCTCTCCTTTGCCCCCCGGGCGCCGGGATGGACGGTTTCCTTGCCGCGCGAACCATCGAAGTCCGTCCACAATATATTGATAATTAAAAAGTTGTTGTCGATGACAATGTGGCATTGGTACTTTCATAGAAAGCAGTTCGGCGACAGGAGGTCATCATGAGAAGATATTCCGCGGCGATTTTTATTTTTGCAATGGGGTTCGTGTGGGCGGCAACGTCCGTGGCCCAGGCTTCCGACATCGTCGGACTCGCGAAAACCCCTTCGGGTCAAAACTACCTGGTCGATTCCAAAGGAATGACCCTGTACTATTTTACAAAGGACAAGGACAAAAACGGAGGAAGCGCCTGCAATGGCAATTGTTTGAAAGCCTGGCCGGCATTTTACGCGCCGACTATCCAGGTTTCGGCCCCTCTCGTGGCCTCCGATTTCGGGACGATAACCAGGGACGACGGCAGCTTGCAGAGCAGCTACAGAGGCTGGCCTCTTTACTACTGGGTACACGACACGCTGCCCGGCGACATCAAGGGAGAGGGTGTTGGCAAGGTTTGGTATGTGATCGATCCAGCCAACTTCCCCGCCAGAAACTAGACGCAATTCACGGATTTCGCCTTCTGTAGGCGCTGCCATCGGCTTCTCTTTCGAGGAAACGAAAGTCGATGAGATAGCGCCTAATCATCACATAATCGGCGTGGATGGGCATCAAAATGCGATTGACCTCGGTTTCAGTGTAGGTCCTGTCGAGTTCGAAGCGCTCGGCGATCCTCTTCAGTAGGACAAGTTTTTCCTTTTGCCGCTTCGGGAATTTGGGCATCGCCGGGGCCTTGCTGAAATCGAGATAGTGCGCCTCGATTGATTCGGCCTCCGGCTCCGTAACGTAGATAGCACCATCGGCAGGCAGGTCGAGGGGATAGGCAAAGGGTTTGCTCTGCGGGCTCTCGCGCGCGGCGACCAAAGCCATCAAAGCGACGAAAATCCTGGCTTCTCCCTCCCTTCGCCTGAGTTGAAACCGGTGGTTGCGTACCGTCGATTCCGATTTCCCGCCGAGTCTCAGGGCGGTCTCGCGATCGTCGGCCCCGGCGTGGAAGGAACGCAGGAGGGTTTCCTGGATGTCGGAAAGGCCCGTTCTCTCCTTGCCGAAGGCGAGGAGGGCTTCGAGGGGACCACCATGGACTCGCTCGACATGTTCCCTCGCGGCCCTTTCCGCCGTCCCCATGCCTTCGGTCACGGCGTGAAGAAGCTCGGTATCGAAGGCTTGGGCGCAATGAAGACATCGCAGAATTCGCCCATGTCCATCCTTGCGATAGCCGCGGGCCAGATCCCCAATCTCCTCCAAAGATGCTTCAATCGTGTCGGTTATCTCGTTCATATAGACAAGTATAACTATTGTTTGATCATTGTCAAGCAATTTTAATATTTGTTTGCTGCGCACCCGCAGGCCATCGCAAGTCCCCTCGGGAATGGATGTGGGGACGGAACCGCTGTGTTCAAAGAGGACATTCCGGAGAACCGGCGCTCTTCACCTTTCTCGTTTGCCCGGACCATCTTGAATTTGCATGGCATTTCCATACAGTGAAGGAGGTCTCCGGCGGACAAAGAGTCTTCGGGCTCCTCCCCCTTCGAGGCTGCCACCATCGGTTCTGGAATACCCACGAAAGTGCCCGAAAACCGACGTCAGCGCCCGTATCGGGGCGCGGAAAAGGAAGGATGACATGACCGACCCCCAATGGGAGAACCTCAAGGCGACAATCGCGGGCCGAGCCCCGAGGGGGACGAGCGCCGGCTTCATCATCGACAGTCCGTGGCTTCCCAATTGGTACGGTCGCCCGATACTCGATTATTTCACGAGTGATGATGTCTGGTTCGAGGCAAACCTGAAAGCCATATCGGATTTTCCTGAAGCCACCTTTTTCCCCGGCTTCTGGTCAGAGTTCGGCATGTGCACCGAGCCTTCGGCCTTCGGGGCGCGCTGCTCCTTCCCCGTCAACGAGTTCCCTTTCGCCCACAAGATCATCCGCGAGAGTTCCGACATCGACTCGGTCGAGGTGCCCGATCCGAGAAAGGACGGGCTCCTCCCCCTCGTCCTCAACCGCCTGAAACTGAACAAGGGACGGATCGAGGCCGCCGGCCACCGCATCCGTTTCGCCGTCGCCCGCGGTCCGCTCAACATCGCGAGTTTTCTCATGGGGACCACCGAGTTCCTGACGACGATGATGCTCGAACCGGAGCGGGCCGACGCCCTCGTCGGGAAAGTGACCAAATTTCTCAAGGCCTGGCTTGACCTCCAGCGCGAGACCTTTCCGGACATCGATGGAATCTTTCTTCTTGATGACATAATTGGTTTTATGGGCGAGCCGGAATTCCGCGCCATTGGCCTGCCTCGATTCAAAGAGCTCTTCGACGCCGACGTGTCGGTGAAATTCCTCCACAATGACGCGCCCTGCGCCCAGTCGGCCCGCCTCCTTCCGGAGATGGGCGTGAACCTCTACAACATGGGCACGGACATCACGCTAACCGAGCTCCAGGCCTTGACGGCCAACAAGGTGACCCTCCTCGGCAACATTCCGCCGCGTGACGTCCTGGCGAGGGGAAGCCCGGAAGAAGTCACAATTGCCACAACAAACCTGATCGATTCCCTCGCCGACCGCTCGCGCTTCATCCTTTCCTGCGGGGGCGGCATGCCACCAGGGGTCGGCTCGGAGAACATCCGGGCCCTGCTCGATGCCGCTCGTCTGGGCGGTCGATGACAGGCCGCGGAGGCGGGAGATGGTCCGGGCGCTGAACCTCGCAGGCGGATCGATCCCGCGAGGAACCGCGCCGAGAGAAGGGCGCCCGGATCTTTCTTTTGAATTCACCGGTTTGTCAGGACCTTGGTTGTACTATCTATAACGGAGGAGACGATATGAAGATTGCCATTTTCGGGGCGAGCGGAGGGATCGGGTCGGAATGCCTGCGGCAGGCGCTGGCTCAGGGGCACGAAGCCAGGGCCTTCGTGCGCGATCCGGCTCGCCTGGCCCCGCACCACGACAGCGACAGGCTTTCGGTCGTGACCTGGGATTTGTCCGCTCCCGCCGATGTCGAAGCGGCCATGCGCGGTTGCGATGCGGCGATCTGCGCCCTCGGTTCGCGCAGTCTTGCGGCCACGAAGGTCAGGCGCGAGGGCACAGCGGC
>JAJXVS010000017.1 GCA_021782015.1 bacterium | reverse complement strand
GAGAGTATCGCCGGCCTTGGTTATGACGGCGGCGAGAGCGCTGCGGTTGACTTCCGCCTGACCGGGGGGCGCCTCAAGGAGGAACAGCGCCTGGTCGATCGCCGCTGCCGGCGAGGAATCGGCCAGGGTCCGAAGGCTATCGATTTTGACGTTTTGCCAATTGGGAACCGGGGTTGACGCGGCCGGAGCCGAGGCGCAGCCCGCGAGCATCGCGGCAATGCTGAAGGCCTTGGCGAGGACCGTGATCGTGGAACGTATGCGCATGCTCGATCGCCTCACTGGCCGCCCCTGGCCGCCGGAGGGGTCCCGAGATCCCAGGCGCGGCGATAGGGAGGCACTAATTGTTCGCTGAATTCGTACACACCATCTCCATCAACATCCGATTCATAGGAAAGAACAAGCGGGTCGAGAGGATCGCTCTTCGGATCGAGGTGAAGCCTCGATTCGAAACGCCCGTCGCCATCCTGATCGAGCTTTTCGAGAAGGGGTTTGCCGCCGTCGTAGCTGATCTTTGCCTTCGTTCGGCCGTCGACGGACTGGATGGCTCGGAGGATTACGCCATCCCTCAGCCAAAAGGTGAAATCGCCCCCGGCGCGATGCAGGACCATGGTGGCCGAAGCGGCCGTAAGGGCCGTTTCGCCGGGCGCTTCGCTCGCCCGGCGATCGACGAGGATAAAGGCAGAAGCGGCGTCGGGATAGGGGCTGAGGGCCACAGGACTCCAAGAAAGAGATCCTCCACCCAGACTCCATTCCCTGAGCAGCCTGCCGGAACCGTCGGCCGGACTCTGACCTTGATCGGCCGCGGCCGGACTCTGACCTTGATCGGCCGCGGCCGGACTCTGCACCTGATCGGCCGAAGCTGCACCAGAAGCCCGGGACTGATCACCCATGTCAGCGGAGATGATGCCGGCAGGAATCGGTGAAGACATTTGTCGCGCGGAAAGCAAATGAGGCCATCGCCCCCAGACAAAGGCGAAGGAGGCCCCCGAAGGATGCCATTCGGCCGAGGAAGGGAGGCCGTATGTAAAATGCACTACGAGTTCATCGACTCCATCCTGGTCGGCATCCCGGGCCCATTCGACGGGCTGACCGTTCTTGTAGGTTGTCACCGCGTCGGGAATGCCATCGCCGTCGGCGTCCTCGAAAAGCCGTCCGTTGAAGTCCGTCAATCGGGCTTCCAGGGCCCGAATCCCGGCAGGCCCGCAAAGGCCCACAAGAGCGGCCAGATCCGACCGGTCGATCCGCGTTGCCCCCGGCGGCAACAACTCCGCGACGGCTGCTTTTGAATCGATGAGCCCGTAGCGCAGGGCCTCGATACTGGCGACCGCCCCCTTGGCGGCCCTAAGGGCCAAAAGCGTGGTCTTGCGATCATTTTGATCTGGCATGAAAGGGATGGCGAGGGCCGTGAGGGCGGGGTCTTCGAAATCGCCCTGGGTTGCCCGCCTGATGTAGAAATCAGCCAGTCTTCGCGAAGAGTCGTCGGGATTCCCCTTCCACGACTTGAAAAACAAGGTGGCGAAGCGCGCATCGGCAGGCCACAGCGAACGCGCCATTTCAAAACTGCGAAGGGCCGAGGCCCGATCGCCGCGCCCTACATAGGCCTCGATCCGACGCAGTTCGACGCGGGCATCCGGCGCATTGTCGGCTCCCTGGAGAAGGGAGAGACAGGCCTCCCAATGCCGCAGCCTGATTTCGAGTTCGGCGGCGAAAACCACGGCATCTGCCCTGGCGATGTGGGAGAAGTGATCGGAGAGGAGGGCCGCCTTGGTCCCCGCCAGCGCCGTTCGGACCTCTCCATCTACGGCGAAGGAAGCGCGGGCGAGGAGATACAGAAGATCAGAATTGGTCCCATCCACTTCCAGGGCCGCCGAGGCGATGGCCTGTGCCGACGCGAAATCCGAAGCCGCGAGAGCGGTGACGGCGCGATCTACCCAGTCGCCGATCGATGTCGCGTTCTGCTGAAGGCCCGCGCCCGACCCGGCGGGGGAGAAGGTGCCTGAAGTGCCGAGCCTCGCCTGGGCCACAGAAGCCTGAAGGGCCACGAGGGCGAGGACAAGCGTCCAGGCCCGGAACCGCGGGCATGACCGCCCACGCTCCGTTCCTCCCATGCTCAGGCCTGCGCTTCCACCTTGGGATGCTTTTCCGGAAAACCGAACAGGCTCTTGATGTCGGCGTCGAGGAGGGTCTCCTTCACGATGAGTTCGCTGGCCAGCTTCTCGAGCTTATCCTTGTTGGTCGTTAGGATCTCGATGGCCCTGCCTGCGGCCTCGTCGAGAAACTGCTTGATGGCCTTGTCGATCTTCATGGCCGTGTCCTCCGAATAATCCTTGTGCCGCGCGATCTCCTTGCCGATGAAGATGGGTTCTTCTTCCTGTCCATAGGAGATCGCCCCGATGGATTTGGACATGCCCCATTCGCATACCATTTTGCGGGCAAAATCGGTCGCCTGCCGGAGATCCTGCGAAGTGCCCGTCGTCGTCTCGCCGTAGATAACGGTTTCCGCAGCAAAGCCGCCGAAGGCAAATACCATGTAGTCCCGAAGCCAGGACATGGAATGGGAGTAGGCGTCCTTTTCGGGGAGGGCGAGGGCGAGGCCGAGGGCCCTGCCCCGCGGGATGATGGTCACCTTGTGCAGGGGGTCCATGTGATCGACGAAATAGGTGACAAGGGCATGACCGGCCTCGTGCACGGCGGTGGCCCTTTTCTCCTCTTCGGTGATGAAAAGACTCTTACGCGCGGCCCCCATCATGACCTTGTCGCGAGCCTCCTCGAAATCGCTCATCTCCACGATTTCCCTGCCCCGGCGAATGGCGAACAGGGCCGCCTCGTTGACGAGATTGGCCAGATCGGCTCCGCTCGTGCCCGGTGTCGCCTGGGCGATGCGCACCGAATCTATCGAGGGATCCACGGGGATTTTTTTCATATGAATTGCCAGAATGGCTTCCCGTTCCTTGACGTCGGGCATGGCGACGACCACCTGGCGGTCGAAGCGTCCCGGTCGGAGAAGTGCGGGATCGAGGACATCGGGCCTGTTCGTGGCGGCGAGAATGATGACGCCGTCCTTTGTCTCGAAGCCGTCCATTTCGACGAGCATCTGGTTGAGGGTTTGTTCGCGCTCGTCGTGGCCGCCGCCATAGCCAGCGCCGCGGGTGCGGCCCACCGCATCGAGTTCGTCGATGAAAATGATGCAGGGCGCGCTCTTCCTTCCCTGTTCGAAGAGATCGCGGACGCGACTCGCCCCCACGCCGACAAACATTTCCACGAAGTCAGAACCGGACATGTGGAAAAACGGCACATTGGCCTCGCCGGCCACGGCCTTGGCGAGCAGTGTCTTTCCGGTGCCCGGCATCCCCACAAGAAGGACACCCTTGGGGATGCGAGCGCCCATCTTCACGAATTTCTGCGGACTCTTCAGGTAGTCGACGACTTCCTCAAGCTCATATTTGGCTTCTTTCTGGCCTGCAACATCGTCGAAGGTGATCTTTTTGGCCGGTTCCACATAGCGTTTGGCCCTGCTCTTGCCGAAACTGAAAGCCTTGTTGTTGCCCTGGACCTGCCTGAGCATCATCCAAATGATGAAGAAGCCGAAGACCCAGGGGAGGAACTCGATGGCCAATTGAAGAGGGCTCGCGGCTCGCTCGCCGCCGGAAATCTTGACATCTTTCTGCTTGAGCTTGTCGAGAAGCGTCAGGTCGACATAGGGAATTTTCGTCGTGAAAAGCGCCGTGTTCCCCGAGCGTCCCTTGAGGGTGCCCTTGATGTCGACCTGGTCGAGTATCTTGACCGTATCGACCTCGCCCTGATCGAGGTAGGTGAGAAAGGCCGAATAGGGAATATCCTGGGCAGGATCCTTTTCGTTGGTGAAAAACAAGGCCGAAAAGAGCACGCCGAGGGCAAGAAAGACAGCCAGGGCGGCTCTGTTACCCTTGAAAGGGCCCGGAGTCTGCCCCGGTTCCTTGCGGTCGGGGTTGGGGTTTTGATTGTCGAAATCCATAATGTAGGTTTACGCTCCTTTCAGACGAAGGGAAAGCAGGCGCCGGGTCGCGGCGCCGGAATTTACGGTTCGAAAGACATCCTTGCCTCGCGGGGCGCGGGAGCCGAGCACCGCGAGAATGCCGCGGCGATCCTGGACCACGGGAACCTTGTTCCGAAAGCCGGCCGCGAGCCCCCAACTTCCGAAGATGCGGTCGATCGCTTTGGACCCCGCAGACAGGGCGATGAAATCGCCGGGCCTGCGCGTCCTGACGATGAGTGGAAAATCGAAGCTGCCTTCGGGGATGCCCGCGGTGTCGGGATACTCCGTCCAGGAAATGACGACTGCGCCGGCCGCGACGGAACCTTCCAAACCGATATCAGATTCATTCAGAACTACAAAATACCCGTCGTCCCCTTCGAAATCAAGGGAGGGCCCCATTTTCAGGTAGGGCCCCTCGCGCCGGATCCAGAGTCCATGCCCGGAGAAGGAGATTCCATCCGCCACACAGGCGATGATCTCGTTCAGCATGCGCGCCGGAACCCGGCCGCCCGGAAATTCGGAGCATGCCCCCTCGTCGGCGAAATCGTCGATGGCGGAAGCGAGGGCCCTGAATCGCAGGCCCTTCGGCAGCGAGTCGAATCTTTCGAATTCGATGCGTCGCGATCCGTCGTCCGATTTTTCGAAGGCGTCTTCGGCAGCGAGGGAGGCCAGCGCCTCATCGTCGAGCGCGAGTCGTTCAGCCGCACGCGCCACTCCTCCCCTCCAGCCGGGAAAATCGACGTCGAGCAAGGGTACGAGCCTGCGCCTGACCCTGTTGCGCAGGATTTGATCATCGCTATTGGTTGAATCGAGGGAAGCCTCGAGATTCCGGGCCCGAAGATAGGCCGATACCTCCGCCCGACCGACATCGAGAAGCGGGCGGGCGACGATCCCGTCGACTGCTCGCAGCCCGCGGAGCCCCGCGGAACCCGAGCCCCGAAGAAAGCGCATCAAGAGGCCCTCAAGGTCGTCGTCGCGCGTGTGGCCGATATAGATCCGCTCGGCCCCGAAAGCCTCGGCCGCCGAACGGAGGGCCTCGTGCCGGAAGGCCCGGGCGGCGGCCTCGATGCCGATACCCTTGTCGCCGGCATGGGCTGCGACAAGCCCTTCGGCGAGGGCCCGTACCTCCAGAGGAACTGCAAGGCGCCCCGCATTCGCGGCGACAAGCCTGACTTCGGCCTCGCGCTCGGGCCGCGGCCTGATCCCGTGATCGACATAGACGGCGCGCAGGGGCCCAGCCCCTAACGCGGCGAGGGCCGCGAGCAGGGCGGTGGAATCGGGTCCTCCCGAAAAGGCGACAAGTGCCGGAACCTCAAGCTCGATTCCCATCCGTTTGAACCACATCGCAATGCGGTTTTCAAAATCATCCACTTTCGGATCTTTGCCCATCGCCACGCCTCGGCCTCCCTGGGCCAAAAGAAAAGAGAGGGTCGCCCCTCTCCTTTCGCTTGATCCACCGGAAGGCGGGAAGAATATTACTTCTTTTCCGGGGCCGTCGCCGCGGCGCCAGCGGCAGGGGCTGCCCCGGGAGCGGCGGCGGCGCCCGCTGCGGGAGCGGCGCCCGGAACGGCGGCTGCGGCTTCGGCGACGGGTTCAGCCTCGGCCTTGGCAAATTTGACCAAGGCTATGACGAGATCGGGGCTCGAAAGAACGCGAACATTCTCGATGGCGGGAAGATCGCGAACGTGGATGGAGTGGTTGGCATCCAGGTTCGTGACATCGACCTCGATCCCCTCGGGAAGATACCGCGGATCGCATTCCACTTCGACTTCGTGGCCCGGGTTTTCGAGGATACCGCCGTTGCGGACACCGACCGGAATACCGATGAGGTGGAGGGGGACCTTCGCGTGGAGCCGGCGGCCCTTTACGATTTCGAGGAAATCGACATGCATGATTTCCCCTGAAAGGATGTTGCGCTGGTGCTCCTTGATGAAGACCTCTCGGTTCGCGCCGTCGATGGACAGGTTGAGAATGGTACTTTCGGAAATCCCGTGGGAAACCTTCTTGAATTCAGTCGCATCGAGGAAGAGCTTCATGGCCTCTTTGCCGCCGCCATACAGAACGGCGGGAATCTTGCCGGTGCCGCGATGCGTGCGAAGCTCGCCCTTGGTGGTTTCCTTGCGAACCTGGGCGTTAAGCAATCGATGTTCCATTGTCGTACTCCTTAGTATCCGAAAACCTCAGTAGTTACTGGGACGGCAGGATTTGAACCTGCGAATATCGGATCCAAAATCCGATGGCTTGACCGCTTGCCGACGTCCCACTGTTTCTTTGTCTGCCCCGTACACGCCGACAACCCGCTATTTTCAGTCGGAATCGGCCTGACGGGCCAATTCCCCTGGATGCCGAGCCTCGCGCGATAGTACAGGAATTGTCCCTTCCTTGCAAGCGGATCGACGACGGGCGAGCCTGAAACAGACCTGCCCACGAGAGCCCCTGCCGGGCTTGGCCAGACACTTTCCTTGGTCTCGGGAACAATCGGTGGCCGGCGCGGAAAAGCTGACGAATCGTAGTTGACAGGAAGATGGCTCCGCTCTTAGATTTTCCTCGGCCATGACGGACGGCCTGCCGCTTAGGTCGCGATCCGGCCGATCGCCCGACTCGGCGTCCATTCATCAGCTCGGGAGGAGAGCCATGAATACGACCACCCCAACCAGCGAATCTTCGTACGACCTCTGCCTCGCAGGCGTCGGAACAGATGTCTCTGTGCATCCCGCGATTCTCTTCAGCGATGACTATGATGAGTACGAGGATGACGATTTCGAAGAGGACGAGGATTATGACGACATCGATGGAGACGACGTCGATGAGGATGACGATTTCGACGACGATTTCGACGACGATTCTGACGACGTCGATGAGGACGACGAGGAAGACGAGGACTACGAATACGAGGATGACGTCGACTACGACGATTTCGATGAATAAGTGCCTGTAGGCTCCACATCGAGGCCGGTCCCCTGGGGACCGGCCTTTTTTATTGTTCCTTGCCCCCGGACTCAGATCCGCCGCGGGGCTTCGGAGAGGGGGAAGGAAGGCGCCTGGAACCAGAGCTTTTCGAGTTCATAGAACTGACGGGCCTTTTCGAGCATCAAATGGACGATCACGTCTCCGAAATCGAGAAGGGCCCATTCCTCGTCGTCCGAAATGGAAACCGGGCCTCGCGGCCGAAGCCCCTGCAAAGCCGCGTACTCTTCGGCATGTCGGGCCAAACCCCTAAGGTGCGTAACGCTTCCCGCCGTCGCGATGACGAACCAATCGGTCCAGCCCGACTGGAGCGCCAGGTCGAGAAGCACGACAGAGGCGCCCTTATGCTCGACGAGGAGCCCACCCAGAGCGAACGCAAAATCACGGCTTGTGGCCAACGACATACCTCCCATTGAAATCCGCCCCGAGGACGATGGTGAATTCGGCATCGGAGGAGCCGAAACTTCCGTCATCCGGGCCTATGTTCGTGCATTGCAGGACACCGCCCAGGCTCTTTGCCACTTCGGGGTTTGTGCTCCTGCTGATGATCTTGGTGACCGCGTAGTCCTGCCGATCGGCATTGGCGACGGAAGTGACATCATAGCCGAAACTGCCGAGAATTTCTGCCAGCCTGCTGGCGAGGCCCCTGACCGAGGTGCCATTGAGGAGCTCGACGGTATGGACATCGGAGCTGCCGTTTCCGGTGACCGTAAGAGCATTGAGGGTCTGCTTGACGATGTCGCGCACGAGGTCCCCGTCATAATGGGGGAAGAGGAGGGATTGCTTGTCGACGATGCGCCTCGTGCCCGTGATTCGCTGCATGAGGAGGTGATCGATGTCGATGTTGGCCAGTCCGCGCACGAAGTGCAGCAAGCCATCCGAACCCATGTTGCTCTTGACGGCGTTCCTCCACGCAGGGAAGACATCGGGACGGGTGAGCCAATCCGACTGATGCGCGATGGCGCGAAGGAAACCCTGAAAGAGCCTCTGCCGGCGCGCGGTCGCCGATGCGTCGTCCTCATCCGGAGGAACATAGGAGGCGAATTGGATCAACTTGTCACCGTCAAGACGTGTCATGCCCTGGGGAAGAAGCACGCGAGGAGGGCCCGGATCGTCGACCGCGGTCGGAATGAACATGTCGACACCTCCCAAGAGGTCGGCTGTCGTCCGGAAACCCTTCTCGTCAAAGACAATCCATAGGGGAATCTCCGTCTGGAGGAGTGATCGGATTTCCCGAAGGTAGACTTGGGGCCGTCCCTTGGCATACACGGCATCGATTCGGTCGACTTTGTTGAGACTCTTGAGAATGAGCCCCGTGTTGCCTGGAATATCGAGGACCGCTCCCTTGCCTGTGAGGGGATAGTAGAGGAAGAGCTCGGTGGCGACGGGTTTGCCCTCCTCCTGGAGCACGACCAACAGGCTGATGATGCGATCGTTCTTGACTGCGGAACTGACAGGATCAGAGGCGAGGCTCGCGCCGAGGCCGACGACCACCGCGACGATCACAATCAAAATGCCGATGAGCGGAAGACTGCTCCTGTCGATAAGCGATCGCTTCATGCTTCGATTCCCCCGGATGTGGCCGCGCCGTACAAGGCAAAACTTGTCTCCGCGATCGGCAGACCCTCGGAGCGCAGCCACTCTATGGTGGAAGCGAGGACAGCGTAGAAGAGCCCATCCGGCGGCATGGCGAGGCAGGCCTCCCTGAAAAGGGGATCGACATGGGCGCGTCCCGGTTCGAGTTTGTCGGCGGCGTAGACAATCTTCGCGAGATCGCCCATTTCCGGTCCTCCGAGGGTATGAAGGGCGATGGCTTCGAGGATGTCCTCTTCTTGACAGCCGAATTCGCTCAATAGAAGGCCCGCTGCGGCGGGGCCATGAAGGGCCGCCGAGCCGAGAATCGCGTCGCCTTCCAGGCTCCGGCCCGAAAAGGACTGGTAGATCGAGGCTAAGTGCTCTTGCGTCGGGCGGCCCATCTCCTTGCAGAGGTCGTGGCCAAGACCCGCGACCAACCCCCGTTGTGGCTGAAGGTCGTTGGAGGAGCACAAGGCGGCGGCCAGCTCGGCCACGGAACGGGAATGGGCAGCACGCGAGGCGGTGAGTTTCCGCGACAGCCTGGTTTCGAGCGACAAGGCCAATCTAGCGAGATCCATAGAGTCCCTTTTCGAGAATATAGGCCCTCACCAACTCTGGAACGAGGTAGCGAATCGAGCGCTTCAGAAGGACATTGGCCCTGATGTCGCTCGAGGAAATCGGAATGATGCGATTGGATGCGTAGCGATACTCCGTGGCTGCCTTCCCGCGATTCCCGGCAGAGCGGCGACCCACGACGATACCGGCCTCCACCTTCAGCGCTGCGATTTCGCGCCAGCGGGGAAGACCGGCCAGAAGATCGTCGCCGACCAAAAGGCCCGGCCGTGACTCTACGGTGCCTTCAAGAACGAGACTGCGAATCGTATCGATGGTGAAGGAGGGGCCAGCTCGTCCCAATTCACGCTTGTCTATGGAGAAGTCGGGATTGTCGCCCAAGGCCAATTCCAGCATCGCCAGCCTGTGCAGGGGCCCGGGGTCGTCGGAGCCGTCCTTGAAGGGCGAGAGTGCGGCCGGCACAAACAACACGCGATCGAAGTCCAGCTCTTGGCGGATTTCTTCGGCCATGATGAGGTGGCCCAGATGAATCGGATTGAACGAACCTCCGAAGACCAGCGTGCGCAATGCTCGACCTCAGGCATTCCTATCGACGTCGTCGAGACCGTCGATCAGGGCGGCGGGATCCTCTGTCCCATCGGACAGATCGAAAAATTCATCTTCCCCTTCGGCTCCGGCCGCTTCGGCCTCCGCCTCCAGGACCAAGGTGTAGAAAAGCTCCCTGAGTTCATCGAGACCTGCCGCCGAAAAGACCGAAATGCCGACAAGTTTCTCGTCGGGCAGGGCGGAGGCGAGTTCGTCGAGGCGGCCTTCCGTCTCGGGAATATCGAGCTTCGTACCTATGACGATGCGGCGCTTCTGGGCAAGCTCGGGCGAAAAAGCCTTGAGTTCCTCGAGGAGGACGGGGAAGGCCTCCCTCCAGTTCTCGTCGGACAGGTCGATGAGGAAGGCCAGAACCGCCGTCCGCGAAATATGCTTGAGGAACCTGATCCCGAGGCCAGCGCCGTCGTGGGCGCCTTCGATGATGCCGGGAATGTCGGCCAGGACGATGTCGCGGTCGTGGATGTGGAGCATGCCGAGGTTGGGAATCTTGGTCGTAAAGGGATAGGGAGCGATCTTGGGGCGGGCGTTCGTAAAGGAGTCGAGAAGGGAGGATTTGCCCGCATTGGGGAAGCCGACGAAGCCGATGTCGCCGATGAGCTGGAGCTCGATGCGAAGTTTGGCCGACTTTCCCGGCTTGCCGGGCTGGGCGATCTTGGGCGCCTGGTTGACGCTTGTGGCGAAGTGCGAATTGCCTTTGCCGCCCTTGCCACCCTGGAGGAAGGTCCAGCGTGTCACGCTGTCGCCGTCCCGTGCCGCCCGTTTCGCGCCACCGATGCGCCCGGGCCCGGCTATTCCCTTTTCGACACCGAAATCCTTGATGGTCTCACCCGAATCGAAGTCCCTGATGATTGTCCCGGGAGGAACGGCGATGACGACATCCTCGCCATCCTTGCCATACCGATTTTTCCCCATGCCGGGCATTCCGTTTTGAGCCTTGAAATTCTGCTGAAACCGCAGATGAACGAGGGTGCGCAAGTTGCGGCGAACTTCGAATACGACGTCGCCGCCCCTCCCTCCGTCGCCGCCGGCCGGGCCGCCCATGGGAACGTATTTTTCACGTCTGAAGGCGATACAGCCGTCACCCCCGTTTCCCGAACTCACGCTAATGGTTGCCTCGTCGGCGAACTTGATCATGACCTACCTTTTAATGGAAACGCCGCCATCCCTGTCCCCGAAAGGATGGGCGGCGGCGGCTCCGGTCCCGGCAGTACGCCGGATTAATCGCCCCGTCGCGGGGCTCTTTCGCCAACAGTCACGGCCCATCCGAAGGGGCCACGACCGTCAGTCGACGGTTCCGGGGAAGGGCTCGACGCCCGCGTACTTCTTCCCCTTGACTTCCTTGAAAAAGACGGTGCCGTCGACAAGGGCGAAAAGAGTATCGTCCTTGCCGAGGCCGACATTGGCACCGGGATGAATCCGGGTGCCACGCTGGCGAACGATGATCGAACCGGCGATAACGCCTTGATTACCGAAAGCCTTGACCCCAAGGTGCTGGGGATTGGAATCGCGACCGTTGACGCCCTTGTGTGCCATATCACTCCCTCCGTTGTTCCGCTCTGATCTCGACAGCCTCGGGAAATTCCCTTGCGAGGGCCGAAAGCCCCTCGAACAAGTAGACGCTCATTCCAAGCGCCCTTTCCCTCACCTCGCCGGGCATCGATTTTACATGAAAATCGAGGCTGCCGGGCCTGGCTGCCCTCCCCTCGACCATGGCTCCGGGGAGCCCGGCAAGGGCGCTGTATGCCGTCCGCGCGAGCACGGTAAATGCCGCACAGACAATATCGAAACCGCGGGGTCCGGTACCGGCATGGCCGCTGGCCTCGAAATCGAGGAGAAGGCCGTCGTCATCGATCCAGGCATGCACCTTGATCATTCACGACCGCCCAACCCCGCGCCATCGGCCTCAACCGACGATTTCATCCACCGTGACGAGGGTATAGCGCTGTCGGTGCCCCTGCGTCAGGCGATAATCCTTCTTGGCTTTGTGCTTGAAGATCATGACCTTGTCGGCCTTGATCTCGTCTTTGACGGTCGCCTTTACGGCGGCGCCGGCGACGTAGGGAGCCCCGACTTTGAGACTCTCGCCCCCAAGGAGAAGCACCCTGTCGAAGGAGACCGAGGAGCCCTTCTCCGCATCGAAGCGATCGACCGAGAGGGTCAGACCCTTCTCCGCACGGTACTGTTTTCCATTGATCTCGACTACTGCGTACATCAAACTACCCTCGACAAATAGCTAAACTTGGACGGAAATCTATACAATACAATGCGTCATCCTGTCAATGCGCCCTTCACATCGCCTCAAGGAAGGGAATACAGGCCAATCGGGCCCCCGCCTCGAGGGTAGAGCGCACAGCCCGCACGAGCTCCAAGCGGCTGGCGGCGAGGTCGGCGTCGGGGTTGGAGAGGACGGGGTTGTCGCGGTACCAGGTCGAAAAGCCCTGGGCGAGGTCATGGAGATAGGTCGCGATGATCGAAGGGTCCAGTTTGCTCGCCGCCGCTTCGATGGCCTCGGGAAAGGCCGCGACGAGGCGAACGAGGGCCCAGTCGGCCTCCGACTCCAGTTTTGAGGGCCGCAGCGAACCCTCAAGGTGCCTTCCCTCGCCCTTTGCCGCCTTGCGTATGATGGAGGAGGCGCGGGCGCCCATGTACTGGATATAGGGCCCCGTATCCCCGGCAAAGGAGAGAGAGGCCTCGGGATCGTAGAGCATGTCCTTGGTGGGAGCGGTCTGAAGAAGATAGTAATGCAGGGCCCCGAGGGCGATTTTTTCCGAAACCGAGACGAGGTCACCCACCGATTCCTCGCGGCCCTTGGCTTCGATCTCGGCGGCAGCCAGTTTCGCGAGTTCATCGATGAGGTCATCGGCGTCCACGACGGTGCCCTCGCGGGTCTTCATCCTCCCCGAAGGGAGGTTGACGAGGCCATAGGAAAGATGGTGGAGATCCCTGGCCCAGTCGAAGCCGAGGCGGCGGAGGACTTCGAAGAGCACCTTGAAGTGATACTGCTGTTCGCTGGCTACGACGTAAATGAGCTTGTCATAAGGCCAGGATTCGTGGCGATCGATGGCCGTGCCAATGTCCTGGGTTATGTAGATGCTCGTGCCATCCTTGCGGAGGAGGACCTTGGTGTCCAGCCCCACGTCCTCGAGGTTCACCTGAATTGAACCATCCTCGGCCTTGAAGAAGATGCCCTTTTCGAGGCCTTCGAGCACATAGCGGCGACCGAGCTCGTAGGTGTCGCTTTCAAAGTCGTAGAGGTCGAAGGAAATGCCCGTGCGCGCGTAGGTTTTTCCAATGCCGCCGACGGCCCATTCATTCATCCTTTTCCAAAGATCGCGGGTGGATGGATCGCCCGCCTCCCACTTGAGAAGGAGTTCCTGAGCCTCTGTCTCGATGTCCTTGTTTTCCGCCTTGAGCTCATTGAAAAGGACATAGTACTTACCGACGAAATGATCGCTCTTGAGGCCTTCGTCCTCGGGGGTCCGCCCTTCTCCCCTTTTCATGTAGGCGAGCATCGATTTGCAGATATGGATGCCGCGATCGTTGATGTGGTTTATCTTGCGCACCTCGGCGCCGGCGGCCCCGAGGATCCGCGCAACGGATTCGCCGAGGACATTGTTGCGGAGGTGGCCGAGGTGGAGGGGCTTGTTGGTATTCGGGCTCGAGAACTCGACCATGACCTTGCGGCCGGCCATGCCCGCCGTCTGTCCCCAGGTCGCCGCGCGGGCCTTGTCGAGGATCGCCTCGATTTCGGGGGCTCGCGCCAGATGCACATTGAGGTAGGGCCCCTGGGCCGCGGCCCGGCCGAAAGCCGCCGCCTCGGGCATCGCGGCGATCCGTGCAGCCAGGGACTGGGCGATCGCCGGAGGCGCGGCACGGAGGCGTTTCGCCATCGCGAACATCGGAAAGCCCAGATCGCCCATCGCCTGATCGGGGGGCGTTTCGATGACGATTTCATCGGAACTCGGGGCGGCGGCGCCGGGAACCCTCTCCGCCATTTCTTCGGCGAGGGCCTTCGCGACGAGTCCTTTCCAGGCTGTTCTGGCATCGGTCATGGGTGAAAACTCCTTGGAGACAACGAGGGCGGACTTTGGCCGCCAGGGGCCGATTCTAGCCGCTAAGAAAGGCCCTGTTCAAGGAACGAGGGCGGCTATGCGATCGCCGAAGGCCGCAGGCAGGCCGAGACGCTTGAGGCGCGAGGTAGCTCCGACCCGGAGCTCGATGGAGGAACGCGGGAGGCCGAGCGAATCGGCGAGCCAGCCGATCAGCTCCTCGTTGGCCTTGCCCTTTTCCGGGGCGGCCGCGACGCGCACGAGGAGGGCCGTGCCGTCTTCCGTCGCGCGATAGCCGGCGCATTGGGTCTTGGAGGCTCCGGGAATCACCTTGACGCGAAGGAGAATGGTATCGGGATTGCGCGGGTCGGGTTCCCAGGGAAGGGCTTCGGGCATTATGGGGCCTTTCCGATCAAGGCACGGAAGGCCGCCTCGTCGAGGATGGGGATGGCATATTCCACTGCTTTCCTGTTCTTCGACGAACCGGTAGCCGGATCATTGGTCACAAGATAGGAGAGGTCCTTGGTCACCGAGCTGCGCACGCTGCCGCCGAGGGCCTTGACCAAAGACTCAGCCTCGGCTCGCTTCATCGATACAAGTTCGCCCGTGAAGCAGAAGCTCCGCCCCGACAGGCCACCGTCTCGCCGTGGCTCCACGATACGGATGGCCCCGGTGGCGAGTAGGTTTTCCATCTGGGCGGAGAGGGCCGATAAGCCGTCGAGGAGGGCTCGGGCGGTAATCTCGGCGAAGCCCTCGACCTCGTCGAGCTCCTCGACCGTGGCGGAACGCAGCCTGCCGAGACTATCGAAGCCCGCGGCCACGGCCTTGGCCGCGATGAGTTCGCCTATTCCCTCGATGTCGAAACCCGCGATGAAGCGCTCGAGGCTCAGCTCCGTTTTTGCCCGAAGATTCCGCAGGACCTTGGCGGCGCTGGTTTCGCCCATTCGCTCATACCCGGCGAGTTCTTCGACCGTGAGACGGTAGAGGTCGGAGATTTCGCGTACCCGCCCTGAGGCGTGCAGCTTGGCGAGGATGCCGACGCCGAAGGATCGCGCCTCTACGGCATCGAGCCACTTTTCGAGGCGATGAAGCTCCTTCTTGGGGCAGGCGGCATTGGGGCACCAGAGCCGCGTGCCGTCGTCCACGAGAATCGCGCCGCAGGAGCAGGTCGAAGGGATGGGGATCGGTGAGGAATCGGCGGGATTCTCCACGAGGCCCTCGATCTTCGGGATAATCTCGCCCCGTTTTGTCATGATGACCCTGGAACCGATGCGCAGGCCCAGGGTCGTGATCATGTTGGTGTTGCAGAGGTTGGCGCGCTGCACCGTGGTGCCGGCGAGTCGCACGGGATCGACGATGCCGATGGGGGTAAAGCTCGCTCCGCTTTCGGACCATTCGACATCGCGCAGGGTGGAGATCGCTTCTTCGAGGCTGAATTTGAAGGCGATCTGTTTTTCCGGTCGTGGCCGGGCCTGGTCTTCCGGATCGATTTCCTTTCCCTTGACAACGAGGCCGTCGATATCAAAGGGAAGGCCTGGACGCTCGTCCATCACTCGGGCGCGGTACTCGACCACGGCAGGGGCGCCTTCACAGATTTTCGATGGCACGACCTCAAAGCCCATGCGGGCAAGCCAATCGAGCTTTTCCATCTCATCGCCGAAGGGGGGCTTCGCGCCGGCCTCGGCCGCGGCATCATAGCAGACGACCTCGAGGTCGGAGCTGCCCTCCCCGTCCTTGCGCTTCATAAGGCCATTGGCGGCGTTGCGACAATTGGCCTTGTCGGCATACTTGGCGGCATGCACGGATTTTCGCATGAGCACCTCGCCGCGCACGCCTCCGGAGAAGGTTTCGGGCAGGAAGGACACAACACCGATCATCCTGCGGACGTTGGCGGTGATATCGTCTCCTATCAGGCCGTCTCCCCTCGTCACCGCGTGGACGAGCCTGCCCGCGGCATATTGCAGCTCGATGCTTGCCCCGTCGAGCTTGTGTTGCACGAGGTAAAGGGGATGCGCGATTTTGGAGGCCCAGGCCATGAATTCCTCGGGGCTCGATGCCTTGGACTGGCTGCCCATGGGAATGATGTGCCTCGCCTTGGGCCAGCCATCGGCAAGATCGCGGCCGACTCGGGAAAAAAGGGGATTGCCAGGATCGAGGCTCCGTAGTTCGTCCCACAGCGCATCGAATTGCGCGTCCGAAATCTCTGCATCGCCGTTGTAATAGAGATTCTGGTGCCTTGCTATCTCGGCGGCGAGGAAGGCAGCCCTGTCGTCGGCCATCAAAAAACCCCTTCCATGCAGACTAGCATGAAAGGGGTCTCGATGCGAACGGGGGATGAAACGGGCCCGATGTCAGATCCGGTTGCAGCCTCGAGGTGCCGCCTATTGTCCCTTCCGGACAAAGGCGTCGCGGTAGCCCAGGGACTTCAGCCTGATGATATAGAGCCCGGAATCGTCGCGGAGGACAGGGCCGACAAGAAGTCTGTATTGATCACCCTTGGGTCCGGCGATTTTTTCCGAGGCGATGGGCCATGAAAGATCCAGCCGGCTGGCCGCGTCGACCAGGCCCTGATCGCTCCCGAAAACGCCAACCTGCAAGTAATAGGAGCCCTTTTCAAGGGTCTCAATGGGAATGGGGTGTCGGGACGCGAGTGGCGCCGGAGCCGCGGTCCCCGAAGCGGCGGCAGGTGCGGCGGAGGCCGGGGCCGCCGGTGAGGTCGAGGGCGTGGCCTCTGGCGTCGAAGGGGCGGTGGTGGATGCGCCGGTTTCCGGCTGAGATGCCGGCTGGGGCGGCGGACGGGCAGAGGCCGGCTCGAGACTAAGAACCTGCTCGGAGCCTCCTCCGCTTGGGGCAGGCGCGGCGGCAGCCTCGGGAGGGGGAGGAGCCGTCGCGGGAAGGGCCGTCGCGGGACTTGTCTCCGCGGGCGGCGTGGTCGCCGTTGCGGCGGTTTCTGGAGCTGCAGTTGCCGGGGCGGCGGTTGCCGGAGCGGGCCCTCCGGCGGCGTTTGCTGCCGTAGCGTTTGAGGCCGCAGTTTCCGGAGCGCCGGCCAGGGGCGCAGGCGGCGTCGCAGGTGTCGCATCGGCAAGATTCCCGCTCGGGACGGGGGCGGGGGGCGCTGTCGGCTGGTCGCCGCCCAGGACGGTACCTGTTTCGCTTGGAGGCAAGGAAGGCTCGCTTGCCTGTGGGAGGTTGGCAGGGGGAGGAGGAGCGGCCCCGGAGATAGGGACAGGCGTGTCGCCCCCGATAACCGTAGCCGTATCCGGGCCAGCCGGAGTCGTGGCGCCAGATGCCGAAGTGGTGGCGCCAGATGCCGAAGTGGTGGCGCCAGATGCCATGTCGGTGCCGGGCGCTGAAGTCTGGCCGGCTTCCGTCGGCGCGGTTGCGTCAGCGGCGGGGGCAGGGCCGGGCGATGCCGCGGCGCCCGCGTCGGTCGGACTCGGCTGGGAGGCGTCTGATGGGGCTTGGCCCGTTGCAGGAATCACGGCGGGAACCACGCTCCCCGCGGTCGAAGCAGGGGCGGCGGCTGGCGTTGTCGCCTGGGTTCCGGCATCGGCTGGCGTTGTCGCCTGGGTTCCGGCGTCGGCTGTCGCGAGCAAGGCTGGATTGAAGTCCGGATCAAGACTCCTCGAAGCGGTGGCCGTGTCCGGAGATGGGAGGGAGGAGACGGGCACGACGGTCGCTCGAATGCGCGAGGTGGCTCCCGGCTTCATTCCCAGCTCGGAGGCTGCCAAAGGGGAAAGAATGATGAATACACCGGGATTATCCAGGCCGCCGGAAATGACGACGCGGACGAGTTTACCATTTTCGAGATTGCGTAATTCGATCGTGGAATCCTTGGGGAAGGAATTGCACGCGGCCGTGAGCCCGTTGTCAGGAAAGTCGCTCGCGACCCCGACGACGGCTGTCCCCTCCCAGGTCGCGGCAAAGGCCGATAGTGCCACAAGAACCACTATCGAAAGTACCAGTGATCTACCTGCGCGCATGATCAGCCTCCAGCGGAACCAAGAATACTGTCTGTGCCCGGGACGGAGAGACCGCCCGAACGGAAGTGCGCGAGAACCGATGCCGCGGCGGCATCTCCAAGGGCCCTGAGCCTGTCCATTCTATCGGTCAGCTTCATGGCGCTCGCGGGAAGGGAGACAGAGGCGCTTCCGGACTGGGCCGCGTTCCCCGAACGATAGAGGGACCAGGTAACGGATTCGGCACGGTCGGAAGGGTGATCGGGAGCGGCCCCCGCCAAATCGAGGACCAGAACCCAATCGATGTAGGCTTCGTGCGCGTGCGAACAGAGGTCGACGATGTCGAGGTTCTCCGATTCGGCTCCTGTGGTGAGGACAAGCCCTGCATCGAAAAATCGGTCCATCGTACCGGATTCGAGCTCGCCGTAGGCCGGTTCATTGCCCTTCCCCGGCGGCAACTGTAGGGCAAGTTCGACGGATTGGGCCGCCGCGGCGAAGGTCATGATCGACAGCAAGGCGAAAACCGGGAATTTTCTCATGGGCGCCCACTCCTTCCCTGCTACTATCGGCGGCTCCGAGGCCGGCCTTTAAGGATGGACTATTTTTTCCATTTGCCCTCATATGTGCCGCGTGCTAGTCTAAAAATCGAGGTAGCGGCCCCTGTCATGATTTATTACGCCATCCAAGTGAGAAGCTCCGACGAAGAAGGCTTTATCGCGAGGTCCGTCAAAAGCCTTCGCGACGATCCAAGGCGATTCTTTGCGCCCAAACGGGTGCTCAAGGAATTCAAGAACGGCAAGACGGTGAGGCAGACGAGAACCGTCTTCCCCGGCTATGTCTTTCTCGAGACGGAGGAACTCGATTCGGAGATTCGCTGGAAAATCCGCAGGGTGCGAGGTTTTTTGCGTTTTCTCAATGACACGGCCAATCCGACCCCCCTCAACGACCGGGATCGGCAACTCCTGCTCAAGTTTATCTCCTTCGGAAAAGCCGCCGATATTTCGAAGGTAGTCTTCGACGAACAAGAGCGCATCGTCGTCCTCGATGGCCCCCTCAAGGGCCTAGAGGGCCAGATCGTCAAGGTCGATCGACGCAGGGGTCGCGCGAAGGTCAAGCTCGACATGTGCGAGACGGGCTTTCTCGTGGACTTCGGCTTCGAGGCTGTCGCGAAGGCTGCGAAGGGCGGGGATTCCGACAATGGCGGCTCAGGAACGTGACAGCGCGCGAATCTACATTATTGGGGCAGGTTTTGCCGGAAGGGCGATAGCTCGCGAAATCGCCGCAAAGCGGGTTTTCGGGTCGGTCGTGGCCTTTCTCGACGATGACGGGACGAAAATCGGTTCCAAAATCGAAGGCATCCCGGTCCTCGGCCCCATCCGCGACGTCGTCAATCTCTTATCGAGGCAGCCGGCCGACGAGGCCATCATCGCGATACCGAGCGCGAGCCGCGAGGCCCTGCGCGAACTCTATTACCTCCTCAAGAAGGCGGGCTTCGCGAGAATTCGCATAGTTCCGACCATTGCGCAGATCATCGAAGGCGACGCCCATCTCATCCAGGCGCGGGAAATCGACCCGCAGGATCTTCTCGGGCGCAATCCGGTCACCATCGGCATCCGCGAAAGCCTTCTTTATTTGCGCGGAAAGCGGGTCCTCATAACCGGGGCCGGCGGCTCCATCGGATCGGAACTCGCGCGCCAGCTCCTCTCGGCCGGTGTGGCGAGGCTCTATCTCTACGGCCACGGCGAAAATTCCATTTACAACATCGACCGCGATCTCCGCCTCCTTCAGGAGGAGGGAGTCGGCGAAAAAACCGCAATCGTCCCCGTCATCGGCGAACTCAAGGACGCCGACTATGTGCGCTTTATCATTGCGCGGCTCAAATGTGACGCCATTTTCCATGCCGCCGCCTACAAGCATGTCCCCATGATGGAGGCGAATACCGTCGCGGCGGTCGAAAACAATGTCCTCGGCACAAGGAACCTCGTCGAAGCGGCCCTCTCGGCGGGCGTGAGACGCTTCGTCCTTATTTCGACCGACAAGGCGGTCGAGCCCGTGTCCACCTACGGTGCCTCGAAGCTGATAGCCGAACGCATCGTCCTGGACGCGGCCCTCCGGGCCAGCTCCGGTCGCGAGTTCATGGTGGTGCGCTTCGGAAATGTCCTCGGCTCGCGCGGATCGATCGTCCCGCTCTTCCAGAAGCAAATCGCCAAGGGCGGACCTGTCACCATAACTCACCCCGATGCGGCTCGATACTTCATGACAATTCCGGAGGCCTGCTCCCTCGTGCTGAAGACCGGGGGAGTCGGACGGGGCGGGAACCTTTACCTCCTGGACATGGGCGAATCGGTCAAAATTCGCGACCTCGCCGAGCAGATGATACGCTTTTATGGCTTCGAACCGGGGCGGGACATCCGCATCGAGTACATCGGACTCAGGCCCGGCGAACGGATCGAGGAACGACTCTGGTCTCCGGAAGAAAGCCTCGTTCCGACCGAGTATCCGAGAATAAATCGTCTCGAAAGGACCACCCCTCCCTTCGCCCTCGAGGAACTCCTCGCGGAAATCGACCCGGTGATCCGCCGCGTTCATGGGAAAGAAAGCATCTATAGAAACAGGCATTCCATGCGGGCCATCTTGAAAAAGCACGTGCCGACACTTATCGTACCGGAGCATGAACCAGAATTCTGATTTCATCCCCTTCGCGAAGCCGGCCCTGGGCAAAGAGGAGGAGGATGCCGTCCTCGAGGTGCTCCGCTCCGGCTGGCTCACAACGGGCAAGGTCGCCCGGGCCCTCGAAGAGGAGTTTGCGGCCTTTGTCGGCGCGAAGCGCGCCCTCGCCGTCAATTCAGCGACAAGCGGCCTCCATCTGGCGCTTGAAGCCGTGGGAGTCGGGCCGGGAAGCGTCGTGGCGACGAGCCCTTACACCTTCGCCTCGACCGCGGCGGTGGCCCGTCACCTCGGCGCCGAAGTCCGCTTCTGCGACATCGGCGTCGCTGATTACAATATCGATTCCGACCTTCTCGACCGACTCCTTGAGCGCGAAAAGGATGTGAGGGCCATCCTGCCCATCCATGTCGGAGGCAATCCCTGCGACATGGGGGCCATATTTGCGGCTGCCGAAAGGCATTCTCATGAGGGTGGGCAGGGTGTCACCGGCAAGCGGGGCATCCCAGTGATTGAAGACGCTGCCCATTCCTTTCCGTCGCGTACCGCCGCGGGATTGGCCGGCACCCTCGGCGACATCGGGGTCTACTCGTTTTACGCCACCAAGACCATGACCACGGGCGAAGGCGGCATGATTGTCACCGATGACCCCGCTCTCGGCGCGCGGATGGCGACCATGCGAATGCATGGTTTCGATCGCGAGGCCTGGGATCGCTACACATCCCGCAAGGCATCGTGGTATTACGAGATTGTAGAGGCCGGCTATAAGTACAATCTCCCCGACCTGCTCGCGGCCATCGGCCGCGTCCAGCTCGCGAAGGCGGAGCGGTTGTTTTCCGAACGTGTCGCCATCGCAGGGCGCTACGATGAGGCCTTTTCCGGCCTCGACGGCCTCGTCCTCCCCCCCCGCAAGAATGACGGCTCCCACGCCTGGCACCTCTATTCGCTTCGCGTCGACGGCTCGGGCGATGCAGTCGAGGCCGCCCGAGATTCGCTCATCGCGGCCCTGCAAGAAGCGGGCATCGGCAGCTCTGTCCACTTCATCCCCCTCCATCTCATGCCCTATTGGGCGAAACGTTATGCCCTGTCGCCCTCCGATTTCCCCCGCGCCTGGGCTTCGTATCGCGCCTCGGTCAGCCTTCCCATTTGGCCGGGAATGGGAAACGACGCCGTCGATCGGGTCATCGAGACGATCGCGACCTGGGTCAGGAATCGAAGTTTCCGGTGAGCGATCGTCCCGCGGCGAGGGAGGGTCGCAGCCCCACAATCGCAGCGCTTTCGGACATCGCCATGCCGGGCCTCGTCCATGTCGCACAGGTGCGCGCGCCAGCCGGAGAGGGCCGCCTGCGACGCGTCGTTCCTCGCCAGATGCCGCGGGGGTACCGCCTCGTGACTGCGGCCGACATCGAGGGCAGCGCCTTCCTGCCGGGGCTCGACGTGAAGATACCGATTCTGGCCTCGGACAGCATTTCCTGGATCGGCGAGCCCGTCGCCCTCGTCGCAGGCCCCGACCCCGACATCGTCGCGGAGCTCGCTCGAACGGCGAGCGTCGAACTGGAAGGGGCCAGGCCCCCTGAAGCCGAGAATGGAAGGCTTTCCGAAAGGGTCATCGCCAAGCGCCTCCTCGTATCAGGCGACCCCGACGGCGCCTTCTCGAAGGCTGCCATTCTGATAGACGACACCTGGAGCTCGAGCATTCTCGAGCATTGGTATTCCGAACCCCAGGGTGCCCTAGCCCACTTCGACTACGACAGGATCGTCATCCACACGGCGACGCAATGGCCTAGCCATGTCCTCGAAACCGTTTCGGCCGTCTTGGGTTGCCGGCCCGCCGAGGTGCGCGTCAAAGCGACGCGACTCGGCGTCCATCTCGACGGCAAGATCTGGTATCCGTCGATGCTGGCCGCCCATGCCGCTCTCGCGGCGAAGGCCTGCAAGGCTCCCGCTCGGATCCTGCTCACGCGCGAAGAGGATTTTCGCTATAGCCCGAAAAGCGCCCAAGCGAGCATCTGGATCAAGGCCGGCCTCGACGCCGACAACAATCCCCTCGTGATGGACGCCACGCTCCGTTTCGACATGGGGGCCTCGGGTCCCTTCGCGGCTGACATGCTCGTCGAGGCGGGCATCTCGGTTCTCGGCGCCTATCGCTGGCCGAATGTGCGAGTCGAAGCAGTGGCCCTGGCCTCGAAGGGGCCGCCCTCGGGCGCCTTCGCCGGGCTTGGCGCAGCCGGGGTCTTCTTCGCCTCAGGTTCGATGATGTCGCGCCTCGCGGAAACGATCGAGGAGGACCCCATCTCCTTCAAGAATCGTTGCCTTCTGGGCCGCGCCGAGCGCCATCCCTCGGGCGAGAGCCTCAGGACCGCGACGCCCCTGCCCTCGATCGGCGACAGAATCGCGCGCTCGAGCGATTTCGCCAGGAAGCATGCTTCATATGAATTAGTACGGAAAAGAAGAACATCCCGGGCCGACGGACCCTTGCGGGGAATCGGCTATTCGCAGGCCTTTCAGGCCGACGGCATGGCCTCGTCGAAGGCGCCCCTGTCCCGCTATGCCCTGGAGGCCACCCTTGGAAAGGATCTTGGCCTCACCATCGCCTGTCATGGAGCCCCTTCCAGACCAGGGCCGATCGAGACCTGGAAAGAAGAGGCCGCTCGCGTGCTGGGATTGCCGACAGAATCAGTATCCATTCTCGAACCCGACACGGATACGGCACCCCCATCGGGCCCCGGCATCAGGTCTCGCTCGGTCACGGTGAGCGGACGCCTCCTCGCCCGGGCCTGCGCCGCCATCGCCAAACGGCGCTTCCGCGATCCTTTGCCCATCTCGGTACGTTCGACAGCCGGGGTCGAAAGGTGTCTGACCTGGACGGAGGAGGGCATCGAGGGGCAACCCTTCTCCCAAGCCTCGTGGGCCGGTGCGGTCGTCGAGGTGGAACTCGATCCCTGGACCATGGTCGCCCGTCCCACGGGCATTTGGCTTTGCATCGACGCCGGCCGCATCCTCTCTCCCGACCGCGCGACCAAGGCCATCAGGGCCGCCGCGATGGACGCCCTGGGCGCCTCGATGGGCGAATCGGTCACCTTCGCCGACGGCATTGTCGAGGAAGGAAGTTATTTTAGTTATGTGCTTCAATCCCCGCGCGACATCCCGCCGATCATGGTCGACTTCATCGATCCCGGACGGGATGCCGCGCCACGGGGGATCGGCGAGTTGCCCTTTCATTGCGTTCCCGCCGCCTATGTCTCGGCAGCCTCCCAGGCCGCGGGCAAACCCCTCTCCTCGCTGCCGGCGCAGACGGCCGAGTACCCGCAACGGAAGCGCGAACGATGACAATTACCTTTATCCTGAACGGCGAGGACGTCAGCGTCCGGGCCACCTCGGGCGACCGGCTCGTCGATGTGCTCCGGGAGGATTTCGGGCTCATCGCGGCCAAGGCCGATTGCAGAAAGGGGACCTGCGGCAAGTGCCTCGTTCTCGTCGACGGCAGACTCGTGCCCTCCTGCATGATTCCCGCCTTCAAGGTGAGGGGAAAGGAAGTCGTCACCTTCGAAGGCTTCGTGCAGACTGTCGAGTATGAAGATATTCGCCAGGGAGTCGAGGAGGCGGGGCTGGAAACCTGCGGATTTTGCGAATCGGGTCTTCTCCTGGCCCTCGGTTCCCTCCTCGATTCGAGCGCGCGCCCCTCGCGCGAAGAAGTGCTCGAGGCGATCTCCTCCGTCCAGTGCCGCTGCACGGATCCGGAAACGACCATCGCGGCCGCCCTCGCGGCCGCCGATCACCGGGCGCGGAGGACCTACCGACGTGATCGTCAGTGAGATCAACTATCCGACCTCGGTAGCGGAGCTCCTCCTTCTCCAAAGAGAAAACCCGTCCATCCTCCTCTATGCCGGGGGCACCGAAATTCTGCGCGAGCGAGGTGGGCGTTTCGTCGATCTTCCGCCCGTCATCGCCCTCCTCGACAACATCCAGGAGCTGAAATCCGTGAGCCGGACCGAAGGCTTCGTCGACCTGGGTGCGGGACTCAGGATCAGCGAGCTCTTGGCCATCAAGAAAGGGAGCCTGCCCGAGCCCTTCGTGCGCAGCCTGCGCGGGATCGCGACGCCGGCAATCCGCAATCTCGCCACCCTGGGCGGCAACCTGGCGACCCAGCGCCGATTCATGGATTGTTGGCCGATTCTCGCCTGCCTGGATGCCACCGTCGAGTTGCGCGACGGGGCCGGACCGCGGTGGATCAATGTCAACCGACTCGCCGACGAAAG
>JAJXVS010000016.1 GCA_021782015.1 bacterium | reverse complement strand
TCCACGTGAGGATCGCGCCCAGGTCGGCGGCGAGGCCGAGGCCGTAGTTGGCAGGGGCAGACTTGATAACCGCCAGGGTGTTGCCGCCGCTGGCCAGGGCCGTGATGAGGCTGGCGGCCGACATGGTCGAATCCATGCGCATGAAGGGGCGGAGATCTCCGCCAATCTTCACATTGAAATCCTTGGGGCCGAGGGTGATCGCCATGCCCGCGACGATGTTGACTTGTGTCGCGCTCTTGAACTGGGTGCCGAGGAGGGTAAGGCCGTGGGCGTATTCTTCGGTGACCGCCGTCAGGCCGAGGCCGAGGCCCGAGCCCGTCCAGCCGATGCCGGTGGAGGCTCCCGCTCCCAGCCCGTTGCCGGTGATGATGTCGTTGGCGGCGGTTAGAATATCGCTCGTCGTGGCACTGGAAGAGGTGAGGGACTTGAGTTGATTGATCTGGGCCGTCGTTGGCTTGATGAAGCCCCAGGTCGTGAGGTTGGCGAGGGTGAGCATGCCGCGGCCGAGGGCGAAGCCCGCGGGATTGCCGTAGAGTGACTGGTAGCCGGATGACAGCGAGGTGAAGGCCCCGCCCATCGCGATGCTCCTGGCGTCTTTGACGATGAGCGGAAGGGGCGTTATCTGCGCCGAGGCGAAGGTGACGGCGAGGAGAAGCCCGGCAAGGGCGATGGTTATGCGCTTCATGCTGGTTCTCCTTATTTCGCGGCCAGTTTGGTGGGATCGATGCCCGCGGTGTTGAGCAAGGAATAGGCGGTCGAGGGCTGAGCTCCCGGCGCGGGGGCTGTCATGTCAAACACAGTCGTATTGATCGCAAAGGGCGTTGTCGTGGTCGTTGTCCCTGCTTGGGAGGACTGGACGGCCTGCCAAAGAGCGGTCGAAACCTGGCTTGGAGTGGGGTTGGGAATCACGGCTCCACTCGTGGTCGTGGGCTGAATGGCCGAAACGGCGAGCGACACGAGTCCGATATAGGCCGTGTCCTGGTTCGTGCCGCCTGGGACGGCAGGCAAGGTCGCGCCCGAATTGACGACCGTCGTTATGTTGCTTGATGCGCCGAGAAAGCCAGCGACCATGTCATTGAAGGCGGCCGGAGGCGTCGGGGAGGAAATCTGTGCGGTGATGGTGGCGGGCAGGATGGCCGATATCGCGGTAGCGGGATTGAAGGAAGAGCCGCTTGCCTTGGCAAGAGTGGGAAGCTGGCTCGCGATGTTGTCGACCACGGTTCCCGCGTCGGTCGTCTTTATCTGGATTGTCGCGGCGAGGACGAGGTTGTCGTTTGAGGCTCCGGGGGCGGTCAAGGCGGCGATGGCCGTGCTTTTTTTGGTCGGATCGCTCGCCAATTGGCTATAAAAATTGGTCGGCGAATTCGCCGCGGCCGCCGACACGCTCGATGCCGACGACATGTCGGTGTTGGCAATGTTGTACTGCCCCAAGCCCGCCGATTTGAACACATTCGTATTGAACATCGCATCGCAGGAACTCAACACGAGCGCGGACGCGATTGCCAAAAGTGCCGCTGACAACGCGGTCTTCTTCATGATTCCCCCCTCTTTGTATGACGTGGTCGGGCACTTTTTTCCTTACTGAAATGGTAGCGCAGGAAGGGGATTAATCAATGCCAAAGGATCGTCTATCGCGAAATTGTGCTTATATAGACTGCTTTTATATCGAAACATCCATCCGCTTGCCCGACTTTCTCGAGCCCCTTCCGATCGAAGGGAGGGGCCAAACGGCAGCCGATGGCCGCGCCTCCGGGCAGGCCCGGGGGCAGGTCCTCGATCGAAAGCTTGAGATAATTGGCCGAGGTCGCGTGGCCCAGGCCGTCTTCGCCAACGGGCCGTCCGCCCTCCAGGATGGCATCGACCTCGCAACCAACCTGACGCCGGATATAGTCGGCGCGGCCGGCCTTCGCCAGGGCGCCCAAGGCGCGAGCCCTTTCGCCGGCGACGCGCTCGGGAACCTTCGGCCCCATGTTCCAGGCCGCGGTGCCGGGACGGGGCGAAAAGGGAAAGGCGTGAATCCAGGCGAAGTCGCAGGAGCGAGCAAGATCGAGGGTGTCGGCAAAGTCCTCATCGGTCTCGCCGGGAAAGCCCGCGATGAGGTCGGCCGCCACAAAGAGATCGCCCTTCACCCTTCTGAGTGCGGCGCAGGCGGCGATCACCTGATCGCGGCGATAGGCGCGAGCCATGCGCCGAAGCACCCTGTCCGAGCCCGACTGGACGGGAAGATGCACATGGGGTCGGAGGCGGGGATGGGCGAGGACCTCGAGAAATTCCTCGTCGATGCCTTCGGGCTCATATGAGGAAAGGCGGATCGCGATCGATCTGGTGCCGTCAAGGAGGAGACGGAGGAGCGCGGGAAGGCGAAAGCCGCCGCCCGCCCCGCCCCCGGGCCCGCCGCCGGCCCCGCGATACTGGAACAGGTTGACGCCGGTGAGGACGGCTTCGGCCTTTCCCGAGGCCTCGAGGGCGCGGAGTCGGGCGAGGATCTCTTCGGCGGAAAGACTGCGGGCCGGGCCGCGCGCGATACGGACGCGGCAATAGCTACAATGATTGTCGCAGCCGTCCTCGATCTTGAGCGAGGGCCGGGAATGAAAGGCGAATTCCTCGGGACGGAAGGCGAATGAATCGAGGCTGCGGCCAACCCGCACAGACTCGCCCCCGGGGGGCCCCTCGACCCGACCCGGCGCCGCGCCCATGCCCTTGGCGTCGGCAGGTATCGGCCCGACCGATCGCCTCCAGAGGATAAGGGCATCGAGGAGGTCGCCGTGTCCCTGCCATTCCTCGGCGAGGAAGGCCGCCAGGTCGAGGAGGCCGGCCTTCTCGTCTCCGGGGACGACGACAGCCCGCTCATGGAGGGAGGCGAGGGCAGCCGGGTCGACCTGGGCATAACAACCCGTCACAATTGCCACGGCTTCCGGATTGCGGGCGAGGGCCTGCCGCACGAAGTGGCGCGCCTTCTGTTCGGCCTTTCCCGTCACCGTGCAGGTGTTCACGATGACGAGGTCAGCGGCCTCATCGGGCCCGCCTCCGAGTACGAGGGCTCCGCTTTTTCTGAACGCATCGGCCAGCGATTCGGTTTCGAGCTGATTGAGCTTGCAGCCCAGGGTGTGGAAGGCGATCGAAAGTTCCATGGCGAGGGACGACTCAACCCCGAAGCTTGCGGAGGATTCTTTGGCGGCCGATCGCGGCATCGGCCTGTCCCGGATCGATGGCGAGGGCCGATTCATAGGACTTGAGTGCCTGCCGCAGGTCGCCCGCCTTTTCCTGGGCCCACCCGAGGCGACTCCACCAGGAGGCCTTTCCGGGCGAGAAGTGGATGGCCGAGGCTATGGCCATGTCGGCATGGCCATAGCGACCGAGCCTGAGGTAGATCTCGCCAGTGAGATAGTAGACTTCGCCCGCGCGGGCACCCTCGGGCTGGGCCGCGAGGTAGAAGCGAAGCCAGGTGAGGGCCTCGTCGTTACGGCCGATATCGAAATAGGCTTCTCCGAGGAGGGCGGCGATGCGCGGATCCTGGTGGAAACCCCAGGCCTTTGCCGCGTAATTGGCCGCGTCCTCGGGCCGCTTGAGGCCGAGGAAGCTTTCGCAGACGAGGATGCTGGCGTCGGTGTCGGCGGGAGTGGCCAAAAGAGCGGCGAGTCCGAGAGCCTTCGCCTCGTCGAAACGTCCCTCCTTGACGAGGAGGTCGCCCTGTTCCCTCAGGTTCTGTGCTCCGATCGGGAGACAGACCATGAGGACAAGGAGGAAGAGGAGGGGGTTGGGCCGCATGTCCGCCGGGCGGGCTAGACCAGATTCGTCGAAAGGCCGCCGGACTGGGTCATCCGGCAGGCTCCATTGAGCCGACAGCCGGTCTCCATGGTGATTTTGGGAGCCGTGATGTCGCCGTCGACCACAGCCGTCGAAAAGAGATCGATGCGCTCTCCGGCGATGATGTTCCCGCGAACCCCGCCCTTCACCGTGACCACGATGGCCTCGATGTCGGCGTCGACATAGGCTCCCTCGTCGACATGGAGGTCGCTCGCCGAGACGATCGAACCGGTCACCTTCCCCTTGATCATCAGGGGTTTGCGCAGGTTCATGTCACCCGTGAATTCGACATCCTGGGCGATGACCGTATCGATCAACTCCTCGTCGATCGCGCTGATCTGGACTTCCGTCATGATGGGTCGATAGTAGAGGCTCCCGGCCCTGACTGACAAGCATGTGCGTAAAGAGTTCCCAGCCGGAGAGGATCGAGGGCTTCGGCCCGCACGGAGGGATCGCAGCCCGAGGCGGCCAGGGCTGCATCAATTTCCGCCTCGGGGTAGCCGGCCGCCTTGAGGTTGTTGCGGAGGGTCTTGCGCCGCGAGGCGAAGGAATGGCGCACGAAACGCGCAAAGCCCTCGCGGTCCGAGACGAGGGGCCGCGCGAGGGCTTCGAGGACGACGACCGAGCTCGTGACACGGGGAGCCGGCCAGAAAGAGCCACCCCCGAGGTCGAAGGCCAGCCGCACCTTGCAGGAGGCGGCGCAGAGGACCGTAAAGGAAGAATAGTCCTTGGTGCCCGGCTTCGAGACCATGCGGAGGGCGGCCTCTCTTTGAATGGTAAAAACCATCCGGCCGGGCAAGGTGCCCGATTCGAGGAGGGCGCCGATGATGGCCGCGGCCGCGCTGTAGGGCAGGTTGCCGAAAATAAAATCGGGAAGTCCCCTCGCCCCGAGCTCCTGTCGCCAGGTGGCGAGAAAGTCGCCTTCGACGAGGCGAAAGCCCGGCTCGCCGCAAAAGACACGGGAAAGGAGCCGCGAAAAGCCGTGATCGATCTCGAAGGCCGTGAGGTCGAGGCCTGCGTCGAGGGCCATCGCCGTCATCGAGCCGATGCCCGGCCCGATTTCCCAGGCCCTGTCGCCGGCTGCCGCCCCGAGGGTCGCCATGATCTTTTGCCGGGCGCCCTTGTTGACGAGGAAATTTTGGCCGAAGCGCTTGGACATCGCCAGGCCCTCGGTGTCGAGGAGTCGCGACAAGGATGCCGGCGAATCATACTCGGGCCTGGCCGCGATCGGCGTTTGGGGCTGGGGGGCCATCGGCGTCGAGGGCTGAGCCGCCGTCGGCATCAGGGGCTGAGCCGCCGTCGGGGGCTGAGCCGCCATCGGCGTTTGGGGCACGCCGGGCGCGGCAGGGGAATCGGACATGGGGCCAAGCATACAGGAAGGCGGCCAGAAGGACTATCGCGAGGGCCGCGATCCAGCGGGGCGCCGAACCATCGAGCCGCAACGAAGGCAGGCCGGCGAAAAACCTCATCGCCTCCTCCAGCAGGCGGAGGAGGCCGAGCTCGACGGGCGCCGTCACGAGGGCTGCCATCGGCACAAGTGCGACGATTAGGGTCGCCAGAAGACCTCCGATCATCACCGCCTCGACCAGGGCCGCAGTCGCGAGGGTGGCGAGAATTCCGACCGGTTGCACGATGCCGAAGAATAGCGCGATCCAGGGGGAGGTGGCGAGCTGGGCCGCGATCGAGGCGGCGAGGGCTCCCGCGAAGGGGGGCGGCACGAAGGGGCTGAGGAGATAATCGATCCTGGGCGCAAGCACGACGAGACCGCCCACGGCGAGGTAGGAAAGGACGAAACCTGCCTCGCGGAGCTGCCCGGGGAAGAGAAGCGCATGAGTGGCAAAGCAGAGTCCCAGGATCGTGCGTCCGTCCTGTGGCCGGTCCGAGAGGCTGGCGATGGCCGCGATCGCGAAGGACAGGAGGGCTCGCAGGAGCGAGGGGCCGGGACCGACGACGATGACATAGAGCCAGACGATGACGAAGCTGGGCAGGAGGGCGCGCAGCGGACCGACCAAAGGCCTGAGCGCGAAAATGAGGCCTGTCGCGATGAGCGCAAGGTGCTGTCCTGAAAGGGCGAGAATGTGGGTGCAACCGGCCGCCTTGAATGCGGCCGCGTCCTCGGGCGACAGCTCGTCCTGCCAGCCGGCAAGGAGGGCGAGCAGAAGGCCGGCCGCGTCGTCATAGCGGGAATCGGAACCTGCGTCCGCGGGCCGGGCATCAGCTCTCGAAGGTCGGGCACCTGCGATCGCCGGCCGGGGTGGCATGTTCGAAGACCGGCCACCTGGGTTCGCGGGCCGGCCGACGGCTGCGAGGAGCCCCGCGAGGAAGGCCTCGTGGAGACGATTCCGCAGGCGGGAAAGGGCCCCTCCCTCGTCGCGGACTATGAGATCGCGGCGGTCGGCAAAGAGGAGGGCACTGCCGTCGGCCGCCGGCCTGCCCCGGATTTCGATGCTCGCCCCGGAGGCGAGGGGCTGCCCATCGCGCACGATCGCCCTGAGGTCTGCCTTGATCGTATAGCTCCCCGCGATTCCCGGGGCCTCGACGGCCACCTTCCGGACCTCGAGGTCCATGATGCGCTGCCCCGCGCGAGCCGGCCGCGAATCGGCAGACAGAACCGCCGCGACACCGACCACTTTCAGACGCGCGAGTCTGTGCCCCACGGCGACAGGGGCCGCGTCGACCGCCTTGCCCGCCACAGATGTGGGCGGGGCCATCGACGGCGCAGCGGGCGTGGCCACCGACGGCGCAGCGGGCGTGGCCACCGACGGCGCAGCGGGCGTGGCCACCGACGGCGCAGCGGGCGTGGCCACCGACGGCGCAGCGGGCGTGGCCACCGATGTGGCGGCGACCGGAATGGCCACGGACGGGGCGGGCCACGGCCTTTGCTCGAGGCCAAGACCGAGAGCTGAGTAGAAAGCGCCCACCGATACGCCACCGCACAAAACGGCGATCAGAACGAGCCGGAGCCTACGGTGTCGTAGCTCCCCGCACTCCTCCGACAGCCCATCGCCGGTCCTTGTCCTGAGGCGCCAGGCCAGATAGCCCGACACGAGGCACGAGCCGAGGCCCAAGCAGACCCGCAGGCCGAGTGGCACTACAAGAGGATAGTAGCCGAGGACGAAACCCAGCGAAAATCGCCAGGCGGGAGAAAAGAGCGTCGCCGCGGCTTCGAAAAACCTGCCCATCCATGCCTCCCGCGGGGGGTCGGGAAGCGGTGGACATTCACCACTTGAGTTGCTGCAGAGCGTCCTTGGCCGCGGACTTTATCACCTCGGGGTATTGGAGATAGCCGATGTAGAGAAGGTAGTCGAAGGCCACCTTGTCGCCGAGCTTCCCGAGCGCCTGGATGACGGCGAGGAGGATGTCCTCGTCCCAGGGCTTTCCCTGCTCGGTCTGGGCATTGATGAGCTGGAGATTGAGGGAGATGGCCTGGGCCGCGTCGGCCGAACCCATTTCCCCGAGAGTCCGGATCGCCGCGACGAGGTCGTCCTTGGAGCCCTTGCCGCCTTGCCAGTCCGACCAGAGAAGGCGGAAGTGCTTGATCGCCTCAGGAGCGGCTCGCTGCCATTTGAGATCGCCGACAACCTGATCGGCGGACACCCGCAGCTTGTAGATCGCCGCCTGTTCCACGGGCGAGTCGCCGGTCCAGTCGAGGGCGGCCTTGAGGGCGGCCTCGGCCAAGGCTCCACGATCGTCGTCCGACAGGCCCGAGCCCAAGCCGAGATCGAGGGCGGCGACCTTTTCGAGGGGCGGATTCTTGGTGACGATGCCGCGAAGCCAGGCGCCCAGATCGCCTTTGAGTCGGGAGATCGCCTCCGCAGCCTTGGTCTTGATGACGGGATTCGGCGCGGCGACATAGGCGGCGAAGAGGACCGTGTAGGACGAGGGATCGCCGAGCAGGCCCAGGGCTTTTACCGCCGCCTCGACCGAGGGATATTCGGGTTGCATCCCCGACCGATAGATGCTGAGCTGCGAGGCGAGAAAGCCGCCGATGTCGGACACCGTCTTCGGATCGCCGATACCCGTTCGCGCATAGGCATCGATGGCCGCGGCCCTGAGTTCGCCGTCGCCAGCGTAGACCGCGAAGACGCTCCAGATGTCGTCCGAAGCCTTCGCGTATCCGCTCTCCCCCGCCTTCTGCACGGCGAAAAGGGCGAGATCCCGAAGCTGGGCGTCACCAACCAGAAGCCCCGCGTTGTCGAGCACGAAGCGCAGCGCCGTATCGTAGAGCGGGGCTATGTCGTCGGGCTTGCCCGCTCCCCCCGCCTCCTTGAGCAGCTCGAGCTTGGTCGACAGGCTCGAACGGACGAAGTTGCGTTGATACGTGAGAAGCACCGAAGCCGCGTCCTGGGCGTGGACCAGCCCGAGCGCGGCGACGAGCATCGCGAAAAATGCCACCTTGCTTTTCATCCGACCCCCCGTATCACTACGCGCGCGGCTCAGCCTTCCGCTTCAATCCGCGAGTCGCCTTTTTGCGCATTATTTCCATAAACATAGGCCCTGAGCGCGTTCCGCGTCCGAGAACTCGGCGCCACAGCCTCGACGTGCATCGTCGACATATTCGTCGAGCGATCGAAATCGACGCTCCTCACCGTGCCACTCATGACAATCTGCCGCGCCCCCAGCGAAAACTGCGCCTTGACGAGGAGGCCCACCCTGGCCCTTCCACCGATGGTCAGGGCGAATCCGTCTTCCGAGAGATCGGCGAGGCGCGAGCGGAGCCCCGGCTCGAGTTCGGGTTTTTCGAAGGCCCCTTCGATGCGCTTGAGCAGATAGAGGTAGGCGGGAATCGTCGTCCGCGTCCGCACCGATTTGCGCTTTTGCGTCCGGAGGAGAGACTCCGAATGGGCGACGTGAATCACCGGAATGTCCCTGATGCGAAGATCGTCGAGCACATAGCTGTCGAAAACATAGCCCGCGTCGTCGCGCCGCCAGAAATAGACCGATATCTTCTTTCCTTTCCAGACGAATCCCTTGGGCAATTTGATGCCGATAGGCCAGGAAAGGACCATATAGCGAGGATTGTTGTCGATCAGGGTCGAATCGAAAACCCCGAGGCCGCCCAGGAGAACGCGGAGCCTCTGCCCCTGCGCAAGGTGGCGGCTCGAACGGATACCCATCAGATAACGAGGTTGCTCGAACTCCAGGCGCTTACGCAATTCGAACAGCTTTTCGAGGAGACGGGTCACCTCCCTGCTCCTCGTGCCATCGACCCCGCCGATGGCGGCGATGACCTTGTCGAGATCGCGCGTGGAATGAAAGAGAAGGCCCAGGTCCTTTATGCCCGCCACCTTCGCCGCCTCGCGGAGCCTGCTCGTCTCCATGAAGGAAAAGCCTGAGGACAGCGATTTGCCGACAAAGTCGAATAAGGGCGTCTTGGTGCCGCTCCTCGCGAGAAGAACCAGCGAAACCGCCCCAAGGAGGACAACGACGATGACGAGGGGCAGAAAGCTTGTCATGACCCTCTTCTTCTCCTTTTTTTCAGCGTGCCACCCCCGGAGATGCGCCGCCTTTACTCTCAGTATACTTGCATCGATGGCGCGCATTCCACAATGCCGCCCGAAAGGGAGAGAATGGGAGAAAATCGAGGGCCACGGTGGATGTCCGGACGCATGGCCAGGCGCCGGGGCTGGGGAGCCGGTCTCTTCGAAGCGGCACTCCTCTTTTCCGTATTCTGGCTCCGCTCCTTTTTCCCCGGCCTCGGAATCGGGTCGGTGGCGAAGAGCGACGGCATCCTTGGCCCGATCGGACCGGCCGACACCGCATGGCATTTCGGCATCCTCCTCAACCTCCTCCCCGCAGGGGCGCTGATCCTCTGGACCATGCAACGGAGAGAAGGCTTGGACGCCTTCGAACTTCGGCCCCGTCCTGCGCCGCGCGATGCGGCCGGATCCCTGGCCGTCCTTGCCTTGCTCCTCGGCCTCGGCTTCCTCCCCCAATTCCTCCTCGGACTATTCGCCGGCAAGACTCCCCTCCCCTCCTGGCTCGACAATCCCCTACTCGACGGAATGGGCCATCCACGGGCGAACGCAGCCCTCTTCCTCCCCCTCCTCCTGGCCTCCTCCCTCGTCACCGGCTACGTCGAGGAACTCTATTTTCGCGTCTACCTCTCGTTCAGGCTGGGGAGCGCTGGCCTTTCCAAGGCCGCCCGAATCATCCTCACCTCGCTGATCTTCGGACTCTCGCACGGCTCGAGCCAGGGCCTCGCGGCGGCCCTCATCGCCTGCCTCCTCGGCGCGATCCTCGCCCTTCGCTGGGAATCCACTAAAAGCTGGCACGAGATCGGACTGGGCCACGGGCTGTATGATTTCGTCGTGCTCGTCGCCGTGCTGTATTCGTAGGTCATAGGCTGTGCTGTACGTCGGAGGCCTGAGGGCGGAGGCCTGAGGGCGGAGGGCGCCCGCGGCGGGGCGAGGTAGGACCGAATGGGGGCAGGCCACCTTCCCCCGAGGCCGCTTGCCGCATATGATCGACCAATGCAAGCGATAGACCGATGGAAGCGCGAGCTCGACCTCAGTCTCGCGCGACTCGACCGGAATGGAGCGGGAGCCGCGGCCAGGCGCGGGGCCGTCATCAGGGAGCACTTCGCCCTCGCCTTTCGCGGCCTTCCACGCGACCTCCTCGACGCCCTCCTCGAAGGCCTTGAGGAAAGGCTGGCCACCAACCCCGAGGCTGCGGTGACGCGCTGCGCGACCCTGGGAAGCGTCCTCCTGATGGATTACGACGGCGGCGACCTCGATGAGGCCGACTGGGATGGGCTCCGCGAGTCCTTTTCCGAACAGGGCGGCGAAATCGACCTTGACCTCCTCACCTATGTGATGCAACTCGTCCTCGACAAGGGCCGGCTCTAGGTGTCCCCCTGGTTCGAGGAGGAGGAGTTCTGGGCCAATTTCGCGCCCTTAATGTTCGACGGCAAGCGCTGGGACGAGGTGCCCGCGATAATCAACGGGCTCAAGGCCAGACTGGAGGAAACCGGGGGGCCCCGCATCGAACCGGGACTCAGGGTCTACGATTCCTGCTGCGGCCCCGGCCGACACGCCCTCGAACTGGCCCGCTTCGGATGCCGCGTCACGGGCGTCGACATCACCCGGGCCTACCTGGAAGCCGCCAAAGAAAGCGCGGCGGATGACGACCTCAAAATCGAATTTGTCCAGGCCGATGTCCGCGACTTCGAAAGGCCCGGAGCCTTCGACCTCGCGCTCAACCTCTTCACGAGCTTCGGCTACTTCGACACCAAGGCGGAGGACCTCGCCTTTCTCTCGCGGGTCCGCGAATCGCTTCGGAGCGGAGGCTATTTCGTCATCGACGTCCTCGGCAAAGAGTGCGCCGTGCGCGATTTTCTGAAGAGCGAATGGTTCGAGCGTGAAGGTCGACTCGCCTGCTCCGAATATGCCATCGAAGGCGCCTGGGAATACCTCGTCAACCGCTGGATTGTGGTCGCCGAGGGCCGGAGCTTCGAGCGACGATGGAGACAGCGCCTCTATTCGGCCGTCGAACTGGGCGATGCCCTCCGCTCGGTCGGCTTCGACGGCCCCATCCGCTTTTTCGGCAACATGGATGGCATCCCCTACGATCATGAGGCCTGGAGCCTCGTCGTCGTCGCCTCGAGGAGATAGTGGGAATGAAGGGGCGCGGGCCCCAATGATGAAGGGGCGCGGGCCCCAATGATGAAGGGGCGCGGCGCCGCTGCGCCACGGATCACGGTTGCAATTGGCGGCCCGAAAGTCCAGACTGAAGGACAAGCAGTGGAGCGCGGATCGCGCTTCCATCCATCCCCAACGGAAAGGGCCGCCGAGTGGCGGACTGCAAAAGGCACGGAAGCCATGGACAAGATCGGAATAAAGCTCGCGAACAGCGAATTCTACCCCATCCTCGACCATGGGATGCCCGCGCGAAAACGCCTTGTCGTCACCACGGTCAACGACAGGCAGAAAAGCGCGCAAATCGACCTCTACCGAGGTCAGGGCCCGATGGTGACGGACGCGGTCTATGTCGGCAGCCTCGTGGTCGAGGACATTCCCGAAGGCAAGGCCGGCGAACCCGATGTCCGACTCGATCTCGAACTCGACGACGCAGGCATGCTCAAATGCACGGCAGTCGAGGCTGAGACGGGTACGACCCAGAGCCTGCGTGTCTCCCTCGAATCGCTCGGCGAGGAGAATTCCTACGAGATTCCCGACTTCGACCTCGAAGGAGAACAAGCTGAGCCCTTCGATGAGGAAGTAACCGACAGCCTGCCCGATGAGGCCACGGGCCCGGAAGAAGGAGCCAGCCTCCTCTCGACGTCGGAAGAGATCCTGAAAGCCAGGTCGCGACGGCCCATTCTCCCCTGGATACTCCTGGGCCTCCTCATCCTCGTCGTGGCAGCCGTCCTGGGCTGGATCTTCCTCTTTCAATCGATGGCAGGTCCCACGGCGGTGACCGAGCCCGCACCCGCCGCGGCAGCCTCCCCTGCCCCCACGACAGCTTCGCCCGACGCGGCGGCACCGGCGGCGGCGCCCCCTGCCGCGTCGGCCACGGCCGCTACATCTGCAGCACCGGCAGAGGCGCCCTCTGCAGCGTCGGCCACGGCCGCAAGCGTTGCCGATGCCGCGCCGGCCACCTCGGAGGCAGCTTCTCCCGCGCCCGCGGCGCCGCCAAAGGCGCTGGCACCAAGCGCCGCGACCACGTCCAAGGCGATCGCGGCGAGGGGCAAGGCGACGCCAGCCCCCCGAAGGGCGGAAAGACGCTACCGCATCAAATGGGGAGACACCCTCTGGGACCTCGCCTGGGTCTATTATCGCGACCCCTGGCTCTACCCCAGAATCGCAAAGGCCAATCGCATCAGGAACCCCGATCGCATTCTTTCAGGGACCTGGATCGTCATACCGGGCCTTTGATCGCTTGACCTTGGCGCGCGGAGCCGGGTAGCTTCCGCGTGCATGCGCAGTCCTCTTACGCCCTCCGCCTCACGCCGCTTCACCACCCTGCTTCTTCTGTCATTTTCGATCGGCCTCGCTTCCTGCCAGGAGAATGGGCCCTTTGGCCTGTCGGAAGCCGTTTTTCGCGGCATTCTCGCCAGCGATGACCGCGCGGCCATCATCGCCCTTCCCGACACGGCCTTCGACAATCCCGGCCCCTCGGGTCCCTCCGCCTGGTATTTCACCGCGCTCTGGCTCGCCAAGTCCGACACGAAGGCCATTGAAAAGGCCGGAGCCACAGTGGTTACAAAGGCCGGGGCCATGCCGGTCACAAAGGCAGGTGCCATGCCGGTCACAAAGGCAGGTGCCATGCCGGTCACAAAGGCAGGTGCCATGCCGGTCGCACAGGCCGGGGCCGCGGCGGTCGCACAAGCCGCCCCCGCGTCCGGTGAACCATCCGACGCCAAGGCCGACGACATGGCAGGACCAGGCCTCTCGGCGAGCGATGCTCTCGCTCTCAAGCTTTTCGAAAGAGCCGCGGCGGCGAGCCATGGCTTTATCGGCTCCGACTCTCGTCGAAGGCTCGTCGGCCTGATGGCCGAGGCGGCCCGGGCCCTCCCCCCCGGCCCGGAAAGCCACGATGCCTGGCAAGCCCTGCTTGACGCCTCCAGCCCTCCGGAAGGCGGAGTCGAGGTCGAATGGGCCCATCTCGAAGCCCTTGGGGGCCTCGAGCTCTGGCCCGAACTCCTCGGCGAGGCTGACAGGCTCCTCCATGACGATATCGGCTCCCCTTCATCCCGGGACCAGGCCGCGCTGTATGCGCGAAGCCTCGCCGACAGCCGCCTCGGCCTTGCCCGCGCGGGAACCGATCTCGCCGACCTTCTCGCCTTCGGCCAGGGCCCCTGGGTCGCCAAGGCCATCGCCCTCGCCTCCGAGCCGGAGAACCTCGCCCTCCTTCCCTCCGGAGTGATAGCCAAGGCAAGGCTCTTTCAGGCCCTCGAGACACGCGACTACGCCGAGGCCTTCAAAGCCTCGATCGGCGCCCTGCCGGAGTTGCGAGCCAGCCCCACCCGCGCCCTCGTCGGCGCTTTTGGGAAGGCCTGGCTCTTCTCAGGAATGTCGAAAGACGGACTGTCGCTCATGGACTCCGTCGCTGCCAGGTCCGGCGCAACCCTCGCCGGCGGATCCCCCGCCTGGACAGCCATGTTCTACAAGGCCCGAATGCTCGTCGCCCTTTCGCGCTTCGATGAGGCCCGGACCATCCTCGACTACCTCGCCGACCTGGCCATTTCCGACAAGGACAGGGATTCATGCCTCTATTACGCCCTCGACGCCCGGCTCAAGGCCATCGACCATGGCCCCCTCCCCCCGGCGAAATGGGCATCGGCGGCATCGCGGGATGGAGCCCTCGCCGAGGCGCGCCTTTCGGCGATCGTGGACAGCGCCGCCCGCTGGAAAGATCCGAGCACCTACACGGATCTGGTCGAACCCATTTTCCGCGATCTCCTGGTAGAGAACAATTGGGATGAAGCCGACGCCTTCGCCGGGCGCCTGGCCGGCCTCGTGTCGCCCTTCATGGCCTCCCGCCTCCTCTACGTCTCCGCGCGGGCCCGCGAACTCGGGCTCGTGGGCGCCAATCCATCGAGACCCCTCGCCTTCGTACGGGCCTATCCATCGCAATGCGGCCCAGCCCGGGCCTCGGACGGCGATGAGGCTGAACGCCGCTATGCTTCGCTTCTCGCCCTGCACGGAGCTCCCGGGTATTACCTCCTCGTCGCCTCGACGAGGCTCGGCATCGACCTGCGGCCCTGGGGCCCCCGGAATTCCGCCGGACCCTTCCGCTTCTTCGACCCTGGGAAAAGCGAAGACGACCTGGCGGCCACGGCCCGCGACCTCGTGGATTTCGGCTTGCCCGCCCTGGCCTGGGACCTGGCGGGAAAATCGACCGACGCCCTCTCCGACGACACCCTCCTCGAATTGGCGAAGGCGAGCGCACGGAACGGCTCTTTCGCGAGCTCGATGCGTTTTGCCAACGTTCTCGCCAACCGCTCGGGCCCGGGCTTCGACGGACTGGCCTCGCCATCCCTTGCCGCGACCACCCCGGCCGCGACCGCCTCGGCCGCCTCAGTGGCACCCGCCCCTGCAACGCCCGCCCTAGTGGCGCCCGCCCTTACCGCGACGGGAAAGGGCGGCGGCAGCGGTCCACGACCGAATGCCGAAGTCGGCCTGCCGGGGAGAGACGTCTACGAACTACTCTACCCCCGCCCATGGAACAGTGAACTCTCCGCGGCCCTGGGCGATTCGAACATACCCCAATCGGCGGCCTACGGCCTCATTCGCTCCGAGAGCTGGTTCGATCCGGGCGCGAAGAGTTCCGCCGGGGCCGTGGGGCTCACCCAGCTCATGCCCCCGACCGCCGAAGAAATTGCTAATAATTTAGGTATTCGTATTTGGTCCCTTACTTTGCCCGCGGACAACCTTCGGCTCGGAATGTCGATGCTCCACGACCTCTTCGACGAGAACGACGGGCACATCCTCAGGGCGGCCTCCGCCTACAACGCGGGAAGGGGCCGGCTCAGGCGATGGCTGACCGAATCCGGCGGCTACCCCGACGACCTCTTCCTCGAAAGGCTGTCCATCGCGGAAACCCGCGACTACGGGCGCAAAATACTCCAGGCGACAGCCTGGTACGCCGCCCTCTATTACGGCAAGGGCAGCTCGGAAACGGTGAGAGAGCTGATAGCGGGCTACCCGACGGGCAAGTAGGTGCGGGGGCGAGGGCGGTGCGGGAGTGAGCGAGGCGGGGCGGCGAGTGGGGTGCGGGGGCGAGCGCGGCGGGGCAGCTCCCCGGCCCGATGATCGAGGCGGGTCCTTTCAGGCGGCGAGAGAGAAGAGCATGCCGCTTTCGACCGGCGCGGGGAAGGAATAGGCCCGGACGGGAGCGACGACCTTGCTCCGGAGCTCCGAGCCGTATTGCTGGATGAGGGCGTCGATGCGCTGTGAACTCATGCCGACGGGCCGGACTTCCGCCACGGGGGGGGCGGCCTTCATGTCGACCAGGCGCGCGATGAGGGTATCGAGGATCTTGAGACGATCGATGCTCGCCACGGGCTCGCCGGCAGAGGCAGCCACGCCGCTCACATAGGCGAAATTGGCGTAGAGTATCTGCGATGGCGCCACAGGCAGACTGACCCTTCCTCCGGCGCTCTGGGCGACGAACGCGTAGGTGAGGGGAACCGAGCTGGTCGCGAGCATTCCCGTCATTGATGGCCTCCAATTCCGTTATCGGTAGAAGCGCCGTCGAATTGAAATGAATCTTCGAGATTTCATCGGGGAAAGAGCTCCCCTGATCGAGACCAGGATTACTTGCAATCGATCCTAAAGTGAACGAGATTTTCGCTTTGCGACTTTCCATTTCCGAATCGAGTTGCGAAGGAGGGTTCATGAGTCTTGCTGCCAGCCTGGCTCGGCGTTATGCGACCGAGACTTCCGAAATCAAGCTCAGGGCAAGGGCTCTGGTGGTGGTTTCGATCGTCATCCTCTGCCTGGTTCCAGTGGCGATGGTCAACGCGCTCGCACACGGGAGCGGCATCAACATTCTGATCGAGGGGGCCCTCGAGGTCCTCATCGCCTTCGTCCTCCTCCTGACCTTCTCGGGCCACTATCGACGTGGTGCCGATATCATGACAGTGACGATATTGCTCGCCATGACGGGACTGCTTTTGGGATCGAATCTCAAGACCGGCACCGAATTTCTCATGAGCACCGCGTTTTACTTGATCGTACCAGTCATCTTCGCGAGTCTCATCGGCTATTCGAGAGCGCATACGCTCGCCGCCGGGGCCTTCCAGGTCATCGCCATTCTCCTGGCCAGCTTCGTGTTCATACCCGCGCATTTCGGCTCCGATCTCGCCTTTGTGCGACAGTATACCGTCGGCGCGCTGATCCTCTCCGTCTTCGTCATCATGAGCGCCTACCAAGCCCTCATGATCGGTCGCACGGCCCTCGCCGAGGCAAGCGAGAAAGCCGAAGCGGAACGTCAACTCTCGACGCGCCTGGGGCAACTCGCTTCAAGGGCGAGCGATGTATCGGCGGGAGTCAGCGCCGAAAGCGCAAGACTCAATTCGACAGCCCGCAGCCTCGCCGAAGGAGCCAGGAGCCAGGCGGCGAGCGTCGAGGAAATCTCGGCCTCCATCGAGGAACTCGCCTCGACAATCCGCGCGACGGCCGATGGAGCCGAGCGTACCAATGAACTTTCGCTCAGGGCCGCCGCCGACGCGGGAAAGGGAGGCGAAGCCGTCGCGCTCGCCGTCCGCGAAATCGAAGAGATCACCTCGCGTATCGGAATCGTCGAGGAAATTGCGCGCCAGACCAACCTCCTCGCCCTAAACGCCGCGATCGAAGCGGCGCGGGCCGGAGAAAGCGGCAAGGGCTTCGCCGTCGTCGCCCAGGAAGTGAGGAAACTCGCCGAAAGAAGTCAGGAAGCCGCCAGGGAAATCGGCGAGCGTTCGTCGACCACGGCAGAGGCCGCCCGCAAGGCTGGGGCCCTCCTCGGACAGCTTGTGCCGGACATCAGACGCACGGCCGAACTCGTGCAGGAAATCACCTCGGCGAGCGCCGAACAGAGCCTCGGGCTCGGGCAGATCGAAAAGGCCATAGCCTCGCTGGACGGCGTGGTGCAATCCAACGCAGCCAACGCCGATGGCCTCGCTTCGGCTGTCGAACGCTTTGAAAAGGACGCCATCGAGCTCGAATCCATCCTCGCCAAAGTCGGAGAGGACGAGAGGGAAGTCGAGTCCTGAACACTCCTGGCTCAGTGCCCGGGGACGAGGTCTCGGCTCATTTGCGCCCCTTCGCCTCCCTCCCGAGCGGGTCCCGCTCTCAAGCTTTCGTCGAAGCCTTCCAGAGCCTGTCGTTGACTGCGAGGCCGAGGCCCTCGGCGGGGAGGCGCTCGGCCCAGATCCTCTTCACTCCCGCGAGGTCGAGCTCGTGAAGAAGATCGAAGAGGGCGGCCGCTGCCTCGCGAAGATCGCCCGAAGGCGAGAGTACGCGTTCGACGCCGCGCCTTCCGCCAATGTGGCCGCTGGCGACCCCGCCGCCTGAGCCGCCCGTGGCGCCTGAGTTTTCGGCCGAGGCCGAAGCGCCTAGACGAGGCTCCGCTTTTCGCGCCGCCTGAAAAGCCCGTCGAGATGCCTCGTCGAAAAACAGGATGGCGTCATCGGGGCCGATGGGCGCGGCTGCGAGCCCTCCGGCCTCGACGAGGTCAAGGCGGGAGCGGGGCGCATAATGGCTTTCGAGCTGACCCGGACTCGTGGGCTGGCCGCTCGCCCTATCGATGATGTCGACCGGGCCGCAGAGCTTTTCGATCGCCGCGCGGGGAAGTCCGCCGGGCCTGAGAATTCTCGGCCGCTCGCCCGTGACATCGAGGACCGTCGACTCGACGCCGATTTCGCAGGGGCCTCCATCGACGATGAAGTCCACGGCATCGCCGAGCATGCGCGCGACATGCTCGGCCCGGGTGGGCGAAAGATAGCCAAAGGGGTTGGCGCTCGGCGCGGCGACCGGCACTCCGGAAAGGCGGATGATCGCGCGGGCCACGGGATGGGCGGGCATGCGCACGGCCACGGAATCCAGACCGCTCGTCACGAGGCCCGGCACCCTTTCCCGCTTCGGCAAGATGAGCGTGAGGGGGCCAGGCCAGAAAGCCTCGGCGAGGGCGCGGGCCACCTCGTTCGGCCATACCGCGACAGCGTCGAGGGCCTCGAGTTCGGCTATATGGACGATTAGCGGATCGAAGGTCGGCCGCCTCTTCGCCTCGAAGACCCGGGCGACGGCCCTCGTGTCGAAGGCGTTCGCGCCAAGGCCGTAAACGGTTTCAGTGGGAATGACGACGAGTTTTCCGGCCGCGAGGGCGAGGGCCGCCCGCTCGATGCCCTCCTCGGTGGGCGCGAGAATTTCCATGACCGCGGAATTGTAACGAGGGCGGGCCCGACCGCCTACGGCCCCGACCACCCGGGGGCCGCCCGCCTACAGGCCCGACCGCCTACGGGGCTTTCCTGTACGGTGTCCCTTCGAGGGGAAGGCGCGTCCGCCACCTTCCATCGCGGGCGGCGTAGGCCGCGGCAACCGCGGCGGCCGTCGGTATCGAGGAAATCTCGCCGATGCCCTTGGCGCCATAAGCCGAGGCGGTCGTGCCTCCATCCATGGCCTCGCCTGGCCCTTGGCGGCGGACGATGATCGTCTGGATCGGCGGCACCTCGGTCGCGCGGAATAGTCCCAATTGCCCGAACTTTGCCGTCGGCATCCCTTCGGCCAGCGGAAAGCTCTCGGTCAGGGCGAAGCCGAGGCCCATCGCCACCCCGCCTTCGACCTGGCCCTCGAAGGCGAGGGGGTTCACGACGAGGCCCGAATCGTGGGCCGCGACCACTCGTTCGAGCCTGCCGTCGGCGTCGAGAATTGCGACGTGGCAGGCATAGCTGTACGCGACATGGCGGACGGGATTGGCCTTGTCGGAGGGGAAGGTATCGGTCACCGCCTCGAACTCGGCGGCGAACTCGCGCCCCGCGAGGAGGGCCAGGGGAAAGGCCACCCGGCCGGGAGCCGCGGCATCATCGGCGCCACCGACATCGTGCGGGTCGGCGCCACCATCACCATGACCGCGAGGGTCAGCGCCACCGAAATTGTGCGGGTCGGCGCCACCCTCACCGTGAAGGCCGGCCTCGCCCCGCAGGGCCTCGGCGGCCATCGCGCAGGCCCTCCGACAGGCCTCGCCCGTGATGAGGGTCTGCCGCGAAGCGGTGGAGGTGCCGGCGTCCGGCGTGAGAAAGGTATCGGGGGCCGGCACGACGATAAAGGCCGGATCGATGTCGAGGACGGAGGCGGCGATCTGCGTGAGGATGGTGGCCAGGCCCTGGCCGACGCAGGCCGCCCCTGTCCGTATTTCGACCCGGTCATCGAAGATCGCCGCGATGCAGCGGCCTGTATCTGGGTGGCCCATGCCGATGCCTGTGTTCTTGAAGGCGCAGGCGATGCCCGCCCGGCCCGGGGCCGAATCGTAGGCCTCTTTCACGGCCTCCAGGCATTCGACGACGGCCGTGTCGGGGCCGGCGATCTGCCCGTTCGAAAGGACATCGCCGGGCTTGGCCGCGTTCCGCATCCTGATCTCCCAGCCGGAGATGCCGACTATGGCTGCGAGCTCGTTGAGGGCGCTCTCGAAGGCGAAATTCGTCTGGGGGACACCGAAGCCGCGGAAGGCCCCGGCAGGCGGATTGTTCGTGTAGACGGCCTTGCCCTCGACGCGGATGTCGGGAACGACGTAGGGACCGCCGAGGTGGGTAACGGCCCGATGGAGGACGGGCCCGCCCAGCGACGCGTAGGCGCCGGTATCGGCGACGACGACGGCCTTGGCGCAAAGGAGCCTTCCCGCCGCGTCGCAGCCCAGCTCGAGTTCGACCTCCATCGGGTGGCGCTTCACATGGACCCTCGACGATTCGGCCCGGTCGAGGGTCAGCTTGACCGGCCGACCCGAAAGATAGGCCGCGAGGGCCGCGTGATGCTGGACCGACTGGTCCTCCTTGCCGCCGAAGGCCCCGCCGACGTAGGTCGACACAATTCGTACCTTTTCGTCGGGAAGGCCGAGGGTGCGGGCCACGTAGCGCCGTCCGTCGTAGACGTTCTGTTCGGCGGTGCGCACGAGGACGACGCCTTTGGAGTCCGGCGGATAGGCGAGGGCGCTTTCGGTCTCCATGAAGGCGTGATCGACGAAGCCCGTGCCGTACCTGTGTCGCACAACGTGCGTCGCTCGACCGAGGGCGGCCGCGGCGTCACCCCGGATCAGGTTGATCTCGGTGAGGATGTTGCCGCCAGCATGGATCTCCGGCGCCCCCTCGGCGAGGGCTGCATCGGGACTCAGCAGGGGCGTGAGAGGCTCGTACTCGGCCCCAATCAGGCCAAGTGCGGCCCGCGCGACCGAGACGCTTTCGGCAGCCACCAGGGCGATGGCGTCGCCGACATACCGCGTCGTCTCGCCGACGGCGACGAAGGTCGGCCAATCGGCGACGAGGTGGCCGACGAAGCGATCGCCGGGAATGTCCTCCCAGGTCGCGACGAGGGCGACGCCCTCGAGGGCCTTGGCCGCGGCGGTATCGAGACGCAGGAGTCTGGCCCGCGGATAGGGGCTCCTGAGCACGGCGGCGTGGAGCATGCCTGGCGCGACGAGGTCGTCGACATACTTCGCCTCGCCCCGGGCCTTGATGGCTGCGTCGACGCGCCTGAGCCGCGAACCGAGGCGGCCCTCGGCGGCCAGTGGCGAGGAGGCCGGCTCTGCCGTGGAAGCTCCCCCCGCCCGCCTGGCCTCGGCGGCGCGCAGCACGGCATCGACGATCTTCGCGTAGCCCGTGCAGCGGCAGATGTTCCGTCGCAGTGCCGCCCTCGCCTCCTTCTCGGTGGGCTGGGGGTTGCGGTCGAGAAGGGCCTTGGTCGACATCACCATGCCCGGCGTGCAATAGCCGCACTGGACTGCCCCGGCCTCGACATAGGCCTGTTCGTAAAGGCCCATCTCGCCGCCTTCGATGCCTTCAATTGTGAGCACCGATTTGCCGGCGACCTTTTCGATGGGCATGATGCAGGAGGAGAAGGGCGAGCCGTCGACGAGGACCGTACAGGCCCCGCAGGTACCCTCGCCGCAGGCGTTCTTCGCGCCAGTGAGGCCGGCCGTGCCGCGCAGATACTCGAGGAGGCTCGTGCCGCCCGGCGCCTCGGCGCTCTGGCCGTTAAGAGTGAAGGCGATCATGGACAGGCGCTCTCCTCGGTCGCGGCGCCGGCGCGCAGCTCCTCGAGCGAAACGCCCGCCATCATGAAGCCGAGCTCCTCGACGCTCGCTTCTCCGCGCTCGACGATGCCCATGACCCCGCCCTCGTACATAACCGCGATGCGATCGGAAAGGCTTCTGAGTTCATCGAGATCCTCGGAGACGAGGAGGATGGCCATGCCCTTCTCGCGCTGCTCGAGGAGGCAGTCGTGGATGTACTCGGTCGCGCCGATGTCGACCCCGCGCGTAGGCTGTGCCGCCACGAGAAAGAAGGGTTGGCGCGAAAGCTCGCGCGCCATGATGAGCTTCTGGATGTTGCCGCCCGAGAGGTTCTTGATGGGCACGTCGAGACTCGGTGTCTTGACCGCGAACTGGGATACAAGGGTACGGGCGTGTTCGCGCATCGTGTCGAAGGCGAGGAAGATCCAGCGTCGAAAGCGCTTGGACATGTGGTCGTGGAGAAAGACGTTCTCACCCACGCTGAATTCGCGAATCGCCCCGTCGCGCATCCGCTCCTCGGGGATGAAGGCCATGCCCGCCTCGAAGCGCTCGTTCACCGTGGCCCGCGTCATGTCGTGGCCCTCCACGATGACGCTGCCCTCCGTCAGGGACCTCATGCCGGCCAGGCACTCTGCGAGCTCTTTCTGCCCGTTGCCGGACACGCCTGCGAGGCCGAGTATCTCGCCCGAACGGATGGAGAGGTCGATGCCGCGAAGCGCCTCGATGCCCCGGTCGCCCATCGCGCGGGCGCCGGCGATACGCACGAGTTCGGGCCCGGGGGCGTGGGGCCGGGGATCGGGCTCCTTGACCTCGCGTCCCACCATCATGCGCACGAGGTCGCCGCGCGTAAGGTCGCAGGTGCGGCCCGTGCCCACGACCCTGCCATCGCGGAGGACGGTCACGCGGTCGCTGATCGCCTTCACCTCGTTGAGCTTGTGCGAAATGAAGATGAGCGAATGCCCCGAGGCGACCAGGGTGCGGAGGGTCGCGAAGAGGGCGTCGACCTCCTGGGGGGTGAGGACGGCCGTCGGCTCATCGAGAATGATGAGGCCGGCGCCCCGATAGAGGGCCTTGATGATTTCGACCCGCTGCTGCTCGCCCACTGAGAGCTGCCAGACGAAGGTCTCGGGGTCGACCTTGAGGCCGTAATCCTCGCCTATCTTCGATATGGCCTTCGAGACGCCGCCGAGGTCGAGAAAGGGGGCGCGGGGCGAGCGCTGGCCGAGCGCCACGTTCTGGGCGACCGTCATAGTTGGTACGAGCATGAAATGCTGGTGGATCATGCCGATGCCGGCGCGGATGGCGTCGGCCGGCGAGCGGAAGGAGAGACTCTTGCCGTCGACGAGGATCTGCCCCCCGTCGGGCTGGTACATGCCGTAGAGCTGCCGCATCAGGGTGCTCTTGCCGGCCCCGTTTTCGCCCAGGAGGGCGTGAACTTCGCCTGGCTCGATGTCGAGACACACCCCATCGTTGGCGGTGACGCCCGGAAAGCACTTCACGATGTCGCGCATCTCCACGCGGCCGGTCTTGGGTCCTTTTGCTTGGCCTTCAGCGCTCATCGGCATGACTCCCAAAAGATATTCCAATTGGCTCCGGGTTTTGGAAAGGAGGGGGCTTCGCGAGCCGGACTCGCGGAGAGGAAAACCTTTTGCCCGGAGCAAAAGGTTTGCCTCCCCAGTAATCTCAGGGCTGGACTGTGATGCTGCCCTTCGAAATCCCGGCGATGGCCTCGTCGGCCGCCTTCTTCGCCGCGGCCGGAAGCTTGTAGTCCGGATTGAAGGCCATCTTGAGTCCGCCGTTGTCGAGGGTGAGGGTGTAGGTCTTCCCTCCGAGAATGCCGGCCTTGTGCTGGGCGATGATTTCGCGGAGCATGCCCGTCCAGTCGTAGACCTGCGAGGCCACGACGAGAGCGGGCGCGAGGGAGGCCTGATCGGCCTGGGTGCCGAACCAAAGGATGCCGCCCTTGTCCTTGCCGGCCCCGATCGAACCGACGACGGACTGCGACGAACCGGTGAGGACGTCGGCACCGTTGGCGATGTGGGTCTTGGCGGCGGCCGTCATCAGCGCCACGTCGGAGAAGGAGCCCGTCCAGGTCTTCGATACGGCGATGTTCTTGTTGACCGACCGGACGCCCTGCACGAAGCCGTCGATGTAGGTCTTGGCGTCGCCGACCTCAATGGGACCAGTTACTCCGATCTTCTTGGACTTGGTAAGTTTCGCGGCGAGGACGCCGTTGACGTAGCCGCCCTGCTCGGCGGCCGCCGTGTAGGCGTAGACGTTCGGCAGGCCGAAGGTGTTGACGTCGGTGCCCCAGGCGAAGGTCGTCTGCGGGAAGTCGGGGGCGATGTCCTGGACGGAGGAGCCGTACTGCGATCCATGGGCGATGACGATGTCGAAGCCCTGGCTCGCGTAGTCGCGGACTGCCGCGGCAGCGTCGGGCACGTTCCACATGTTGTCGGTGTACTTGAGCTGGAGGGCGCTCTCGCCGCCCATTTCCTTCTGCACCGTGAGCAGGGCCGACCACATGGACTGGCTGAAGGCCATGTCCGTCGTCGCGCTCGGCATGATGACCGCGATGCGGAGGGGAGCGGCCGCTACCCCCAGCGTCATGGCCGCGACCATCGCGAAGGCGATCGCTATTCGATTCGATTTCATCCCAATTCTCCTTTTGCCCTCAGTTCTCAGACCTGTCGAAGGGCTTGTTGAGCGCGGCCGGTTGGCGCGCGCGGTTGGCCGATAGCATGAGCGCGAGAATGGTGAGGATGTAGGGCAGCATCACCGCGACGCTCGCGGGGAGGTTGACGCCGAGGACCTGCATCCAAAGCTGGATCGAGTTTACGACGCTGAACAGGAGCGAGCCCGCCAGGACGCCGATGGGGCTCCAGCCCCCGAAATAGACGAGGGCCACGGCGATGAAGCCCTGTCCCGAAGTGAGATTGTCCTGGAAGAGATTGAGGAGGGAGATCGACAGGGAGGCCCCGGCCACGCCGGCGAGGACGGAGCCGAGGCAGACCGCGAAGTAGCGGATGCCGACGACGCTGATGCCCAGGGAGTCGGCCGCCGCCGGATTCTGGCCGACGGCCTTGATCTTGAGGCCGAGACTCGTCTTTTCGAGGACGACCCAGGCGAGGGGCACGAGGAGGAAGGCCCCGTACACAAGCACCGAATTGTTGAAGAGGATGGGCCCGAGGAAGGGAATCGACACGAGGAGGGGAATGCGCACGGGCTGAAATCCCTGGATGGTCTTGACCGTACCAATTAAAACCTTAAAGAGCAGACTCGACATGCCCAGCCCGAACATGTACATCCCGATGCCGCTCACGCCCTGTTCCGCCTTGAGG
>JAJXVS010000269.1 GCA_021782015.1 bacterium | reverse complement strand
TCAAAAATACGTCTTCCCGTTTCGTTATCCCGCATTTCAAGGACGGCGAGCTGAAGCGATGGAGCGCGCAGGCCCGTTGCGACATCTCCCACGACCTGTATTCCGTCGCGAATGCCGAGGTTCGTTTCGAGGTCCAGAGTGAGTTCCTCGTCACTGAAATCGACAATCCTGCCGAGACTGGTGCCTCGGTGCCCAGGAAAGGTCGCATCGATAATGGAAGCCCCACCATGATGACCTGTCCAACCGCTTGTCGCAGCCCTCGCGAAGGCGACCTTCGCATCCACGACCAGGTCGTTCATTGTTTCGGCGTAACTCTTGCCCGCGATCCGATCGAGAGCCTCGCGATATAGCTTGGCCACCGCGAGCACGTATTCGGGCGACTTCATCCGACCCTCGACCTTGAGACTGGAGGCTCCCGCCGCGATGATTTCGCCGAGCATGCCGGAAAGATCGAGGTCCCGACAGCTGAACCAATACCCCTCACCCTTTAGAGCGCCGGAACCGGCGTACCATGATCGACACAATTGAGCGCATTCGCCGCGATTGCCCGAGCGCCCCAGCTCGAGCCCTGAGGCGAGGCACAGTCCCGAATACGAATAGCACAGGGCTCCATGCACGAAGATCTCGAACTCCATGTCGGGGCTGGACGCAACGCGCTCCGATACTTCGAGCAAGCTGGTTTCGCGCGGCAGTACGATTCTTGTCGCGCCGGCCTCTCGGGCAAAGGCGACGGCGGCATCGGTCTGGATCGCGGTCTGGGTCGAGGCGTGCAGGGTAATTTCGGGAAAGCTCTGCCGCGCGAGGCGGGCAAGTCCCCAATCCTGAAAGATCAGGGCGTCCGGAGTGAAGCGGGACAGGAAGAAAAGCCGTTCCGCGGCCAAGGGCAGCTCATCATCGGTGACGACAGTATTCATCGCCACATAGACGCGCTTTCCCTGATCCCGGGCGAGACGGTGTATTCGCCTATATTCAAGATCGTCGAAATTGCGGGCCTGCTTGCGGGCGGAAAAATCCCTGAGCCCCAGATAGATACCGTCGGCCCCACCTTCAAAGGCGGCCACCGCTGCATCGAAGCCTCCCGCGGGAAGGAGGAGCTCGGGAAGGCTTCGAGTCACAGAGGAAGGTGCGTTGAATACGAGCTGCTCATCCATGATCACTTCCGGGTTTTGATGGCATGGGAATACCCGATTATACGCAGAAAAGGTATGCAGCGGATAGCTTGGAACACTATATCGCCGCAAATGGTTGCAAAATCCCCACTGTCCCGCTAGCGACCGCTTCAACCCGGCAGATATTGCAATGTTTGTCATTCTTTGCAATACTCCGCCCGTGATTACGGTTACCGACCTCGCGCTCGGCTTCGGCGAACGAAGCCTTTTCAAGGACGTCAACCTCAAGTTTACGCCCGGCAATTGCTATGGCATCATCGGCGCAAACGGCGCCGGCAAATCCACGCTCCTTCGCATCCTCTCGGGCGAACTCCGCCAGGACAAGGGCGAAATCATTATCCCGAACGGCAAAAGAATGGCGGTTCTCAACCAAAACCATTTTGCCTTCGAAGATAACTCCGTACTGGAAACGGTGATCATGGGTTGGCCAAAACTCGATGCCGTCAAGAGCGAGCGAGAAACCCTCTATGCAAAAGAGGATTTCACCGAGGCCGACGGCATCAGGGCAAGCGAACTCGAAGCCGAATTCGCCGAACTCGGCGGCTGGGAGGCCGAGGCCCAAGCGGCCATCCTCCTTTCGGGTCTTGGCGTCGCCGAATCATACCATGAAAAATTCATGAAGGAAGTCGACGAGGGAATCAAGGTCCGGGTTCTTCTCGCCCAGGCCCTCTTCGGCAACCCCGATATCCTTCTCCTCGACGAACCGACCAATGGCCTCGACCTCGATTCAATCACCTGGCTTGAGGACTTTCTCATCGACTTCTCCAATATTGTCATCGTAGTTTCCCACGATCGACATTTCCTCAACGCCGTATGTACCCATACCTGCGATATCGACTACGGCAAGGTCAGAATGTATACGGGCAATTATGATTTCTGGTACAGGATGAACCAGATCCTCGTTCAGCAACAAAAAGACTTGAAGAAAAAGAACGAAGACAAGGCCAAGGATCTCAAGGAGTTCATTCAGCGGTTTTCCTCGAACGCCTCCAAGAGTCGGCAGGCCACTTCACGCAAGAAAGTCCTCGAAAAACTCGTTCTGGCCGACATCGCGCCGTCGAGCCGGCGCTTCCCCTATGTCGCTTTCAAGCCCGATCGAGAAGTGGGAAACAATGTCCTGCGGATCGAAGGCGTGACAAAGACGATTGAGGGCACGAGAATACTGAAGGATTTCACTCTTACCCTCAATCGCGACGACAAGATCGCCCTCGTTGGCCGCGAACATATGGCTAAGACCGGCCTTTTTCAAATCCTTTCGGGGGAAGAAGAGCCGGACTCAGGTCAGGTTTCCTGGGGGCAGACCATAACAAGGTCCTACTTTCCCCGGGACAATACCCGACTCTTCGATTCGGATCTCTCCATCGCCGACTGGCTCAAGGAAGAGGCCGGTTCCGATGATGATACCTATATTAGGTCCTTTCTCGGCCGTATGCTTTTCTCGGGCGACGAGGCCCTAAAACCGGTGCGCGTCTTGTCGGGAGGCGAAAAGGTCCGCTGCCTTCTTTCCCGGATGATGCTCTCTGGTGCCAACTGCCTGCTGATGGATGAGCCAACCAACCACCTCGATCTCGAAGCCATCACCGCGCTCAATGACGGCCTCATCGAATACGCCGGAGTCCTCCTCTTTACAAGTCACGATCACGAGTTCATTACCTCGATCGCCAACCGCATCGTGGAAATTTGTCCGGGCGGCGTCATCGACCGCTACATGAGCTTCGATGAATACCTCAAGGACAGGCAAATCTCCGCCCTTCGAGATCAGTATTATCATGGCCATGTTGTGGCGGAAATGTAGTCGGTTTCTCGTTTCGTCGCCTTCCTCTTCTTGACGGTATCTTTCGGCCCCCCCTATCATGGGGTCCGCGTCGTTCGGCGCGGATCACCGCAACAAGGGGGTTCTTGCATGAAGAAATCACTTTTGGCCGCGCTTGGCCTGGCTTTTCTCGCCTTTTCCCAGGTCTGGGCCGCCGACCCGACCACGCGTCTTCTCACGGACGCAACGGGGATAGACGATAAATCCTTCAACGCTGCAGCCTGGCGCGGAATCCTTTCCTTCTACGGCGATACCTGGGATAAGCAATCGAAGCGCGGCAGCCTATACGATGTCGTTACGGCGCAAACCCAGGATATGTATGTGCCGAATCTCAAGCAGGCTTCCGACGAAGGCTATGGCCTCATCATTGTCACCGGTTTCACCTGGGCCGATGCACTGAACGAGGTGGCTCCCCTCTATCCGAACCAGAAGTACATGATTGTCGACGTGGATTGGGTCAATCAACCGAACGTCATGCAGGTCACCTTCTCGGAACATGAGGGGTCGTACCTCGTAGGCGTCGCCGCGGCACTCAAGGCCAAGGCCGATGGCGTCAAGAATCCCAAATTCGGATTTATCGGCGGCATCCCCGGTCCGGTCATCACGAAGTTCGAGGTGGGATATGTGATGGGCATTCTCTCCATTCTCCCCAATTCAAAGATTGTCGATTATTACGCGAATGACTGGGGGAAGCCCGAGCTCGCCAAGGCACAAGCCAAGAATTGGTTCGATTCCGGAGTCTACGCCATTTTCTCGGCTGCTGGAGGTACGGGGAACGGAACCATCGCCCAGGCGAAGGAGTATCGAGCGCAGGGGAAGAATGTCTGGGCTATAGGCGTCGATAGCGATCAGTACGAAGATGGGATATACAGCGGCACCAAATCGGCGGTGCTCACCTCGATGATCAAGCGTGTCGAGACTGCCTCGCTCACCGCGCTCAACGAAGTGAAGAATGGAACCTTCAAGGCGCGCGTTCTCGTCCTCGATACCAAGGCCAACGGCGTCGCCTTCGCTACATCCAATCCCGAATTGGGCAAGAGCATCATCGCTCAAGTCGAGAAGATTCGCTCTGAGATCATCGCAGGCAAGATCAAGGTATATGCCACCTACGCCGAAGCAAAGGCGGCTGGCAAGGTTCCGGGCGATCTCCAGGCCAGCGACAAATAAGGCCCGAGGGACGCGGCACATTCGCTAGCGTCCCTCTTGTGCCACCTACAGCCCATGGCCGTTCCACTTCCCGTCGGAGCCTCTCCCCCTCCACCGAAGGCCTCCGAATGGGCCATCGAGATGCTTGGCATTCGCAAGATATTTCCTGGCATCATCGCAAATGACGATGTGACATTGCAGGTCCGGCATCGCGAGATCCACGCGATCCTCGGCGAAAATGGCGCCGGAAAGTCGACCTTGATGTCCATCCTATTCGGGCTCTATTCACCCGACGCGGGCAAAATTCTCATCGGGGGCAAGGAAGCAAGGATTCGCAGCCCGAACGACGCCACAGCATTGGGCATTGGGATGGTGCATCAGCATTTCAAACTCGTGCGCCCTTATACCGTGAGTGAAAACATCATCCTTGGAAAGGAACCTCGGAACGCCTTCGGCGAAGTGGATTTTCGCGGAGCCGAGCGTCGAATCGCCGAGCTCTCCGACCGCTATGGCCTCGCTGTCGATCCCAGGGCCAAGGTCGAATCGATAGGGGTCGGCATGCAGCAGCGGGCGGAGATCCTGAAAATCCTCTACCGCGATGCCGATGTCCTCATTTTCGACGAACCCACGGCCGTGCTCACACCCCAGGAAATCGACGAGCTCATGACAATCCTCAAGCGACTCCAATCCGAAGGCAAGACGGTCATCTTAATTACGCATAAGCTTCGGGAGATCAAGGAGGTTGCTGAACGTTGCACTGTTCTCCGTCGCGGCAAGCTTGTTGCCACGGTCCAGGTCGCCACCACCGACGAATCGGCTCTCGCGGAAATGATGGTGGGAAGAGTCGTCGATTTCAACATTAAGAAAAGGCCCGCGACCCCAGGAGAAAAGGTCCTTTCGATACGCAATCTCGACGTTCGCGGGTCCCGGGGCCAACTCTGCGTCCAAGGGCTCTCTCTGGAGGTCCGGGCCGGGGAAATTCTCGGTATAGCGGGCGTCGACGGAAACGGTCAGACCGAACTCATCGAGGCAATCACAGGGCTGCGGCGCGTCGAGAAAGGCAGTATCAGTGTGGATGGCCGCGAAATTACGAAGTCC
>JAJXVS010000015.1 GCA_021782015.1 bacterium | reverse complement strand
ACACGGGCGACGGTTTCGACACGGCTGAGGTGGAGTTCGGCGTCGGCGAAGGCAAATAACCCTAATCGGCTGCCGGAGCCGCGACGCTACCGCGATCTTGACGGACCCGGCGTCCCCCTCCACTCCGCGGCGTGCAGGCTCCGGGCTAGTTCGGGCCCTTCACCGCCAGTTCGTCCATCCGCCTGAGCCTCCTCGAAAGGTCCCGGGCGAGATTCATCACTATTATGGCGAATATTCTCAGATCCTCGTGGGAGAGGCGGTAGAGGGCGCGATTGGCCATCACCGCCACCCCCACCGGAGTCAGGGCCCGGATGGTGGCGATGGCCGGCATCACGTCGAGGAGCTCCATCTCGCCGAAGGTCTCGCCTTCGCCGACTTCGACGAGCGACTGGCCGTTCTTCAGCACCTCGACCTTCCCCTCGACGATGAAACAAATGCGGTCGTTGGCTTGGCCCTCCGCCAGGAGGACCTCGCCGGCCTCATAGGCTTCGTAGGTGAGGAGTCCGCGCACCACCGCCACCTGTTCCGGGAGAAGGCCTCCGAACAGGGAGTATTTCTGCAAGGCCTCGATGTCGATCATGCCCCTGGCTCAGCCAGCGGTCTTCCAGGCCATGTACGGCAGGCTTGAAGCGATCTTGCGAATCTTCGCCTCGTTCGAGAGAAGGGATCCGGTGGAATCCCAGGTACCCGCGACGAGGGCCTGGCGCTGCGCCTCCGGCATCGTGAGCGCATACTTTTTCGCACCGGCCCGCACCTCGCGGCCCTCGAGATCCACCTCGACGACGAGGGAGGGGTTGGCGGCGACCAGGTCCTGCAGTTCGGCGGCGTCGGCGGCCGAGACCCGCGCGGCGGGCAGGCCGAGGGTCACGCAGTTGCCCGAAAAGATCTCGGCGAAGGATTCCCCGACGAGGGCCTCGATCCCGGCCCGCGAAAGGGCCTGGGGCGCGTGCTCCCGCGAAGAGCCGCAGCCGAAGTTGCGGTTTACGATGAGGACGGAGGCGCCCTTGTAGCGCGGGTCGTTGAAGGGGTGGTCGTTCGGCTGGCCCTTCGCGTCCTTGCGGGCATCCTCGAAGGCATGGGCTCCCAGGCCATCGAAGGTAACCCATTTGAGGTAGCGGGCCGGAATGATGCGGTCCGTATCGACGTCGTTTTCGCGGAGGGGCAGGCCCCTTCCCTTGATCAGGCCGCGCTTGGGATCCTTGTTCGCCATTAGAGACTCCTCGAGTCGACCACTTCGCCGGCCACTGCAGCGGCGACGACCATGGCCGGACTCATGAGGAGGGTGCGCCCTCGGGGCGAGCCCTGCCTTCCGATGAAATTGCGGTTCGAACTGGAGGCCGAGACCTCGTCGCCGCGGAGCTTGTCGGGATTCATCGCGAGGCACATCGAGCAACCGGGATTGCGGTACTCGAAGCCCGCCTCGGCAAAAACCTTGTCGAGGCCCTCGGCACGCGCCTGGGCGTCGACCTGCATCGACCCGGGCACCACGAGGGCCCGCACGCCCTTGGCGACCTTGCGGCCCTTCGCCAGGGCGGCGGCATCGCGCAGGTCGGAGATTCGGCCGTTGGTGCAGCTCCCGACGAAGGCGACGTTGATCTTGGTACCGGCGATGGGGGCGCCCTCCGCGAATTGCATGTAGTCATAGGCCTTGCGCGCCACGTCCCGCTCGGCGGGCGGAAGGTCGGCGATCTTCGGCATGCGTTGGCCGACGCCGATCGCATGGCCTGGATTGATGCCCCAGGTGACCATGGGTTCGATGGCCGAACCATCGATGCTTTTTTCGTCGTCGAAGCTGGCGTCAGGCGCGCTGGCCAGGGATTTCCACCAGACCAGGGCGCGGTCCCAATCGGCGCCAGTTGGCGCGTAGGGCCTGCCCTTGAGATAGTCATAGGTAGTCTGATCCGGGCTGACGTAGCCCGAACGCGCCCCGCCCTCGATGCTCATATTGCAGAGGGTCATCCTGCCTTCCATCGACAGGGCGCGGATCGCCTCGCCCGTGTACTCATAGGCGTAGCCCAAGCCCCCCTCGACTCCGAAGCGCGCCATGATCGCGAGGATGATGTCCTTGGCGCCGACGCCCTTGCCGAGTTTTCCGCTCACCTCGATCTTGCGGACCTTGGGCCGATCCATCGCGAGGGTCTGGGTCGCGAGTACATCGCAGACCTGTGTCGTTCCAATGCCGAAGGCGATGGCCCCGACGGCCCCGTGGGTCGCCGTGTGCGAATCGCCGCAGGCGATGGTCATGCCCGGTTGGGTCAGACCGAGCTCGGGCCCGACCACGTGCAAAACCCCCTGTCGCCCCGAGGCGAAATCGAAGAAGGCGATGCCGTGCTTTTTCACGTTCTTTTCGAGCTCGGCCATCATCGCCTCGGCCTCCGGATCGGCGAAGGGCCGCGCGCGGGATTCTGTCGGCACGATGTGGTCGCAGGTCGCGAAGCTCCGCCCCGGATACAGGACCTTGAGGCCCCGCTCCTCGAGCATGCCGAAGGCCTGGGGCGAGGTCACCTCGTGGATGAGGTGGAGTCCGATGAATAACTGGTCCTGGCCGGTCGGGAGGCTCCCGACTCGATGCGCGTCCCAAACCTTGTCGAAGAGATTCTTGCTCACCTTTCAACTCCTGAAGCGAAACCCGGCGAGGGCGCTGACCGATGCCGGGCTCCACCGATTATGTGGCGGCCTCTCCGCGAGCCATGAGCACCTTGCCGGTGCGGACCATTTCGCGGATGTGGAAGCTTCGCAGCATCGTCTCCAGTGCGTCAAGCTTCTCCGAATTGCCCGTGACCTCGACGGCGAGGGTCGTTTCGGTGAGGTCGATGGTCTTGGCCTTGAAGGTTTCTATCACTTGCAGGGCCTCGGCCCTGCGCTCGGGCGGACAATCGATCTTGACCAGCGCCAATTCCTTCTGGATGACATCCTCGAAGGCGTAGTCGCGGGCATGCACGACATCGACGAGCTTGTTGAGCTGCTTGAGAATCTGTTCAAGGGTGGTGCGATCGCCCTTGGCGACGATGTTCATCCGCGAAAAACCCGGGTCCTCGGTCTCCGAGACGACCAGGCTGTCGATGTTGAAACCGCGGCGGGAAAAAACGAGGGCGATGCGAATGAGGACGCCGGGCTTGTTGGCGACATAAAGGCTAATCGTGTGCCGCGTGGCGGTTCCATTGGTATCGGCCATGATCAGGTCCCTCCCGTGGGTTTTTCGAGGATGTGCTTCGGCGGACCGAGGAGCATCTCCTTGTGCGAGGCGCCCGCCGGAATCATCGGAAATACATTGTCGTGATGCTCGACCTCGGCGTCGACGAGGACTGGGCCGGGATGGTCGAGGGCCGCCTGGAGGACGCGCCTGAGATCGGAGGCGCGAGTCACGCGGAATCCCTTGATCTCATAGGCCTGGGCCAGCTTGACGAAGTCGGGGTTGCCCTCGAGGTCGACCCCCGAGTAGCGGTTGTCGTAGAAGAGGTTCTGCCACTGCCGCACCATCCCCAGGTAATGATTGTTGATAACTATGATCTTTACCGGAATGGCCAGGTTGCGAAGGGTCGCCAGCTCGCTCATCGTCATCTGGAAGCCGCCGTCGCCGACGATGGCGACGACGGTCTCGCCGGGCCTGCCGAGCTGGGCTCCGATCGCGGAGGGGAGTCCGAAACCCATCGTCCCGGCGCCGCCCGAGCTGATCCAGTCGCGACCGTGTTCCGACAGGACGAACTGGGCCGCCCACATCTGGTGCTGGCCGACATCGGTCGTCACGATCGCCTTGCCGCCCGTGAGCTTGTAAAGCTCCTGGATGACGTGCTGGGCGCGAAGCTTCCCTTCCTTTTTGAAGGAGAGGGGGAACTCCCTCCGCCAGCGTTTTACCTGCCTGACCCACTCGGCGGTGTTGCCCTTTTCAAGATGGGGGATGAGCTGACGCAGCACGGTCTTGGCGTCGCCGACGAGGGCGAGGTCGACCTTGACCACCTTGTCGATCTCCGCCGGATCGATGTCGAGGTGGATCTTCGTGGCGTTGACGCAGAACTCGGCGTAGTTGCCGACGATGCGGTCGTCCCAGCGCGAGCCGATGCTCATCACAAGGTCGCAGTCGATGACGGCCTTGTTAGCGTAGGCCGTGCCGTGCATGCCGAGCATTCCGAGGTTGAGCTCGTGGGTCTCCGGGAGGACGCCCTTGCCGAGGAGGGTGTTGGCGACGGGTATCTGCAAGGTTTCGGCGAGGACCCGCACCTCATCATCGGCCCCGGAAATGAGGGCTCCATGACCGACGATGAGGAGGGGCCGCCGGGCTGCCGCGAGCAAGGACGCGGCGCGCTTGATCTCGGCATCGCCACAGCTCGTGGGCACGGAATAGCCGGGGAGGTGGAAGGTCGTCGAGGCCGTCCCCGCAAAGCGGGCGCCCGTCACATTCTTGGGCATGTCGATGAGGACAGGCCCGGGCCTGCCCGAACTCGCGAGATGGAAGGCCTCGCGGGTTATGCGCGGAATGTCCTCGACATCCTTTACGAGGTAGGAATGCTTGACGCAGGGGTAGGTGATGCCGGAGACATCGGCCTCCTGGAAGGCGTCGAGACCAAGGGTCCAGACGGGCATCTGGCCGGTGACCACGATGAGGGGCACCGAGTCCATGAGGGCGGTGAAAAGCCCCGTCACCGTATTCGTGGCACCGGGTCCGGAGGTGACGAAGGCGATTCCCGGCTTTCCCGTCGCCCTCGCGTAGCCGTCAGCCATGTGGACGGCGCCCTGCTCATGTCGTGTCAGGACGAGCTTGATGTCCTTGCCGACGAGGGCGTCGAAAATCGGAATTGCTGACCCCCCGGGCAATCCGAAGATGTACTCGACTCCCTGCTCGATCATCACGTCGACGAGGGCATCAGCCCCGGTCTTTTCCTGCGCTGCCATCTTTTGCGCTCCCTTGGGATCAATTCACGTCAAATTGAAAGCGATCCCATTACGTGGAGCCAAAATAGAGCCAAATCATCGTCAATTGGAAGTGACCATTGCGGGAGGCAGGGCGAATTCAATGATATTTACGTTAGTTGCCCGAATTCCCGACATCGGGATTGTGGGTCTGTTTCATTTGTCGAAACGATTCTCCTCCGAAATGAAATTAGCGCGGAGGAGCCCTGCCAAGGCTTCTGTTAGCCGATCGACGTCTTCTTCTGCGTTGTATGCCTGAATGGAAAGCCGCAGAAGCCGTTTTCCCTTCCAGGCCATCACGGGTACCTCGATGGCGAAGTCTTCCCAGAGTCTCTTCTGCAGAGCCTGGGCATCGCCCGGAGGCAACTCGAAGGCCCTCATCTGGGTCCAGAACCCATCGGCATCGGAAGAAAGCGGCCCACGCCCGGTCAGAGCGGTGATCCGCTCACTCGCCCGGTCCACAAGGGCCCGACAAGCCTTCCGCACCCCAGCCCAATCGTTTTCCCGCTGAAAGCGAATGGCCGCCGGCACGCTGAGGTAGGCCGAGGGATCGGCGGTGCCCGTCCAGCCGTAGAGATCCTGAAAGCGCGAGGGCCCCGGCGTCTCGCTTTCCCAGCCCCAGCTCACGACGAGGGGCTCGAGGACGGCCTGGGCCTCGGGCCTGGCGTAGAGAAAGGCCGAACCCTTGGGCGCGCAGAACCACTTATGACAATTACCCGTGTAGTAATCGGCGCCGACCGCCGGGAGGTCGAGATCGAGCTGCCCTGGAGCGTGGGCCCCGTCGATCAGTGTGATGATGCCGGCCTCCCGGGCCCTCGCGCAGAGCCTCGCCACCGGGAAGGTCAGGGCGGTCGGCGAGCTGATGTGGCTGGCGAAGATCACCTTGGTCCGCGGCGTCACCCCGGCCCAGAAGGCCTCGAGCCAGGCGTCGGCGTCGATTAGGGGCAGGGGAGTCTCCCTCGTCACGAAGGAGAAGCCCCTCTCGCGGGCGAGAAAGCGCCATACCCGCTCGCAGGCCCCGTATTCGTGATCCGTTGCGAGGACTTCGTCGCCGGGGCCCAGGCCACGGGCGAGGGCGCGGGCCACGATGTTGACCCCATGGGTCGCATTGGGCACGAAAACCAGGTCGGAGGCGGGCGCGTGGAGGAAGCCGGCAAGGGCCTCCCTCGCCTCGGCCAGAAGATCGTTGATCTGCCGACCCAAAAGGAGAACAGGTTCCTTCTCCAGGCGTCGCTGCCAGGCCTGCCATTCGGCGAAAACCGGCTCGGGACAGGCGCCAAAGCTGCCGTGATTGAGAAAGGTGATTGCCGGGTCAAGGAGAAAGCGCTCGCCAGCTGGCGCGATGCTGCGCCTCATGCAGGAATCACAAGGGGGCTCGACGGCTCGGGAAACATCGAGCCGATACAAGAATCTTCGTGGAACATACGACTCCTTCGCCCGTCACGGCCGATTCGAGGAGATGACAGGGTAAGCATTCGGAATCTCGCATATTTTATTGACTTCGTGGAATTCCCTGTCATCTTATAATAGAAGGGAGGCTTTTATGCAGCCTGATATCACCGAAAAGGTCCTCGAACTCATCAGGAGGACCTCCACCGACATTCCCCCCGACGTCGAGGCCAGCCTGCGCCAGGCCATCGGCGACGAAGAGAAAGGTTCGGCGGCTCAAGGAGCCCTCGAAACCATTCTCTCCAACATCGAGCTGTCGAGGAAAAACGGCACGCCCATCTGCCAGGACACCGGTACCCCCATCTTCCGAGTCCGCCATCCGGAGGGATGGAGCACCCGGAAGATGCGCGAGCAGATCCGCGCCGCCCTCGCCCAGGCGACCAAGCTCTCGTACATGCGGCCCAACGCGGTCGATTCCCTCACCGAAAAGAACTCCGGCAACAATCTCGGCGGCGAGGAATTCCCGACCATCCACTTTGAAGAAGAAGAGGCGGCGGAACAGGGCGGCGGGCGTCTTGTGGTCGAGCTCATGCTCAAGGGCGGCGGTTGCGAAAACGTCGGCGCCCAATACTCGCTGCCCGACGAGAGCATCGGAGCCGGCCGCGACCTCGCCGGAGTGCGCCGCGCCGTTCTCGACGCGGTCCAGAAGGCCCAGGGCCTTGGCTGCGCACCGGGCATCCTCGGAGTATCCATCGGAGGCGATCGGGGCTCGGGTTACGTCGCATCGAAGGCGGCCCTCTACACCACCATCGGCACCCGCAACGCCGATCCCGAGGTGGCCGCCATGGAGGAGCGCCTCACGAAGGAGGCCAACTCCATGGGCATAGGCCCGATGGGCTTCGGGGGCAAGACGACGATCATCGACACCAAGATCGTCGGCATGCACCGCCTGCCCGCCTCCTACTTCGTCACGATCTCCTACATGTGCTGGGCCTACCGCCGCCGCAGGATGATCCTCGAAGGCGACCGCGTCGAGTACAAGTAAGAGGAGGCCCAGATGCGCGAACTCACCATACCCGTTTCCGCCGCGACCATTCGCGAGCTCCATATCGGCGATCCCGTTCTTCTCACCGGCATCATGGTCACCGGCCGAGACACGGCCCACAAATGGCTCGAGGAGACCTTCATCAAGAAGATCAAGGCTCCCGCCCCTGCCAAGGATGGAGGCAGGTCCGACGAGGAAATCTACGCCGAACTCAAGAAGATCCTGGCCGGTTCCTTCATTTACCATTGCGGTCCCGTCGTCGCCGGCCTCGACACCAAGCAGTACCGCTTCGTGGCGGCCGGTCCGACCACTTCCATCCGCGAAGAGCCCTTCCAGGCCGACGTGATGAAGCACTTCGACATGCGCGGCGTCATCGGCAAGGGCGGCATGGGGCCCCGCACCCTCCAGGGTTGCAAGGACACGCCCGCCGTCTACCTTCACGCAATTGGCGGGGCGGCCTCCCTCATCGCCCAGACGGTCAAGCGGGTCGTCGGGGTCTACAAATACGAATTCGGCGTGCCCGAGGCCATGTGGGTCATCGAGGTGGAGAAATTCCCCGCCGTCGTCACCATGGATTCCCATGGCCAGAGCCAGCACACGGCCATATTCGACAACTCGAAGAAGGTGCTCGAAAAGCTCTTCAAGGAATGATGAGGCCTGAGGCCTGACCAAAGCTGCGGCCGATCCTCCGGGGTCGGCCGTTTCTTTTATCGAGAGGTTCCCAGCCCCTCAAGGCGGGCTATGTGTTCCCGCATCTGCTCGGCCAGCTCGCGGAGACCATCGACCGAGGCGCGAATGTCCCGCGAACCGGCGTTGATCTCGCCCATGCCCGCCGATATCTCCTCCATCACGCGGCCAGCTCCCTCGATCTGCGTCTTGACGCCGTCCTGCAAGGACGAAACGGAGTTTGCGCTGGCCCTGACCCCGCCTGCCGCCTTTTCGACCTCGCCGATGGCGGCCTGGATGTTCGAGCTTTCGACTCCCAGCCCGCCGGTTGCCGCGGCTATTTCGCCCATCGCCCCGTCGACGGCCCGCACACCCTCCGACAGTCGATCGAAGGCCTCGCCTACCCCCCCGATGGTCTCGTCCGCGTTGGCCATGGCCTTGGTGAGTTTCTTGAGTCGCGATTCGATGCTCGCCACGCTCTGGCCGCTCGACTCGGCGAGGTTGCGTATCTCCGCCGCCACGACGGCGAAGCCCTTGCCGGCCGCCCCCGCGTGGGCCGCTTCGATGGCCGCGTTCATGGCGAGAAGGTTGGTCTGGCCTGCAATCCTCGTGATGAGGCTCGTCGTCTCCTCGATGCCCTGCGCGAGGTTTCTCACTTCCTCGAAGGATCGCCCGAAGTTCGCGACCACCTCGCGGCCGGTTCTGGCCGTCGTGGTGAGTTCATCGATGCTCTCGTGCTTCGCCGCCACATTGGCCGCGACACCCTTCGTCGCCGAGGCCATGACTTCGATGGCGGCCCCCGATTTCCTCACCGCCTCCATCTGGCGATCGACCAGGACGATCAGGGCGGCGGCCTCTTTCGCCACGCTCCCGAGGCCGCCGCGCGCCTGCGCGAAGCGTTCGTCGGCTTCCGCGATCCTTCGGGCGATCGACGCGACGTTTTGCTCAATCTCGATGCTGGCCGAGGCCGTTTCGGAGGCGCGATCGCTCAACTTGGCGCTTTCGGCGAGCCTTTCCGCCACCGAGCGGATGATGGCCTGATTGGCCTCCCTGGTAGCGAGCATGGCCTGGTATTGCTCGTCGAGACGCCGATAATTGGATTCGACGACCCTCTGGATGAGAATAGAAACCGCGGCCGCTCCGGCGAGGAAAATGGTCGGGGTCATCACCGCATCCTCGAAGGGTGTCGAACCGATATTGAGTTTGCCCAGAATCGTGAGCACAACCGCGACGATCGCAAAGGCCGCCGCGGTAGCGATCCCAAGCGCGAGCATCTGCCTCTTGTCGGCTATGAAGAAGGCGGCGAGGAAAAGCGCCGCGGCGAGGACGCCGCTCTCCTGCACGAAACGAAGGGGCCCCAGCGAGGGATCGGTCGCCGTGATGAGGACAAGGAGGGCGCAGAGGATGGGCAGGCCGAGGACGGCCGCCCGGTCGAGCTGTCCCCGCCAGGTCAAAAGGGCGCTGGTCGCGTAGACCGCCACCGCGACAAGGTCGATGAAGGGCGAGAGCGAAATGCCACGGGCGATGAACTTGCCCGTGGCGACGGCGAGAAAGCCCAACGACAGCACCACCAAAATGGGCAGATACACCTTGGCCTTGGGAAGCTGCCCAAGGCTGGCATCGGCGTAGTAGTCCTTCATCTTCTTCATCGGCATTCGCTCCGGAGCCGGATCGCCTCGCGAGACGACCCATCGACGATTGGGACGTCATTGTCTCCCCGCCCCGGATTCCTGCCAAGTGGAATAATGTTGAGATGGCGGCGATCCTCGTCTCCCCGGTCGGCGGGGCCTTTGCGCCCCCTTCTACACCTTGACCCTGTGGCGATCCCGAAGGAGAGCGACGACCCGGGCCAGCTCCGCGGCCCTTTTCCCCGCATCCCAGCCCTTCAGTGTTCCCATTATGTCGCACAACTCGTTGAGGGCCGGGAGGGAAGCCCGGCCGAGCCAGGCGATGGTCGACCGGCGCAGCACGAGGTCGTCAAGACCCTCGACCTTCTCGCTGGCGACGAGGAAGGCGATTTCCTCGCGCGAGTAGGCCGGCAGGGAGGCCAGCATCGTCTCCGGCGCCTCCGGCCCCACCTTCGCGAGAACCAGGGCCGCTCTAGTTCCGTAACGCTCGACCAGGGCCCGGGCTCGATCGAAGACCAGATTCTTGTCCTTGGCCAGTTCGAGGACGAGCTTCTCGATGCCCGCGGGGTCCGAGGGAAGGCCGGCGCCTCCTCCGATGGCCAGGTCTTCGGTCGACTCTCGGCGAGGGCGTCCGAGGGCGGCGAGTACCCGATCCGCGGCCAGGGCCCCGAAGGCACGGAAGGCCGTCCACTTGCCCCCGACAAGGGAAAGGACCGGAATCGGGCCCAGCATGTCTTCCTCGATGCTGTGATCACGGGTGATCTGGCTTACATTTTTCAGCGAGGGGGGAAGGGGTCTGACCCCAGAAAAGACGAAGACGATCTGTTCCCTCGTGACGGGGTAGGCCGGGAAAATCCGCCCTGCTAGGCCTATGAAGTAGTCGATCTCTTCCTCGGTGCAACTGGCTGTGTCGGCATCGACGATGGGAATGTCGGAGGTGCCGATCAGCACGCGGTCGTACCAGGCGAGCATGAGGACGATGCGCCCGTCGGCGTTTTCGAAGAAGAATTCGTGGTCGCCCATCGCGCGCCTGAGAGCGGGATTGTCGACGACGATATGCGAGCCCTTGGTGCCGCCGATGTAATGAGTTCCCAAACCGAGTTTCCCGTTCACCGGATCGATCCAGGGGCCAGTGGCATTGATGACGATCTTCGGCCGCAGCACGATCTCGCGGCCCCCAATTTCATCGCGGATCGTCAGGCTGCCGGAGGCGGGGTCGGCTCCCACCAGGGGCGCATAGGAGAGGGCTCGGGCGTGGGAGCCTTCGGCCTCGGCGTCGAGGACGAGTTCGACCGCGAGGCGCTCCGGCGAAAGCAGCTGGCCGTCATAATACATGGCGGCGTATTTGACCTTGGGATCTAGGCCCGGATAGCGTTCCAGGGTCTTCTTCCGTCCCTCGAAGCGATGTTTGGGCACGACCCGTCGTCCCTGGGTGAGGGCATCGTAAAGGATGAGGCCGACCTTGATGACGAAGGCGCCCCGTTCCGATGGCTTGTCGAGCCAACCGAGGAATTTGAAGGGGGCGTTGAGGAGCCCCGAAAAGAACTTGAACATGGGCACGACGGTGGGGAGGGGCTTTACAAGGTGGGGCGCGTTGACCAAAAGGCGGTTGCGTTCATTGACTGCCTCGGCCACAAGCCGGAACTCCCCGTTTTCGAGGTAGCGGATGCCGCCATGGGCCATATGCGAAGAGGTCGAGGAGGCACCCGAACAGAAGTCGCCCCGATCGACGAGAACCACGTCGACCCCTTGCCGTGCCAGATCCCGGAAGGCGCCTATCCCATTGATGCCGGCACCGACGATGAGGACGTCCATTTCCGCTCGCGCCGTGAGCCCTGTGAGTATCTCTTGCCTATCCATGTTTCTCCCGCCTGACGATCGATCGCTATCGATAAAAATACCCTATTCCCGCCGCCTGCGAAAGGGCGCCTTCGCAAAACGACAGCCTCGTCCGTGGGCGGGCAAGGCCCTGCAGGATCAGGCCGACAGCCTCCGATCAGCCAGCCCTGATGCACCTCGCGAAATGCCCGCCGCCGAGGTCGCGCATGGCCGGCACCGCCCTGGAACATTCCGCGGTCGCCTTTGGACAGCGCGGATGAAAGCGACAGCCGGCGGGCGGATCGATAAGCGAGGGTATCTCTCCCCGGGCCGGCATCTTGCGGCGCGAAAACCCCGATTCGGGCGAGGGCGAGGCTTCCTTGAGAAGCTCGACATAGGGATGGCCGGCCCTGGCGATGACTTCATCCGTGGGGCCGATCTCCATGATCATGCCTGCATACATGACGGCGATCCTGGAGCACATGTAGCGGGCTCCGGCGAGGTCGTGGGTAATATAAAGATAGGAAACGCCCCTCGTTTCCTTGAGCCCGAGCATCATGTTCATGATGCCCATCCGGATCGAGACATCGAGCATGCTTGTAGGCTCGTCGGCGAGCACGATCCTGGGTTCGACCGCGAAGGTCCTCGCGATGTTCACCCGCTGTCGTTGTCCTCCCGAAAGTTCGTGGGGATAGCGTCGGAGATAGTCCTCGGCCGGCGTCAGCCCCACCTGCTCGAGAATCTCCACGAGCCGCCCTTCGAGTTCGTCCTTCCCGGAGGCGAGCTTGTGGATGAGGAAGGGCCTCTCGAGTATTTCGCGGATCGTGTGGGTGGGGTTCAGGCTGCCGAAGGGATCCTGGAAGATCATCTGGACCTTCTTCCGGTGCCTGAGGGCATCCTCCCGGTCGCGGAAAGGTCGCAGCTCCTCGCCGTCGATGGTGAGGCTGCCGGAGGTCTTCTCGTAGATGCGGGTGATCACACTGGCCGTCGTGGTCTTGCCCGAGCCCGACTCGCCGACCAGCGCCAGTGACTCTCCCCGCCCGAGCGTAAAGCTCACATCGTCCATGGCATGGACGACCTTGCCGCGCGATGCGATGCCGCGTGTGGGGAAATGCTTGCACACCGATACAAGTTCAAGAACGGCATCGTTCATCGTGTCTCTCCGTGGAGCCAGCAGGCGCAACTTCGATCCGCGCCGGCGGGCAGGAGCGCTGGCTCCGCCTCACGGCATCGCTCGACCGCCTCGGGGCAGCGGGGGGCGAATCGGCAGCCCGGAGGAAGGGCCAGAAGTTCCGGGGTCCGCCCCTCGATTCCCCCCATGCGCGTTATCGGCCCGGTCAGCGAGGGGAAGGAATTCATGAGCCCGCGAGAATAGGGGTGGAGGGGCCCGTCGAAGAGTCCCCGCGCCGGACCGTACTCGCAAACCTTGCCCGCGTACATCACCGCGAGGGTATCGGAAATTTCCACGAGGAGCGAAAGGTCGTGGGTGATGAAGATAACCGAAAATCCGAGTTTCTCGCGGAGTTCCGCGATCTTTTCGATGATCGATCGCTGGACGACGACATCCAGGGCCGTCGTCGGCTCGTCCATGACAAGAAGGTCGGGCTTCAGGATGAGGGCCATGGCGATCATGACGCGTTGGCGCATCCCGCCGGAAAGCTGGTGGGGATAGCTCTTCAGCCTGTCGCCGTTGATGTCGACGAGGGCGAGCATCTCCACGGCCATGGCCCTCGCTTCGGCCTCCGAAACCTTTCTGTGCGCGTGGATGGCGTCGACGAGCTGTTCACCGACGGAAAGGACGGGATTGAGGGCGTTCATCGCCGATTGGAAGACCATGGCCATGCCGGTCCATCGCAATTGCTTCCATTCCTCTGCTGAGGCCCGGACCAGATCCCTCCCCTTGAAAAGGATCGCACCGGACTCCACCCGGGCCTGGTCGCGAAGCAGTCCCATGATGGCGTAGGCGAGGGTCGATTTGCCGCAACCCGATTCGCCGGCGATGCCGAGGAACTCCCCCGATTTCAGCCGCAGATTGACGCCGTCGACCGCCCGCACGAATCCCCTGACCGTGTCGTAGCCGGCCCGAAGATCGATCAGTTCGAGCATCGTGTTCCCGTCCATCGCCTACCTCTTCCTGAGCCGCGGATTCGAGATTTCGTCGATCGCGAAGTTGATGAGCACGAAGGAGGTGCCCACGAGGGCGATGGCGAGACCGGGAGGAAGGAACCACCACCAGGCCCCCGACAGGAGCGCCCCGTTGGTCTGGGCCCAGAAGAGAATGGTGCCCCAGCTGACCACCGCGACGTTGCCGAGGCCGATGAACTCGAGAGTCGCCTCGCCGAGCATCGCGAGCATGCTCATCGCGAAGAACTCCGCCATGGCTATGGAGATCATGTTGGGCAATATCTCGCGGAAGACGATGAAGGAGGTCCGTTCGCCCAGGGAGGCCGAGACCCGGACGAAATCGCGGTTCTTGAGCGTGAGGACCTGGGAGCGCAACAGCCGCGTCGGATAGGGCCATTCGGATATACACAGTATTATTATGATCGGGGCGACGCCGCGCATGGTGATATAGGCGGCGATCACGATCATGAGCGGGAGGCCGGGAATGACCAGCATCACGTTCGTGAAAAAGGAGATGACATCGTCCACGATTCCGCCCAGGTAGCCCGACACGAGAGAGAGGGCGAGGGCCACGAGGGTGACGAAAAGCCCGGTCGAGAGGCCGACGAAAAGCGAGACCCGACTGCCCCACACGAGCTGACTGAAGAGATCGTGCCCGGCCTGGTCGGTGCCGAGGATGTGGGCCGCGCTCGGCTTGGCCCGCAGGGGAAAGTAATGGATCACCTTCTGGTAATCCTTGGTGGTCGTGGATCGATAGGTGAGGATATCCAGGTCGGCGCTCGGCGTCTCCTCCTTGATCTGTTCCTCGTTCGTGGCGGGAGGGCCGAGGGCCACGACGGTCTCCACGCGGTCGGCCTTGGGCGGATAGGGGGCGATGATCGGCGCTAGAAGGGCGATGAGGATGAAGGCGCCGAGGATGAGGAGACCGACGAGGGATTTCCCGTTTGAGACCAGGGTCCTGAGAAAGCCCTTGATCATTTGGCGCCGTCCCTGACCCGGGGATCGAGGAACATCACGACGATATCCGCGATGAAATTGGCGACGAGCACCGAAGCGGCGATGAAAAGAAAGATGATCTGCATGAGGGGATAATCCTTCGCGTTCACCGCCTGGTAGAGCATGTAGCCCACGCCCGGGTAGGAAAAGACCATTTCGGTGACAAGCCCCCCTCCGACGATAAAGGCGAGCGACATCGCAAAGCCCGTGACCGAGGGCAAAATGGCGTTGCGCGCCGCATAGAGCGAACGGATGCGCCTAAGCGGAAGCCCCTTGGCCATCGCCACCAGGATGTAGTCCTCGGCGAGAACGTTGATCATGTTGTTGCGCATCGTGAGGAGCCAGGCGCCGATGGAGCTGATGCAGATGGTCAAGGCGGGCAGGATGCCGTGGTCGAGCACCGACAGCCACCAGGCCGCCGAACCACGGGTGGCCTCGACGGCGTAGGCGCCGCCGATCGGAAAAAGCCTGAGTTTGAAGGCCAGGAAATAGATGAGGACGAGACCGAACCAGAAGTAGGGAAAACTGCGGATGAAGGAAAAGACGCCGACGGTCAGCGAGGCGAGCCGGGTCTCCCTTCGCCATGCCGCGAGGATTCCCAAGCCCGTCCCGATGATGAAACTCAAAATTGTGCTGATTCCCATGAGGGCGAGGGTCCAGGGAATGGCAATCCGCATGACCTCCGCCACCGGCATCGGAAAGCGCGAAAAAGAGACCCCGAAATTGCCCCTGAGCGTATTGCCCAGATAATGGACGTACTGGAGCGGAAGCGGTTCCTGGGAATCGAGGCCGAAGGCCGCTCGCAGCGAGTCGAGCTGCTCGGGCGGAATGTTCTCCATCTTGCCCAGCAGCGCCTGGGCCGGATCGCCGGGCATGAGCCGCGGCAGGAAGAAATTGATCGTCAGCGCGACGAACAAGGTGAAGAGGAGCATTCCCAGTTTTCGGAGGAAGTACTTCAATCTGCGTGGTCTCCCAATATGCGGGGCCCGGCGCCCGCGGCCGGGAGCCGTCGCGACGGGAATCGCGCGCGGCTCCGCGACAAAAGGCTCGGATTATTTCAGGTGGACATTGAGGAGAATGGGTTCCTTCTGCATGCCCACTGTGGAGGGCCATGCGTAGGGATTTTCCTCGCTCGGCCAGCCGACGAAGGTCGTCGTGTTGTATTCATACCAATTGGGATTGAAAAAGAGGGGCACGGCCGGCGTGTCCTTCATGAATTGCTCGACGATGGCCGACATGTATTCCTTCTGTTTGGCGGGGCTGAGCTCGCGTCGGTAGGCGGCGAGGTTGGCGTCGATGTCGGCATTCTTGTAGCGCATGTTCCAATAGGCGTGGTTCCGCGTCCCGATCGGGGCGAAATTCGTCGAATTGAGCAGCCGGTTGAACTCGAAATAGGGATTCGATCCGGTGGCGCCGATGTTGAAGGCCATGTCGGTGTTGCCGAGTTCGAGGTTGCTCTGGAAGGGATCGGGCCAGGTCTCCTGGGAGACGATCGCCTCGACGCCGATATCCTTGAGCTGGGACGAGACGGTCTGCGCCGCGCCCACCCAATCGGTCCAGTCGGCCGGCACGACGACTTTGAAGGAAAGGGCCTGCCCATCCTTCTCATAGATGCCCTGCCCATTGAGCCTGTAGCCTTGGGACTCGAGCAGTTTCTTGGCCCCGTTCACATCGTGCTTGATGGCGTACTTCGCCAGGCCCTGCTTGGCGATTTCCGCGAAATTGCTCTTGACGGCGCTCTGGTCGGCGGGCACGGGGCTCGGCACCATCTTGCGGGTGATATCGCGCTGCGAAATCCCCATGGCGATGGCCTTGCGCACATTCACGTTGTCGAAGGGCGCCTTCAGGTTGTTCATGTAGAGGTAGACGAGGTTCCCCTGTCCAAACCAATACTTATGATTTGCCGGATCGGCCTTGACGTAATCGTCGATGTTCGTGACGAGATAGTTGGCCCAGTCGTAGGCGTTGGAAATGAGATTGAAGCCGACCTGCTCGTTGGTGGTCGTCATGTACTGGACGGCATCGATGTAGGGGAGGGGCTGTCCGTCGGGCGCCTTCTGCCAATAGAGCGGATTGCGCAGTACCTTGTAGGATTGCTCGCCGAAGGAGGCCGGATCGAGCATGAAGGGGCCGGTTCCCACGGGGTTGTCGCCGTTGGTGAAATTGACCGGATCGGCGACCTTGGACCAGATGGCCTTGGGGACAATGTACAGGTTGCCGAATTTCTCGAGGGCCGTCACGTTGACGTTGGCGAAGGTGCAGGTGACGGTGTCGCCGGCGACCTTGACCGACTGAAGGCCTTCGGCCCAGATGCCCGAGGTGTCGAGGGCCTTGTTGGACTGGCCGAGCATCAGGGAGAAATACACGTCGTCCACCGTCATCGGGCTGCCGTCGTTGAACTTGACGCCCTTGCGGATGGTGAAGGTGACGGACTTGAGATCCTTCGACCAGGCCCACTTCTCGGCGAGCCAGGGATTGGCCGTCGCGTTGACGTTGTTGAAGTAGATCAACGATTCGTAGATGCAGCCGTTGGCCGCTTCGAGCGAGGCCGGGCTGAAGGGGTTGAAGTTCCTCACGAGCACGCCCTGCGTATTCGAGGTCGCCTTGAGCACGCCTCCGCGCTTGACGCCCTCGGCCCCGAGAGTCAGGGCGGCGACGCACAGTACCGCGACCGCCGCTAAAATGCGTTTCCTCATCGAAAACCTCCTTGATGAATTGCCCTCCGAAGATTCTCCCCGGAGGGGGCGAAAATGAGTGTAGGCCTAGGTGAGGCTCGGCGGCCCCAGGGGCGATGCCCCGCGCGCGGGAATCGAGCCCGCAAGATAGGAGGCGACCGCGCGGGCCGAGGCCGCCGTATATTCGAAGGCACAGAGGAAGGCCGGCGCCGGCTTCCCGGGCGTCCCCGGGAAGAGCCGCAGATCGTAGGGACTCCGCATCGAGACGAGGCTGAAGGCGCGCCCCCCGCGGCCCGCGAGCCCTTCGAGGGCGCGGGCGAGCCGCAGCTGCGCCGGATGGGTCTGAGGCAAATGAAGTCCCATGACGACATCCCTGCCCGCGGCGCGTGACAGGACGGAGGCGATCTCATCTTCGCCGGGCTCCGGCGGAAGCGCGATGGCTTGGATCGAGCCATGTCCCTCCGCTTCGAGAAAGGCCGAGACCCGCTCGGGGAAGGCATCCTTCGGCGCGGCCGATCTCGGGCCTGCGAGATCCTCCGCCCCTCGGGATCCACCGGGGAGGATGTCGATATAGATCGCCCCCGGAGCGGGAGGCAGGCCCTTCCCGCCCCGGAGCAGGGCGAGGGAATCGCGAGAAAGTTCGCGCGAGAACTCCAGGGAATCGGCTCGCGCAATCCGATTCGAAGCCTCGGTCCAACTTGGAAGTCGCCCCGGAAGCCTGGCCTTGGCCGCGAGAATGCGCTCCACCGATTCGTCGATCCGCGTCTCCGCGATCTCGCCGCTCCTGACGGCCCGCGCCAGGGCCTCCGCCGATCGCTTCTGGAGCTCGAAGGTATGGCTGATATCGAGGATGTCCGCGCCGGCCTTGACCGCCTGCAAAGCCGCATCGGGGAAATTGTCGGAAATAGCCTTCATTTCCAGGCAATCGGTCGTGATGATGCCGCGGAAGCCCAGGCCTTCGCGGAGAAGGCCGGAAAGGATGCGAGGCGACAGCGTGGCTGGCAGCGCATCTGCCTCTATGGCGGGAAAGCGGATATGCGAGGTCATGATCGAGGCGATGCCGATTTCGATGAGGCGCCTAAAGGGGACGAGTTCCACCCGATTGAGGCGCTCGAGGCCATGTTGCACGAGCGGCAGCCCGAGATGGGAGTCGACCTCGGTGTCGCCATGGCCGGGAAAATGCTTGCCCGTCGCGAGGAGGCCCGCATCCGCGAGTCCGAGAGCGAAGGCCGAAGCGAGTTCCGCCACCTTTTCCGGATCGTCGCCGTAGCTTCGCACGCCGATGACGGGGTTGGCCGAATTCACATTCACATCTGCTACCGGAGCAAGATCCCAATTGATGCCAAGGGCTGCAAGCTCCTGGCCGCAGAGGCGGCCCAAGGCCCTGATATCGACGGCGCTTCGCCGTCCACCCGCCACCGCCGCCGCCTGGGCCATTGCGCCTGGAATGGCTGTCACGCCGGAGCGGAGTCTGGCGACGATCCCGCCCTCCTGATCGATGGCGATGAGGGGCCTGATCCCCAGCCTTTCGGCGACCAGCCCTTCGATCCTTCCCGTCAGGTCGAAGAGATCTTCCGGATTGCCGATATTTCGGGAAAAAAGAAGGAAGTTGCCAGCGGCAAACTCTCGCGTGGCTCGCTCGACATGACGATACCCCTCCTCGCCCGCGGGAAAGCCGACGAGAAGCATCTGCCCGAGCTTTTCTTCGAGACTCATCGCGGGAAGGCTGGTCTTCGACATGGACGAAGTATCCCTCCATTTTGGGGATAATGCAACATAGAATTTCATATGTTCGCGCCTACATGAAATACTGTTTCATTATTGCGGCGGGCTGCGACGAGAGGACGAATCACCCCAAACCGAAGACTGCCGCCTCGATCGAGCTTGAAGCGCCCGTGGCCCCTGACTACAGTACCCGCACGAGTTTCAGCCTGGCCGCCCCTTCGGCGGCGTCGGGGAGGGTCCTGTGAGCATCACGATTCTTTTTGTTGGCCTCCTCTTCTTCGCCGCCCATGCCTTCGCCCTTCTCTTCGAGAAAAAGGCTATCCCCGATGTCTTCTTGCTCATGGTCATCGGCATCCTCGCGGGGCCGGTATTCCACCTGACCAAGCCCGAAGACTTCGGGATGTGGGGCGACATCGTCTCGAGCATCACCCTTGTGGCCATATTGTTCGAGGGCGGCATGGCCCTGGAAATCAAGTCGATCCGCGAAACAGCCGGCGGGGCCCTGCCCATCTTCCTCGCAACCTTTTTGGGCACCGGGGCCCTTGCCTTCGCCTCGGCCTTTTTCGCCTTCCATCTCCCTCTCCTCGCCTCTCTCGCCTTCGGGGGCAGTGTCGCGAGCATTTCCCCGGCCGTCGCCCTGCCGATGGCCAAGGGTTTCGGACTCTCCAAGCGCGGGATGGACATACTCACCGTCGACACGGCCCTCACCGATGTCCTCAGCATTATTTTCGTTTTCAGCATCGTGCTCGCGAGCAAGGGCGGCGATCTCAACGCGGGGCACATCGTGGGCTCCACCCTGTCGGCCCTCACCTTCGCGGCCATCATCGGCTTTTCGGCGAGCTTCATCTGGCTCAGGGTGATCGAGTTCGTGCGCAAGTTCCCGAACACGATGCTGTCGACCTTCGCCTTTCTTTTCGTCGTCTATGGCCTCACCGAGTTCCTTGGCTATTCGGGGGCCATCGCATCCCTGTTCTTCGGCTTCGGGCTGGTCAACAAGCCCTTCGGACTCATCGAGAGACTCGGCATCCCCCTCGGCACTCCGGACACGAACATCACGGCCGGCGAGAAATCGCTCTTCGGCGAAATCATCTTCGTACTCAGGACCTTCTTCTTCCTGTACCTCGGCATTTCCCTGCGCTTCGACAACTGGTACGGCCTTTTGGCCGGCGCGGGGCTCTCCGTCGTGGTCATAGCCGGGAGAATCTGGTTCGCGCGCCGCTCCTTCGCCGCCACCGAAGGAAAGAAGAACGCCGCCATCATCGGCGCCATGATCCCCAAGGGCCTCGCCACGGCCGTCCTCGCGGCCCTCCCCCTCGGCGCGGGCATGGCGGGCGGCGCCGAGGTCCGAGACCTTTCCTACCAGGTGATTCTCTCGAGCATCGTGCTGACGAGCGTCGTGGCCTTCGCGATCCGTCGATTCGAGGCTCGGCCGGCGTCCTGAGTGCGGGCTTGCGCGGGGTCGCCTCGTCGCAACTGGACCGCCTCGTCGCAACTGGACCGCCTCGGCTTGCCGCGCCTGTCCGTGCTCAGTATCCTTTCGGAATCGGCACCATACATAAGGAGCAATCGCAGATGTCCCCCTCCACTGTCCACTGGATCGATCTTCGCACCACGTCCTCGCAAAGCATCCTCGCCAAACTGGATATGCTTCTCAGGAAGTCCGGTCTCGCGGGCCTCGAGCTCACGGGCAAGTACACAGCCCTCAAAATCCACTTCGGCGAGCCCGGCAACATGTCCTACGTCCGGCCTCCCTTCGTAGCCGTGATTTCGCGCCTCGTCCGCGAGCTCGGCGGCAAGCCCTTCCTCACCGACAGCAACACGCTCTACTCGGGTAAAAGGCACAATGCCTACGATCATGTCCGGGCCGCCTTCGAGAACGGCTTCTCCCGCGACGCCACCGGCTGCGACATCCTCATCGCCGACGGTCTCAAGGGAAACGACTTCATCGAAATGCCCGTGCGGGGCGGCAACCATTGCGCGGTCGCGCGCATTGGCTCGGCGATCGCCGAGGCCGACGCCTTCATTTCCATCAATCATTTCAAGGGTCACGAGCTCACCGGCTTCGGGGGCGCCCTCAAGAATATCGGCATGGGCTGTGCGAGCCGTTCGGGAAAGAAATTCCTCCACGAAGTCTCCCACCCCGTCATCGATCGGGAAGCCTGCACGGGCTGCGGCACCTGCGTCGAAAACTGCGCATCGGAAGCCATCAAGCTGGATGAGGAAGGCAAGGCCGCCATCGATCACGACACCTGCACCGGCTGCAGCCAGTGCGTCGCCGTCTGCCAGTACGGAGCCGCCCGCAACTCGGCGGGCTCGGCGAGCAAGGTCTGCGGCGAGCGCATCGCCGAATACAGCAAGGCCATCCTCGAAGGCAAACCCTCTTTCCATGTCAGCTTCGTGATGAACGTCTCCCCCAATTGCGACTGCTGGTCGAGCAACGATGCCCCCATCGTCGGCGACCTCGGCATCTTCGCCTCGACCGACCCGGTCGCCCTCGACCAGGCCTGCGTCGATGCCGTCAACACGGCCCCCGCCATCGCCGGCACCGTCCTGACCGACCGACGCTATTCGGGGACGGGTGAAAAATTCGGCCACATCCACCCGGACAGCGACTGGTCGGCCACCCTGGACCACGCGGAGAGCATCGGCATCGGAACCAGGAAGTACACACTCGTAAAGGACTGAACCGAAGGACCCGCGTTCGGAAGGCTTTCTCGGTGGACGGCGGAACGGCGCGGGTTTATTGTGGCTGGAAAGAGGCTTCCATGACATATCGATTCAAACACGGTGCGACCGCGGACAACCTGAACCTCCTTCTTTCCACCCTCGAACGCCTCCACCACATCAAGGACCTGCATTCCCTTCTCGACTCCATCCTCCAGGAAAGCCGCTCCTTCACGCAGGCCGACGCCGGATCCATTTACCTCCGAAACGGATTGACCCTCCGTTTCAGCTATGTCCAGAACGACACCCTCTTCCGCAACGACCTTCTCTGCAACAAGTACATCTATTCGAACCAGGAAATCGACATCGACGAAAAATCCCTCGCGGGCTGGGTGGCGAAGACGGGCACGCCCCTCGTGATAGACGATGTCTACGAAATACCACCCGGGGCTCCCTACACCTTCAATCGGAGTTTCGACGAGATTTCGACCTACAGGACAAAGTCCATCCTCGTCGTTCCGCTGAAATCCAGCCTGGAGGAGGTCGTCGGCGTCATCCAGCTCATCAACGCCCTCGACGGCGAAGGGAAGCCGATTCCCTTCACCGAGGAGATGACCCTCTTCATCGCGCAGTTCGCCTTCCACGCCGCCGTCGCCATTGAAAGGGCCCTCACCCTGCGCGACCAGGTTCTCCGCATCGTCAAGCTTTCGGAGTTGCGCGATCCGGAGGAGACGGCCGCCCACGTCTATCGGGTGAGTTCCTGCGCCACGGAAATCTACCTGAGCTGGGCCGAACGCCACTCGGTCCCGCGGGCGGAAAGTGACAAGATGAAGGACATGCTCAGAATCGCCTCGATGCTCCACGACGCGGGCAAGGTCGGCATCCCCGACTCCATCCTCAGAAAAAAAGGCAAGTTGACCCCGGAAGAATTCGAAGTCATCAAGCAGCATCCCGTCTTCGGCGCCAAGCTCTTCGAAAATGCCAATTCGGAATGGGAACGCCTGGCCTGGGAAATTATGCTCAACCATCATGAACACTGGGACGGGAACGGATACCCCGGAAAGGAAGGCGGCGTCGGAAAGAAGGGCAACGAGATACCCTTGTCGGCCCGCATTGTCGCCGTAGCGGATGTCTACGATGCCCTCATCAACAAGCGAGTCTACAAAGACGCATGGGAAGAGGAGAAGGTCTTCCACTACCTGCGACAGGAAGCGGGCAAACATCTTGATCCCGAACTCGTCGCCATCTTCTTCGACATCCACCCCGTGATCCGCGCCATCCAGGACAAGTGGCAGGCCGAAGGAACCGCATAGCTATTGGTCGCCCTGGCCCCGCCCCCGCTCGCGCCCCCTTCCCCGACGGCCGAGGGCCAGGCTCGCGAAGAGGACCGCCGACGCGAGGCAGACACCGAAGCCGGCGAGAAAGCCGATCGGCATGCCGTACGAGGCGATGATGAGGCCGATCACGAGTGGACCCGTCGAGTGGCCGATATCCATGATCGAGGAAAGGGCCCCCATGGACGCCCCGAGCCTCTCCTCGTCCGCCACATCGGAAACATAGGTATTGGTCGCGACGGTCGAGAAGGACAGTCCCAGGCCGAAGACGATGCCAATGAGAGTCGCCGCGACTATGCCGCCTGCCAAGGGTATCAGCGCAAAGGCAGCGCCGAGGGCGATGATGCCGATCAGCACCTGCATCCGGCGGTCGATGTTGTCGGAGAGCTTCCCGAATAGGGGTTTCGAAAGGGCCATCGCGAGAATCTGCAGGGAGAAGATGAAGCCTATCTGATAGGTCGGGAGCCCCGATTTCTGGAGAAAGAGGGGCAGATAGGTCTCGAAGGCGCCATAGACAAAATATGTCGCCGCTTCCACGAGGGCAGTCGCGGAAAGTCGCCTGTTGCCGAGAAAGGTCGCCAGGCTCGTAAAGAAATCGCGAAGCCCGAGCTTCTCCATCCCCGCGGCGCCCACCCCGTCTTTGGGCATGGCCAGGGAAAGTGCCAGGACGGGCAGGGCGAGGAGGAAAGTTCCCACATAGACGATGCGGAAATTCCAGCCCCCCTGCAATGAGGCGAAGAGGGACATGATGGCGCCGCCGACCATCGGCGCGAGACTCCTGCCCACCAGGGTGGCCGATGAGTAGATGCCGAGTTTCTCGCCCTTGGTTTCGCGGTATTCGGCCAGGATGATGGCCGAGGAGACAGGTCCAAGAATCGCGGTCGCGATGCCGTGGAAAAAACGGATGGGGATCAGCCAGAGGGCGCTCGGCGCGAGGAGGTAGAGGAGGGGCGCGGTCGAGAAGACGGAGGCGGCAACGACGAGGAGCCGTTTTTTCCCCATCCGATCCGCGAGCAGGCCCACGGGGAAACTGAACACGATTCCGGCGATGGGAGAGATGGCCGCGATCAGCCCGACTATATCTGTGCCGGCCTTCATCGAGGTGAGGAAGAGGGGAAGCACGGGGCTCTTCGACATGGTGGATGAGAAGATCGCGAAAAAGCCGAGGGTCGAGAGGAGGGTGATCAGCTTCTGAGCGGAGAGAGGCCTGGTCCCGCCGACCGTGGCGCCGTTCCGCCCGCCTTCGATCGGGCCGGCCTCCGGCTCCTCACCAGGTTTTCCTCGTTGTTTCATCGCTTCATAACTCCAGTCTTTCACCAGCGAGCGATCCAGTCGCCCCTGCGATTTCGGCGCCTCCCCGCATGGCCAAGGTGGTGGCGGGCGCCTATACTTGTCTATCGTCCCAGGAGGTCCGCCATGTTGACCATGAACCGCGCCGTCGCCATTTCCGAAACCAACGACGAAATCGAGATTGTCGCGCCCGCCGAGAGCGATTTCTTCATCGACCCCGATACGGGAAAGGCCAAAGCCGACGCTCCCTTTTACTACGAAAAGATGACGGGCGACTTCACCGCCCGAACCATCGTCAGGCCGGCCTTCAAGAAAAAATACGACGCGGGGGGCCTCTTCGTATATGACTCGCCAACCAAGTGGATCAAGCTCGAATTCGAGATGACGGACCTCGGCCACCCCTCCGTCGTGTCGGTCGTGACCGCGGCCTCCTCCGACGATGCCAACGGCGAAGGCCTCGAGAATGTCGAGGAAATCCGCCTTCAGCTCGCTCGACGAGGGGATCTCTGGGCCCTGCACTACTCCCTCGACGGCAGGAAATGGAAGATGGTCCGATACTTCCGTCTCAAAATGAAGGCCGCCATTCGCGTCGGCCTCGAAGCCCAGTCGCCCGTGGGCCGCGGCTGC
>JAJXVS010000014.1 GCA_021782015.1 bacterium | reverse complement strand
CGCGATGGGCCCAGGTGATGGCGCGAAAAGGGGGAAGTCATGAAGATGAAAACGGCGCTCCTGCGTTCCGTGGGAGACATCGGTATCGGCGAGACCGCGAAGCCCGTCGCCGGAGCCGGGGAGGTCCTTATCCGCCCGACCTTCGCCGGAATCTGCGGCTCAGACCTGTCGCTCTTCCTCGGCCATCGGGCCGTCGCTTCCTTTCCCCATGTCCTCGGACACGAGATAGTCGGCAGGGTAGAGGCCCTGGGAGAGGGCGTGACAACACTGTCCGTCGGGCAGCGCGTGGTGGTCGAGCCCAACTATACCTGCGGGGTATGTAGGTTCTGCCGCAGCGGCCGAGGCAACATTTGCCAGGACAAACGCAGCCCCGGCGTCACCCTCCCCGGTTTCTTTTCGGAGTTCTGCGTCGCCCCCGCCGAGTTCACCTGGCCCGTGGGTGAGGATATTTCCGATGCCGATGCAGCCACCATCGAGCCGCTGGCTGTCGCCTTCCATGCCCTCAAAATGTCGGGGGCCGGTCTCGGTGACACGGTCGCACTCATCGGTTGCGGGGCCATCGGCCTCCTCCTCGCACACGCAGCCATCGCGGAAGGGGTCCGAGTCATCGCACACGAGACGAACGCCGAAAAGCTCGCGATGGCACGTGGGTTCGGGGCTGTTACGCCTGCTTCCAATGACCTCGCCACCCTCTGGAAGACGGAAGGCGTGACTGCCGTCTTCGACACAACGGGCGTGAGCGCCACCGTCGATCTGGCCCTGGCCGCTGCACCCCGTGGCAGCGAGATATTCCTCCTCGGGCTCTCCACAAACAACGCCAGCTTCGTGCCACTCCGGTTTGTCCGTGAGGGGCTCAAGCTCTTCGGTTCGATCATCTACGACCACCCCGCGGACTTTTCGAAGGTCGTCAGCCTTGTCCAGCGTGGAGTGCTCAAGCCCTCGAGGATTGTCACCGACACCCTGCCCTTCGATGGGATCGATCGGGCCTTCGCGCTTGCGAGTTCCGGCGGTCCCGCGAAGGTGTTGGTGAAGATGTAGTGCCAAGGAGTGTAAAAGATGCCAGTTGAAGAGGAGGCCCCACCCCGGTGGCCTTCACGCGTGACCGTATGCGAGGTGGGCCCGAGGGACGGGCTCCAAAATGAGAAGGCCGTCCTCACCCTTGAGCAGAAGGTCGAACTAATTGATCGTATCTCGGCGGCCGGCGCGAAAATCATCGAAGTTGGATCCTTCGTCAACCCGAAGGCCGTGCCGCGGATGGCGGACACCGACGAGGTAGCCAGGCGCATCAAGCGGCTGGATGGCGTCGAGTACAGGGTCTTGGTTTTCAACCTTCGAGGGCTCGAGCGGGCTGAAGCCGTGGGGCTCCGAAAAGCCAAGCTCACCGTTTCCGCAAGCCGCACCCATTCCATCAAGAACGCCGGCAAGCCGCCAGAGGAGGCGGTCAAGGCCTTCGCGGATTGCGCCGAGTACGCTGCGTCCAAAGGGATCACCCTTTCGGGCGCCATCCCCACCTCCTTCGGCTGCAATTTCGAGGGGAGGATCCCGATCGAACAGGTTCTCTCGGTCGTCGCCTCCTTCATCGAAATCGGCGTTCGGGAGCTGTCCTTGTCGGATACGACGGGCATGGCCAATCCCAGACAGGTCTACGAGTATTCGCGGATGGTGAGGGAGACCTACCCCGACATCACCTGGAACCTCCATTTCCACAACACGAGGGGCATGGGCCTTGCCAACGTAGTCGCCGGCATGCTCGCCGGTGTCGACCGTTTCGACGCCGGTTTCGCGGGCCTCGGCGGTTGCCCCTTCGTCCCGAACGCCGCAGGCAACATCGCCACGGAGGATCTCCTCCACATGTGTCAGGAGATGGGCGTCCAGACGGACTATGATCTTGACGAAGTGATCTCCATCGCGCGCTACGCCAGGGACCTGGTGGGGCACGATACGGACAGTTTCATCCTGAGGGCCGGCCGGAACAGCGACCTGGTCGGATCGCGGGACGAAGCTCCCAAGAATTAGCGACAGGCCACCTCGTGGCCTGTAGGTCACGAGGTGGCCTGGGCAATGCGGATGATCAAGAGGGAGGTAGGATTGTGAAGAAGACGATCGCGCATCTGCTGGTCGATTACCTAGAGCGCCGCGGCATCACCCATGCCTTCGGTTTGTGCGGGCATACGGTCATCACCCTGCTTGACGCGCTCAAGGATAGCAAAATCAAGTTTGTGTCGGTGCGTCACGAGCAAATCGCGGCCCATGCCGCCGATGGCTTTGCAAGGGTGAGCAGGAAGGCGAGCGTGATGATCTGCCACCTGGGCCCCGGCCTGACGAACGCCACCACGGGCGTCGCCAACGCAGCCCTGGATTCGGTGCCGATGGTGGTCTTCGCCGGCGACGTGCCAAGCTTCTATTTCGGCAAGCACCCCCACCAGGAAGTCAACCTCCATGGTGACGGCACGCAATTCGATATTTACAAGCCCTTTGTCAAACGAGCCTGGCGGCTGGACCGCCCCGAACTCCTGCCCGACATACTCGAGAGGGCCTTCAGGCTCGCCGAATCCGGGCGGCCCGGGCCTGTCCTCATTTCGGTGCCCATGGACATGTTCTCGCGGGAGCTGGATACCTCACACTTCGAACGGACCTATCATGACTCGTGGACGACCGCGAAGCCCGACCTTCCCGAGGAGACGGCCCTCGAGATCGCGAAGATGCTCATCGGGGCCGAGCTGCCCCTGGTCCATATCGGCGGCCAGGTCGTAAGCTCCGGGGCCTCGGAAGAGCTCAAGGCCTTGGTCGAGTTCCTGGATCTGCCGGTGACCAGATCGCTGATGGGACAGGGTGCGATTCCGGATGCCCACCCCCTCCATGTCGGCATGACAGGCTTCTGGGGCACCAATTTCGTGCATTCGATCACCACGCGGGCCGATGTCATCCTCGGGGTGGGGACTCGTTTCGCGGAAGCCGACAGCAGTTCCTGGTACACGAACGTGACCTTCAATCCCGCCGTTTCAAAGTTCATCCAGATTGATCTCGATCCCGCCGAATTAGGAAGAAATTATCCCCTCGCCATCGCGGCCGTCGCCGATCCCGCCCTTGCGCTGAAAGCCATCCTCAAGGCCGCAAAAGCGCTGAGACCAAAGGGCATCCAGCGCCCGGCACTCCGCGCCGACATCGCCGACCACAAGGCCGCCTTCAAGGCCTCCAACAAGGCCATTTCCGAGGACGGCCGTTTTCCGATGACTCCGCAGCGCATTCTAAAGGATGTGCAGGCTGTCTTCCCCGAGGACGGGATCATTCTCACCGATGTCGGCTGGAACAAGAACGGCGTGGGCCAGCAATTCGACATCACCATGCCCGGGGGGATCCACCACCCCGGGGGCCTCGCGACAATGGGCTTCGGTCCCGCAGCCGCCCTGGGCGCGAAACTCGCGGCTCCCGGAAAGAAGGTCATCACCCTCGTCGGCGACGGCGGCTTCGGCACCAATCCCAGCGTCCTCGCCACGGCGGTCGAACAGCACATCGCCGTCGTGTGGGTGGTGATGAACAACGCGGCATTCGGCACGATTGCGGGACTGACAGCCGGACACTACCACCACAGCTTCGGCACGAAGTTCACCAAACCGGACGGCAGCTCCTACAATCCCGACTGGGCCGGGATCGCCGCGGGCTACGGCGTCAAGAGCAAAAGGATCGGCTCCGCTGACGAGTTCAAAGCCGCTTTCAAGGAGGCTCTCGACGCCGACGAACCCTATCTTCTCGACGTTCCCATGGAGAACATCGGGGTGCCGACCGAAGGGGTCTGGAACATCAACGACATCTACACACCCAAGGACAACGTCTCCGAAGGCCGACTTCTGGATGGCGAGGCATCCCGCTTCCAGCACGTCGCCACCTGATAGCAAGGTCCCCCCGGCCGGGTTTCGGATTTGGGGAAATTGCTTGACAGCCTGTCAGGCTGTGCTAATATACAGGACGTTGTCCTGTTTAGCGGGACATTTGACCAAGCCTTTGAAAGGCGCGACGACGATCATGCCGAGGATGCCGGCAGGGAGGTAGATTGATGGCAACAAGGCCATCCATTGGACAAGGTACATCGCCCCTCATCTGCACGCCGCTCGTCGGCCCGAGCGCAGAGGCCATTCACACCGAGCTTGCCGCCGTCCTGCCGAAGGCCCCCGATGTCATAGAATGGCGGGCGGATTTTTTCGGCGCGATCGAGGACACGCGGGCCGTCGTCGCGATGGCCAGGAAGATCAGGGACGAGGCGCCTGGATGCGCGCTGATTTTCACGATACGCTCCCGTCGCGAAGGCGGGCAGCCGATCGCCCTTTCGGACAATGAGGCTGTCAAGCGCGCCGCCGCCATCTGCGAGGAAACCGATTTCGAGTATATCGATTGCGAGCTTGGCAACGCCCTCGCCGACATTGAATATCTACGCGACATCGCCCACGGCCACGACAGGCGAGTCATCGCCTCCTACCACAATTTCAAGGAAACACCTGCACGCGATTTCCTCCTCGGCAAGTTCCTGGAGGCGGAAAAACTCGGGCTCGACGTGGCCAAGGTCGCGGTCATGCCGAAGGGCATGGATGATGTCCTCACGCTTTTGGGCGTGACCCTCGAGGGCAAAGGCCTCGTGAAAATTCCCTTGATAACTATGTCCATGGGGGGCTACGGGGCGATCAGCCGGATGGTCGGCGGGGTTTTCGGCTCCTCCCTGTCCTTCGCTGTCGGCAGGAGCGCCTCGGCTCCGGGGCAGATCCCCATCGAGGACCTTCGAAGCGCCCTCGCTATCGTGGAACGATCAAAAGGCGGCCTGTAAGGTGGCCTTGTCACGGCGCGATCGATGTGCCGGTTTCCGGATTTCACAAGCGCGCGGCGGGAACATCGGTGCACGTGCCGCGGGCGATGCCGGTCGCTCCCCCTGCCAGGGAAATTGAGAGGAAAGGAAGGCCTGGATGAACAATACGAGCATTTTTATTCAAACGGTGATCGGAGGGGTAGGCATCGGCAGCCTCTATGCGCTGATCGCCCTCGGCTATTCGATGGTCTATCGCTCGATGGGCTTGGTCAATTTCGCGCACGGCAGCATCTACATGGTGGGAACCTATTTTGGCATCATGTGGTATGCGGGCCTGGTGATGGGCCTGCATGTGCCGTATCCGATCGCTTTCGTGATCGGGGTACTGCTCAACGGGGCCTTCGGTGTACTTCTCGAACGCATTTTGCGTCCCCTGGCCAAACTCGACCTCATGTTCATGCTCCTGGGGACGATCGGTCTGGGCTATGTTCTCGATAACCTCTTTGTCATCATCTTCGGCGCTGAGGGCTTTGCCGTAAGGTCTCCGCTGCCGAGCATGCCCTTGGTGATTCTCGGTGTGAGAATACAACCTCAAATGCTCCTGGTTATCGGCGTATCCGCCATTCTCATGGTTGCATTGCAGCTGTTCCTGGCGAGGACCAAGACCGGCAAGGCGATGCGTGCCTCGGCCATGGACAGGGACATCGCCAGCGCGATGGGCGTCCGCGTCAATCGGATGAACGCCCTCACCCTGGCCATAGGCTCGGGCCTGGCCGCGGCCGCGGGCATCCTCGCGGCGCCGATCGTCTACGTCAATCCCGCCATGGGTGCGGCCGTCGGGCTCAAGGGTTTCGCCGCAGCCATCCTTGGAGGCCTCGGCAGCATCCCGGGTGCCATTGCGGGCGGCCTTATTTTCGGCGTCCTCGAAGCCATCTCGGCGGGCTACATTTCATCAGCCTATACCAGGGGGATCGCCTTCATCGTCGTCGTCGTCGTGCTGATGGTAAAACCCTCCGGCATCGTCGGAGAAATCACGGTGGAGAAAGTCTAAGCCATGGCAATCCTCGATGGAACATCCGGCAGCCCGACGCGGAAGAAGCCAAGTGTCGGCAAGTGGGCCTTGTACGGCGCGATCGGCATCATATTGCTCGCGGTTCCCGCGATCGCGCAAAATCCCTACCAGGTCCATATCCTCAACATGGCGGGAATTTATATTCTGATCAGCCTGGGCCTCAACATCGCGATGGGCTTCGCCGGCCAGTTCAATCTGGCGATGGGCCCCCTGTGGGGTGTCGGCGCCTATACGGCCGCGATATTGAACACGAGGTACGGGATTCCCTTCTGGCTCAATTTGCCGGCTTCGATGGTCGTCACGGGGGCCATCGGGGCCCTCGTAGGGCTGCCGTCCCTCAAGGTGCGTTCGCATTACCTGGCAATTGTGACCATCGGCTTGGGCGAGGTGATCAACATAATCCTCCTCAACCAGGAAAAACTGACAGGGGGAGCCCTGGGCATTCCCAAGATCGCCATGCCCGGCTTTTTCGGGATACCCCTGAACAACGACAGGCGATTCTACTATCTAATCCTGGTCGTGGTGGTACTCGGGTACCTCCTCGCCCGGCAGATTCTGGGGCACAGAATCGGCCGATCCTTCCGCGCGGTCCGCGACGATTTCCAGGCCGCCAGGGCCATGGGCATCGATACTACCTATTATCAGGTGCTCGCTTTCGCGATCAGCGCGGTGTATGCGGGGGCGGCCGGCGCCCTCTTCGCGCATCTCAACACCTACATCAGTCCCGATATCTTCGAATTCAGCTCCACACTGTTCGTAATGACTATGACGATGGTGGGAGGCATGGGGAGCCTGGCGGGCTCGGTCATCGGCGGACTGGCCTTGCCGATACTGCAGGAATTGTTACGGGTCATCAAGAACTGGCAATTGGTCGTGTATGGCGTCGCCATCATGGTCGTCGTTCTCTTTGTTCCGGGAGGTGTCGTCGAGATCGCCCGCAGGCTGCGGGAATCCTCGGCAAATCGAAAGTCGCGGTCAAGCCAGTCGATAGCGGCGGCGGAACAGGCGGAGGACTCAGGTGTTCCTTGAAATAGAGAATCTCACCATGCAATTCGGCGGGCTGGTCGCCGTCAACGGTTTCTCCCTGGGTGTCGCGGAAGGGACCATCCAGGGGCTGATCGGGCCCAACGGCTCCGGCAAGACCACGATATTCAACGTCCTGTCGGGTTACTACAAACCGAGCGGGGGAAAAATCACCTTCAAGGGGAAGCGCATTTCCGGTCTTCCCTCGTACAGGGTCACCGCCTCGGGTTTCGCCCGCACCTTTCAGAACCTGCGCCTCTTCAAAAGCATGACCGTTCTCGAAAATGTCCTCGTCGGGATGGCCCAACACGCGGAGACGGGACTGCTCAGCGCGATCTTCAACCCGATCGCGATCAGCCACGAGGAGGAATATTTCCACGAAAAGGCGATGGGCCTGCTCAAACTCCTCGACATCGCCGAATTCGCGGATACCCTCGCGACGAGCCTGCCCTATGGACATCAACGGCGAGTGGAAATCGCGCGGGCCCTGGGCACCGATCCCAAGGTATTGCTTCTCGACGAGCCGGCGGCCGGTTTGAACGAGACGGAATCGGAAAACCTGCGCAAGATCCTCCTGCAAATCCGGGAGCTGGGCGTAACGATATGCCTGGTCGAGCACGACATGAAACTTGTCATGGGAATATGCGACAGGATTACCGTCCTGGATTACGGCAAAAAGATCGCCGAGGGGACCAGTTCCGAAATCGCCAAAGACCCCGTGGTGATCGAGGCCTATCTCGGTCAGGAGGACAATTCGTGATCGTAGTCGAGTCGCTTCATACGTATTATGGCAATATCCATGCGGTTAAGGGGGTTTCCTTCGAAGTGAAGAAGGGGGAAATCACCGCCCTCGTAGGGGCCAACGGAGCGGGAAAATCGACGTCGATCAAGACGATCTGCGGTCTCCTCCATCCCAGGCAGGGCCGAATACTCCTCAATGGAGAGCCCATCCAGAAATTGGAGGCCGACCGAATCGTGCGATTGGGTGTCGGCTATGTGCCCGAGGGACGGCATGTTTTCCCCGTCTTGACCGTGGACGAAAACCTGGACATGGGCGCCTATCACCGCTCGGACAAGGCACAGATCGCCACAGACCGCGAGCGCATGTACGAGACCTTTCCGAGGCTCAGGGATAGAAGAAAGCAGCTCGCGGGTTCCTTGAGCGGCGGCGAGCAGCAAATGTTGGCCATAGCCCGTGCGCTGATGTCGAAGCCTCAATTGCTGTTGATGGACGAACCATCGCTCGGCCTCGCGCCGATCGTGGTGCGGCAGGTCTTCGAGATCATCTCGGAATTGAACAAGGGTGGCCTGACGATTCTCCTCACGGAGCAGAACGCGCGGAGCGCGCTGAAGATCGCACATCGCGGAATCGTGATGGAGACCGGCAAGATTCGATTCGCCGACACGGCGAAGAACTTGAGGGAAAATCCGGTGGTTCAACAGGCCTATTTGGGCGTGGGCTGAGGTCTCGATTCGAGAGAGATCAGAGTAATTGTGAGAAGGAGGGTCAGGCGAGGTTCTTTCCTGGTTGCTCTGCAACCGGATAGTCTCAATTACGGGAAAACCAGAAGGGGGTTCCGAATGAAATCAAAGGTTCTGACTTTCATTATGGCGGCATCCATCGCCATGACGGCGGTGGGCCAGGTCGCCCCGATCAAGATCGGGCTCATCGGCGCCATGAGCGGAACGAACGCGGTGCTGGGAGACTGGATGAAGAAGGGCGTCACACTGGCGATAGAGCAGCAAAACGCCGCTGGCGGAATCAACGGAGCCAAGATTCAGCTCATAGTCTATGACGATGCCGCCAATCCGACCGTTTCGGTAGGGCTTGCCCAGAAGGTGGCGACCGAGGACAAGGTGATGGCGGTGTGGGCTACCACGAACAGCAGCTCCGCCTTGGCCGACATACCGGTCTTTACGCAATACAAGATTCCGCAGCTCACCAACGGAACCTTCGACGCGATCACCACCCAAGGCAGCTCCTATATTTTCCGCGTCTGCCCCGCCGGCCCCGCGTACGAAGATCCGCTCGTGGACTACCTCGTGAAAAAGGGAAATACGAAATTCGCGATCATCGGGGACACCTCCGCCTACGGACAGGGCGAAATCGCCTACCAGACCGCGGCCCTGACCCGGAACCACCTGAGCCCCCTGGATACCGAGCAGTACGGGATCGACGATAAAGACTTCACCGGACAGCTGACCAAGATTTTCAGGGCCCAGCCCGATGTCCTTCTCCTCGCCTCCTCCGAGGTCGCCGGTGGTCTTGTCGCGAGACAGGCCCGTCAGCTTGGATTCACCGGGACGATCGCGGGCGGTTCCGCGATGGGCACGCCCAAGTTCATCGAAACCGCCGGCGCCGACGTGGCCGAAGGGGTCTACTTCACCTCACCCTACCCGGGAAATCAGGCAAACGCGAAAACGCGCGCCTTCGCCGCGGCCTACAAGGCCAGGTGGGGGGAAGATCCGGAAGTGCATGGAGCCAATACCTATGATGGCATGAAGATGCTCATCTTGGCGATGGAAAGGGCCAAGCCGCTGACGCCGGAGAATGTTGCCGCCGAAATGCACAAGATCAAGGGCTATCAGGGCCTTCAGGGCACCTTCGATTACGATGCACGGGGCGAAGGCATCAAGGCCACGAATCTTGGCATCATCAAGAATGGTCAATTGACCTATTTGGAAAAATAGAACCGGTAGTGCTTCCCGGAAGCGCGCGGGGCGCCTTCCGGGAGTGAAGATCCCGCGGCATGCGGATGGCAAGGGCATCGCCCACGGGGGCGATGCCCTTGCCATTTGGTCGAGCGGCCCGCCAATCCGGAAGGAAAGAGGCGAGGGACGGTTGCCCCCCTCATTTCGACCGCAGCCCTTCTTCCTCGCGCCTTTCCGACCGACTGTTTGCCACCAGGAGGACACCTGCGAAGATCAGCGCCCCGCCGATCGCCTGGTACGCCATCAGATGGTCACCGAGGAAGAGCAGGGAGATGAGAACAGTGAAAACCGGGATCAGATAAAGGAAGATGGCCACCTTGTTCGCCGAGACGGTTCCCAGGGCCTTGTTCCAGAAGCGAAAGGCCAGGATGGAAGGGAAGATGTTCAGGCAGAGAATGCCGACGACGTGTTGGAAACCGAGCCTACCGATCCAGGAGACCCCTCCCAGAAGATTTTCGGCGATCATCAGCGGTACACTGGAAACGACGCCCGCGAGCATCATGACGGCAAACACCGATTTTGCGGGAAGGACCGTAAGGTGTCGTTTGTACAAAATGGTATGAAATGACCACACCACGATGCTTCCCACCATGAAAAGATCTCCAATGTTCAGGTGCATGGACATGACCAGGGACAGGTTGCCCTGGAAGATGATCCAGACGACCCCGACCAGGGATACGAGAAAGCCGACGACCTGAGTTGCGGAGACCGGGAATCGATAGAGGAGAAAACCTGTCAGCGCTATGAGGACCGGATTGAAGGAGTTGATGAAGGAAGTATTGATGGCGCTCGAATACCGTACCGATGCGTACAATAGGATCGAGTTCAGGCCATATCCGGACATCCCCAGGAGGAGGAGGAGCCTCCAATGCTTCCTGTAGGCGGAAATGTTCGCCTTGATGTCCTTCCAGCCGAGGGGCAGGAACAAAAGCAATGGGAAGAACCATCTCAGGAAGCTGAGCGTCGAGGGCGGGATCGTCCCGCCCAGAAGCTTTCCGATGATTATATTGAGGCTCCAGAAGAGGGCGGCGAACGCCATCAATGCGTAGGAAGAGATGTTCACGACGTGATTCCTTGCCTTGTCATGCGCAGCGCGCCCCCCGAACGGGGGGAGGGGATGCTGGACAGCTCCGCTCAGTCCTTGATTTTCTCTCTGAGTCCATCCAGGAATTTCGTCATCTCTTCGTAGTCGCGCTGCCTGATGATGTGGGTCAGGTAGGATAGTTGCGAATTGATGAGTTCAAGCTGGCGGATAGTATGGGGATTGAACATGATTTCGGTGAGGAGCCTGTCGTCTTCGGAGAGGAGGCCCTTCGCGATGGCCATGTGGCGCTTGAAGTTAGTACCGGGTGTGTCCTGCTTTTTCATGCAGGCCGCGAACACCATGGTCGAGGCGAAGGGGGTGGCGAGGGAGTAGGCCACCGTCTTGTCATGCTCTTCGAAACTCTGCTCGAACATCTTGATGCCGAGGCGGCCGTAAAGTCCCTTGAAGAATTCCTTGCCCTGCGGATCGGATTCGCTGATGATGACCGCGCTCTCGTCGTGGAGGTCCCGGATGGTCGCGAAGGTGGGGCCGAACATCGGGTGGGTCGAGACAAAGCGGCGGCCCGACTTCCGGTAGTAATCCGCGATGCTGCCCTTGACCGAGGCGATGTCGGAGAGAATGCACTCGGGCGGGAGGAAGGGCAGGGCCTTCTCGAAGGTTTCGGCGGTGGAGCCGAGGGTCACGCAGTTGATCATGATGTCGGGCCGGAAATCGGCGAGCTCCGCGAGTTCCAGGGCGCGCCTGACCTTGATGAAGTATTTCAGCTTCATGGGGTCGGAGTCGTGGACGCAGACTTCGTGGTCCCAGCAGAGCTCCTCGGTGAGCCATGCTCCCATCCGGCCGGCGCCGAGTATGAATATCCTCACTATTGCACCCTTGCCTCGTCGTAGCAGCCGAGGAGCCTGAAGCCCCGGGTCGCCTTGGTCGCCTCGTCGATGGCCTTGGCCACCCCGGGCTCTCTCTCGTCGCCCTCGAAGTCGATGAAGATCGCGTAGTCGCCCGGCTTGTCGGGCACCGACTCGATGCGGGTGAGGTTGATCTCGGCCTTGGCGAAGATCTCGAGGACCCCGAAGAGTCCACCGGCCTTGTCCGTGGCATTGAAAACGGCGGAGCACTTCTGGCGGAGTCCGCCGGAGGACCTTTCGATGTCCTCGCGGGCGAGGACGAAGAACCGCGTGCGGTTGACCTCGGCGTCCTGGATGCCTTCCTTTATCACCTCGAGGCCATAGAGTTCGCCGGCATAGCGGCTTCCGATGGCCGCCGTGTCGCGGGGGCGTTCCTCGGCGATCATTTTCGCCGCCCCAGCCGTATCGTAGTACTGAACGGGGTTGAGGCGGTTCCGGTTGAGGAATCCGCGGCATTGGGTGAGGGCCTGGGAATGGGAGTACACCTGGCGGATCTCGCGATAGTCGGTGCCCGGCAGGGAAAGGAGACAGTGGGTCACGGGAAGGTCGACCGCGGCCACGATGCGAAGATCGGCGTACACGAGGATGGCGTTGACCGGACCCACGAGGCCGCCGAGGGTATTCTCCACGGGGACAATGCCGAAATCGAAGTTGCCGTCCCGCACGGCGTCGAAGACATCGACGAATTCGCGGCAGGGGATTGAGGCATAGTCCTTGTTCCAGGCCTTGGCCGCGACCTCGCTCCAGGCCCCGTGCTCACCCTGGAATCCGATGGTATGGAAGCCTTTTTCCTGGATGATCCGGCCTTCGGCCATGAGGTTTTTCCAGATGCCCACGGCGAAGTCGGGCGAGACGAGGCGCCGCAAAGGCCTGCGCGTGCGATCGAGGACATCGGCTTCGCGCTTGGGGTCGGCGACTCGTCCCTCCTTGAAGACCTTGGTGAGTAGGGCCTTCTCCATCCTCTCTTCGAGGAGCGAAAGGAGCCTTTCGTCAATGCGGTCAATGTCGGTGCGGAGGTCATCGAGGTTCATGGTGTCTCCCGGGTGGCTGATACTGCGTCGCGGCTGCGGGCGACGAGGGAAAGATCGGCTAGGACGACGGCGACCGCCGCCTCGAGGACGACGGCGGCCCTAATGGCTATGCAGGCGTCATGGCGGCCTTCTGCCTCGAGGATCGTCGCCTCGCCGGTCGAGAAATCGAGGGTTTTCTGGGGACGAGCGATGGATGAGGCCGGCTTGACGGCAACGCGAAGGACGATCGGGTTGCCGCTGGTGATGCCGCCATTGATCCCGCCGGCCCCGTTCTTGGAAGTGCTGCCGTCGGTCGCGACAAAGGGATCATTGTGCTCGCTCCCGCGCATGCGGGCGGCGGCGAAGCCGTCGCCGAATTCGAGGCCCCTCACGGCGGGAACCGAAAAGAGGGCCTGCCCGAGAAGTCCCTCGACGCTCCCGAAAAAGGGTTCGCCGAGTCCAGGGGGAAGGCCTGTCACTCGGATTTCGACGAGGCCCCCGAGGGAATCGCCCGAATCGGCCGCCTCTTGAATGGCCGCCTCGATGTCAGTCCTTCCTCCGACCTCGAGGACCCTCGTTTCGAAGCGGGCCGTGTCGAGGACCTTCTTGGCGATGACGCCGGCGGCGACCAGGCCAGCGGTGATGCGGCCCGAAAAATGCCCCGAACCCCTGGGATCGTTCCAGCCGCGATAGCGGACCGACCCGGTAAAATCGGCGTGGCCGGGGCGGGGTACCTTGCGAAAGCGGTCGTAGTCGGAGGACTTCGTGTCCGCGTTGCGGAAGAGAATCGAAATAGGTGTGCCCGTGCTGTGCCCCTGCCAGAGTCCCGAGATGACCTCGGGAATGTCGGCCTCCCGCCGTGGGGTTGTGCCCGCGGCGCCGGAGCGTCGTCTCGCGAGGTCGGCCTCGAAGTCGCCCAGGTCAATCGGGATGCCGGGCGGCACGCCGTCGACAATAGTTCCGATCCCCGGACCGTGGGACTCGCCGAAAAGGGCGACTCGGAAGAGTGTGCCGATCGAATTCACGGGGCCTCCCTCGCAAAGTCCTCGAGGGTAGAAAGTGCGATGCCCACCATCTCCATCTGTGCCGGTCCGCGCGGGAGGACGAAACGGACCTCGTCCCCCGCTCGCTTCTTGTCGGCACCGAGGGCTCCGGCGATGGCCTCGCGGAGCCTGACCTCGCCAAGCTCGGTCTCGCCAAGCCCGGTGCTCCCGAGGGCCCTGACGCGGCCTGAAAGCGCTGCGCTGCGGCCTGAGAGCGCTGCGCTGCGGCCTGAGAGCGCTGCGCTGCGGCCTGAAAGCGCAATGGCTTCCTCGAAGGAGGAGGGTAGGCCCCAGGCGCGGAGTAGGGCGATAATGCGTGGCACGAGGCCGGGCCTTGTCCCACCTTGGAGCTCCGCGAGCCTGCTTGCAGTGGCGAGGCCGGCGGCCACGGCGTGGCCATGGGGAATGCCGAGGGTCGACTCGATGGCGTGGCCGAAGGTGTGGCCGAGATTGAGGAGGCGGCGATCCTCCTCCTCCCTTTCGTCTCGATTGACGATGCCTGCCTTGTACGTGATGGAACCGGCGACGATGGCTTCCAGATTGGCCCTCCCTCCGAGGCTGGATGCGAGAGGCCTCTTGCCACCGAGGCCCTCAACGAATTCCAAATAGTCGCCGCCCGAGAGGAATGCGTGTTTGATCACCTCGCCCATGCCCGAGGCGAACTCGACGTCGGGCAGGGTGTCGAGGAAGGCGACATCGCAGAGGACTCGCCGTGGCTGGCAAAACACGCCCACAAGGTTTTTGCGGCCCCGGAAATCGATGGCCGTCTTCCCCCCGACCGCCGCATCGACCATGGCCAGGAGAGTCGTCGGCATGTATTCGAAGGAAATTCCGCGCATCCAGGTCGAGGCCGCGAAGCCCGAAAGGTCGGAAACGGCGCCTCCTCCGACGGCCAGGACCCGGGAGTTGCGGTCGAGACCTGCGTCGAGAAAGGCCGACCAGAGGGCCTCGAGGCCTTCAACCGATTTCGCCGCCTCCCCGCGTTCGACCAGGACCTTCGGGAAATCGGGCAGCCGCCTTCCGTGGAGGCGTTCCACCTCGCTTTCGGTTATCAGAAGGGTCACTTTCCCATCCGCCTGGAAGTGCTCGGCCTTGTCGATGGGACCAACACTGACGATGGAATCCCCATCACGGCCTCTCACCCTCGCTTCCATGGCTCTAGACGGTCCCGGCGCCGGCGGAACCCATCTCGTCCATGAAGGCCCTGAGCCGCCTGAGCTTGCCCATCAAGGCGGCAAAGGCTGCGGGGGTGAGCTGCTGGTTCTTGTCGGAGAGGGCGCTTGGCGGATCGTAGTGGACTTCGATTTCGAGGCCATCTGCCCCGGCGGCCACGGCTGCGAGGCTCATGGGTTCGATCATCCCGAGGATACCCGTCCCGTGGGATGGATCGATAAAGATGGGAAGGTGGCTTTCGGCGTGGACAGCCGGAACCATCGAGAGGTCGAGGGTGTTGCGCGTGTAGGTTTCGAAGCTGCGGATGCCCCGCTCGCAGAGGAAGACGGAGGCATTGCCCTCTGCGAGGATGTATTCCGCACAATTGAGCCATTCTTCGAGGGTGGAGTACATTCCTCGCTTGAGGAGGATCGGCTTCCCGGACTTGCCCGCCTCGCGGAGGAGGGAGAAGTTCTGCATATTTCTGGCGCCGATCTGGAGGACATCGGCGTATTCCCCGACCCAGGACACATCCCGAGTGTCGATGACCTCGGTGACGATGGGCAGGCCAGTTTCGCGCTTGGCCTTCTCGAGGATCTTGAGGCCCTTGAGGCCCAGGCCCTGGAATGCATAGGGCGATGTCCGGGGCTTGAAGGCTCCGCCGCGGAGCATCTGGGCACCCGCCTCCTTGACGGCGACTGCCGTCCGGATGACTTGGTCCTCGGTTTCGACGGAGCAGGGCCCGGCGATGACCACAAGGCCCTCGCCGATCCTGACGCCGCCGACTTCCAAAATCGTCCTTTCCCCGTCAGGGGAGGCTGCCGCGAGCTTGAGGTCTTTCATAGCCGGCGATGCTAGCCCGGAGGTACATGACAGTCAATGGAGACTCCTTCCCTTAGTTCACTGTGCAAAACGCGACCACCTGCTTCCTTCATTTTGAAAATGCGAAAAAGCAGCCAATGCGTCGCCTGTCGAACCTCATGTTTCGTCCGGCGAATCGGCTCCGCCTGGGCGCCGCGCACCCAGGCGAGGGCGCCGCGCCGGCAAGGGCTCTGCGCCCCTGCGAGGGCGCCGCGCCGGCTTGTCTCACCTCACGAGCCGATGGATTGGGCCAGATGGCTGGCGATGTCCACTATGCGAATCTCCTTGTCCAGGTTGCGGGCCTTCAGCCCATCGTTCAGCATCTGGTGGCAATAGGGGCAGGCCGTGACGATGGCCTGTGCCCCGGCCGCTTCGGCCTGGTCCACGCGCATGCTTCCCACTCGCTCGGCACCCTCCACCTTCAGGTCCATCCAATAATGGCCGCCGCCTCCGCCGCAGCAGAGGCTTCGCTCCCGACTGTCGGCCATCTCCGCGAGCCGGGGGCCGGGAATGGCTTCGAGGAGGCGACGCGGCGGGTCGTAGCATTTCTGGTAGCGGCCCAGGTAGCAGGGATCGTGGTAGACCAGCTTTTCGGCCGGGGCCTGCCCTGTCCGCAGCCTGCCTTCCGCGAGAAGTTCCTGCAAGAATTCGCTGTGGTGTTTCACCCTGAAGGTGGCGCCGAACTGAGGATATTCGTTGCCCAGCACGTTCAAGCAGTGGGGACAGCTGACGAGGAGTGTGCGGAAGCTGCGGGTCTGGATCGCCGCTGCCTGATCCTTGGCCACCTGTTGAAAGAGCCGCTCGTCGCCCAGCAACCTGGCCGGATCGCCACAGCAGTTTTCGTCCGAACCCAGCACGCCGTAGCTGATCCCCGCCGCCTCCAGAAGTTTGACGACGTCCCTGGCGATATGCTGCTTGGTGGGGTCGAAGGTGGTGAGGCATCCGATCCAGTACAGGACCTCGACCTCACCGCCTCGGGGCACCACGGGAAATCCCATTTCCTTGACCCACTGGGCGCGAAGCTGGCGCTTGTCAAAGGGGTTGCCCTGGGATTCCAGGAGCTTCAGCGCCCTGGACCCCGTGGGGGGGACCCGGCCCTGCATCATGAGTTCGTTGCGCCTCACCTCGATCATGCTATCTACGTGGTCGATGGCGGCAGGGCAGACCTCCACACATTCAGAACAGGTGCGGCAATACCAGACAAAATCCTCTTCGATCGCAGTGCCGACGAAGGCGTCGGAGCCTTCTTCTTCCAGAGAGCCGGCCTCCCTGCCGGCCATGCTCCGCAACGCATCTCGGCCCGCATGGACAAAGCGCTTCGGAGAAAAGGGTTCACCGGCCAGGAAGGCGGGGCATGCCTCCTCGCAGCGTCCGCATGATACGCATGCGTCAAAGTCGAGGCGCTGCTTCCATGTGAAATCCCTCGCTCGACCCACGCCCAGAGCCAGGCTGCTCTCGTCGAAGTCGTCGGCGCTCATCGCCGCCTCGACGTCGATGCGCTGCAATGCCCCGCGGGGGCCCAACTTCCGGAAGAAAACGTTGCTTGGCAGAGCCAGAAAATGGAAGAATTTCGTGTAGGGAATTGCAGCTATCCAGCTCATGGCCAGGGCCGCATGCAACCACCAGAGGAAGGCATGAAGGCGGGTGGTGGTCTGCGCGGGGATCCAGTTCAGCAAGGTCGCCAATCCCCAGCTTATAGGTGAGAGAAAAGCCCAGCGGTCCCCAATCGCGGCGATGCGGAGACCACCCAAAAGGAATCCCGTGAGAACAAGTCCTGCCAGGATGGCCAAGGCCCAAAGGTCCCCGGCAGCCTTGTCGAGGGTAGGGGGGCGGGTGACGAGGCGCCGCAGCGCCGCGATGCCTATGCCCACGAGGATCAGAAGGCCTCCCAGTTGGGAACCCAGCTTCAGGACGACATAGAACCAGCCGTGAAAAAGGCTCATCCCAAGGTCGTAGTCCAGTGCCACCACCGTTGTGGTCAGCGCCAGAAGGCCAAAGGAGTAGTAGATGAAGCTGTGAAACCAGGCGGAGAGGACCGAGCCTCGGACCCGGTTCTGAAAAATCAATTCCTTGACTAGGAGACCTGCCCGCCTGGCCCAGTCGCCGAGCCGCTCGTTGTCGGCCTTCCCTTGGCGCCAGATGGCAAGGTGTCGCCACATTCCGACGGCGAAGATAACCAGCGCCACCCCAAACATCGCGTACATGGGCCACTCCACCTGTACGTTCCACATTTTTGGGCGAAATGCCTCTCTGAGATCCATGGTCCGCCTCTCCTTCCTCAATGGAAGAATGACCTCGGCCGAAGTCACATTCCATAAAAATAGAACGTCGTTCCTTTTTAAGTTGCAATTTCTGGAACGATGTTCTATTATATCATCATTCGGTCAGAGAACAAGGAAGAATGCTCATGCCACTGAAGATTTTGGTGACCAGCAAGCGAGTCGAGGACCCAGAGGCCTTGATTCTGGTGAAAGCTGACGGTTCCGGTATCGAGACCCAGGGACTCAGCTACCGCATCAATCCCTTCGATGAGATTGCGGTAGAGGAGGCCCTGCGCCTCAAGGAAGAGCATGGTGGTGAGGTGGTCGTGGCCTCCATCGGGGCGGCCGATTGCGTCTCAGAAATAAGGGTGGCCTTGGCCATGGGAGCCGACAGGGGGATTCGTGTCGATCACGAAGGCCCCCTCGATCCGGGGATGGTGGCCGCAATCCTTCAAAAGCTTGTGGAGGGGGAACAGCCCGATCTGGTAATCCTTGGCAAGCAGTCTGTCGACGACGACCAGAACCAGGTCGGACAGATCCTTGCGCAGCGAATGGGATGGGCAAGGGCCACCTTCGCCTCCAAGGAAGAGAGCCTCGAAAGCACGGCTGAAAAGACGCGGCAATGCGGGCTGCGTCTGGCCGCGGATGGCACGAGCATCCGCGTCGTCCGCGAGGTGGACGGAGGTTTGGAAACGCTCGAACTCAGCCTTCCGGCCGTAATCACCACCGACCTACGCCTCAACATTCCACGCATCACCTCGGTGCCGGGGATCATGAAGGCCAGGAAGAAGCCGGTGCGCGAGATCCAAGTGGAGGAGTTGGGGATCGAACTTCAACCCGCCGTCATCGTGCGAAAGCTGCATTCTCCATCCAAGCGAGGGGGCGGCCTTCGGGTAAAAACTGTCCAAGAGCTTTGGGACAAGGTTCACGGGGAGGCCGGAGTCCTCTAGGACCCGGGATACCAGCAATGCCAAACATTCTTGTCGTAGCGGAACATTTCAACGGCCAGCTTCGCAAAGCCTCTCGTTCGGCTCTCGGTGCCGCAGGGGCTCTGGCCGCTCGCACAGGAGGCCAGGTTTCGGGTCTGGTCGTGGGATACAGGGTCGGAGGGGTCGCGGAAGACCTCGCGGCCCACGGTATACCCGTCGCCGTTGTTGACCTGCCAGCCCTGACGCATTACCTCTCGGAGAGTTACGCGCCGGTTGTAGCGGCCGCCGCAAGGGCTGCCGGCGCCACATGGGTCGTTGGAGCGGCCACCGCTCAGGGCAAGGATCTTCTGCCTTGCGTGGCCGCGCTCATGGGCGGAGTCTGCGCCACCGACGCGATCGCATTCACCGGCGAAGGGCAAGAGGTTCTTGTGCGCAGGCCAATGTGGGCCGGCAACGTCCTTGCCGATGTCGAGCTCCGCGGCGAGATCAAGGTGGTATCGATCAGGGCCACGGAATTCGCGGCGGCGGAAAAGGCTGGCCTTCCCGGCTCGGTCAAGGCCCTTCCTGTCGCTGTCGATGAGAGCGCGATTCGCACGCGATTCATCGCCTTTGCCGGGTCGGGAGGCGATCGGCCCGATCTCACCGAGGCGCGTGTGGTGATCTCCGGCGGCCGAGGAACCAATGGCGACTTCAGCGAAATCGAGGCCTTGGCCGACCTTCTCAATGCGGCCATAGGCTCAAGCCGAGCCGCCGTCGACGCCGGATGGGCGGCCGGCGATCTCCAAGTCGGCCAGACAGGCAAGGTCGTCGCCCCCGAGGTGTACATTGCGGCCGGCATCTCCGGCGCTCAGCAGCATTTGGCCGGCATGAAGGGCGCCAAGGTGATCATCGCCATCAATACGGACCCCGAGGCCCCCATTTTCCAGGTGGCCGACTACGGGGTGGTGGGTGATCTCTTCGAAGTCCTTCCGGCGCTCCGGAGCCTCGTCGCGGCCAGCCAAAAGCAAGGGACCTGAAAGGAGAACAGATGGCCAAGACACTGCTTGATCGCGCCTTTGGAATTCTGGAATTGGTGGCCTCCCATCACGGTGGGCTGCGCCTCCAGGCCATCGCCAACGAGCTGGATATAACCAAAAGCGCCGCACACCGCCTCCTGGCCGAGTTGATCCGACTCGGCTACACCCGCCACGATGAGGAAGCCGAACGCTATGTCCTGACCAACAAGCTTTTGTCCCTGAGCTTTCGCTACCTCGCCGGCAGCGGTGTGCTGGACCTCGCCCAGCCCATCCTGGACGAGCTTGCCGCAAGGACTGGCGATCTGGTGCGCTTGGGCGTAGTCAACGGCGACTCCCAGGTCTGGGTCGCAAAGGCCCAGGGCGCTCCCTCGGGTCTCCGCTACGATCCGGATATGGGCGCCGAGGTGCCCCTCTTCTGCACAGCCACAGGGCATGCCTGGCTTGCCTGCCTGCCCGAGGAGGAGGCGCTGGCCATGGTGGCCAGGCAGGGCTTTACGGCCCTTGACGAGCGGGGACCGAAGGCCCCGCGCAGCATCGAGGCCGTGCGCGAGCGGCTGCTGGCAGCCCGCCAACTCGGCTATGCCTCCGTGTACGAGTGCTCGGCTCCCGGCACAGCGGCAGTGGCGGTGGCGGTGCGCCGCCCCGTGGACGGCCGGGTACTTGGGACCTTGAGTGTCGGCGGCCCGAGCCTGCGTTTGACCGAGGCACGCCTCAAAGAATTCGCGCCCTTGGTCCAGGAGGCTGCGGCGGAACTTGGCTCAATCTGGATCCACCATGCCATCCCGGCAGAAATGAAACATTCGATCTGAGAATCCAATCACAGCGCCAGGCCCTCCGAGCCGGCGAAACATAGGGCCAGAAGGCCCATTCGAGGAGATGGCAGCATGGATTTCACGCTTAGCGACGAGCAGAAAATGCTGGTAAATGCCGTTCGGCAATTCATCAAAGAAGAACTCAAGCCCCTGGAAGACGAGGTGGAAAGCACCGGCCTCCTGGCCCCCGAGAAGGCACGCGCGATTTTCGAGCACTCCCGCGAGCTGGGTCTCTACGCAATGAACATGCCGGAAGAATATGGTGGGGCAGGCCTTTCGGCCATAGACACCATGTTGGTCGAGGAGCAATTCGGCCATACCAGCGATATCCTGATTCGCCGGGCCTTTGGCAATATTTACGAGGCCTTGTTGGTCTGCGAGGGCGCACAGAAGGAGCGCTGGCTCCTTCCCACGGTCCGGGGCGACCGCACCTGCTCGATAGCCATCACCGAACCGGGCGCCGGTTCGGACGCCATGGGGATAACGACACGGGCGGTCAAGGACGGCGACGGATGGCTCCTCACCGGCAACAAGCACTTCATCTCGGATGGTGAGTACTCCGACTTCTTCCTCGTCACCGCGGTGACAGACCCCGAGAGCACGCCCAAGGCCATCTCGCTCTTCCTGGTGGACAAGGACTCGCCCGGTTTCACCCTCGGCCGCAACCAGGTGATGATGGGACTCACCGGCACCAGCTGCAACGAACTCTTCTTCAAAAACATTCGACTCACGAGGGAAAACCTCCTTGGGGAGGAGGGGCGAGGCATGCGCATCTGCCTCCAGACCCTGGGTCGGGTCAGGCTGGCACAGGTTGGCGCGAGGGCGGTGGGCAAGGCCACCCACGTCCTCGACCTGATGGTCGAGTATGTAAAGGAGCGCAAACAGTTTGGGAAGCCCATCGGCGATTTTCAGCTGATCCAGCAGATGATCGCCGACAGCGTGATCGAGGTGAATGCGGCCCGCCTCCTCCTCCACCGCGCCGCCTGGGAAATCGACCAGGGGCGAGATGCCCGGGACTGGATCTCGATGGTCAAGGTCCATGCCGCCGAGACGCTGGGCCGGGTCACCGATCGGGCCGTCCAGGTTTTTGGCGGCATGGGATACTGCAAAGAACTCCCCATTGAACGCTATTACCGCGACTCCCGCATCTATCGCATCTTCGATGGCAGCTCTGAAATCCATCGCACATTGGTGGCCCGCGGCGCGACAAAATTCGGTGCGGCCCTCTACGACGTTCGCGCCTGAATCATCGGCGCGAAGGAGCCCAGAATGGCCAATACCAAGTTCATTGGCGTGGAAGCGGCGGCGAAGCTCATACACGACGGGGATACTGTCGGTCTGATCGGCGGCGGGGGAGGCCTCATGGAGGCTTCCTGCCTGTTCGAAGCGGTGGAGAGGCGATACTTGGCCGGAGAAGGACCGTCAGATCTTACCCTGGTTCACGCGCTCGGCATCGGCGATCGAAAGAGCAAGGGACTCAACTGTTTCGCCCACGAAGGGATGGTAAAGCGAGTCATTGGCGGCCATTGGGTCTGGTCCCCACGCATGCAGGAAATGGCGAGAGAGGAAAAAATCGAAGCCTACATTCTGCCCGGAGGCGTCATCAGCCAGCTCTTCAGGGAGATTGGCGCCGGTCGGCCGGGGCTCATCACCCATGTCGGCCTTGGTACGGTCGTCGACCCTCGCCAAGGCGGCGGCAGAATGAACGCGAGGGCCAAAGAGAATCTGGTCGAGGTGATCAGCATCGACGGCCGGGAGTACCTACGCTACCGCCCCTTCCCGGTGAACGTGGCCCTGATCCGGGCCTCCTTCGGCGATGCCCAGGGCAACCTTGCCTTTGATCAGGAGGCCGCCAACCTGGATGCCTTCGCCGTGGCCCTGGCTGCCCACAACTCGGGAGGCAAGGTCATCGCCCAAGTGCGCAGCGCGGTTGAGGTGGGATCCCTGCCTCCCCGCTCGGTTCGCGTGCCCGGTGCCATGGTAGATGCGGTGGTGGTCGATTCGGCCCAGGTGATGAGCTACGAGATCCCCTACGATCCGACCATCTCCGGCGAAAGACGTGGTCCGGCGCCCTCCGCTGTGTCCCAGCCCTTCGGTGAGCGTCAGGTGATCGGCCGACGGGCAGCCGAGGAGCTTTTCGACGGGGCTGTCATCAATTACGGATACGGCATTCCGGACGCCGTGGCCAAGGAGGTGGCGCTGCGCGGCCATCGCGACCGATATTACCAAACCGTCGAACACGGCACCTACGGCGGGGACCTTTTGGAAGGCATGCTCTTTGGCTTTGTCCGGAATGCCTCCGCGATGATCGATGCGCCATCGCAGTTCGACCTCTATGGCGGCGGTGGGCTCGACATCGCCATCCTTGGTTTCGGGGAGATCGACGAGTCCGGAAATGTCAACGTTTCCAAGCTGAATGGCACGACCGTGGGCCCGGGCGGCTTTATTGACATCGCCCAGAATGCCCGAAAAGTGGTATTTTGCGGCACCTTCGACACGAAGGGCAGCAAGTTGGAGATCGGCAAGGGGATGTTGCAGGTGCTTCGACCGGGAGAAGTGCGCAAGTTGGTCAAAAAGGTCGAGCAGATCACCTGGTCAGGTCCCCAGGGCTTGCAGCACGGTCAGGAAGTGGTCTATGTCACCGAACGCGCGGTCTTCCGGCTCACGCCGCGGGGGGTGATGCTCACGGAGGTGGCCCCAGGGGTCGATGTTCGGCGCGATGTTCTCGAGCGCATGGATTTCGCCCCCCTTATTCCCGGCGACCTTCGGGTGATGGAGGCCTCCCTCTTCACGCCCTGAAAGAAGGTGGCTTCCCCGATGGCGGCCCAACCCAGGCGTCCGCGCTCGGGGCGGCCACACAAATGATGACGAGCGTGCGCCTTGTCCGGAGCCCCAGCTTCACGGTACCATTCCCCCATGACCCTCGAATTGAATCCCCGAGGCAACGGGGCCTGCCCCATTTGCCTCCATCTCAAGGACTGCGTAATTCGCAAGCGCCTCATCGCGTCGATCGCGGAGGTCTCCGCCCCCGATGGCGAGGGCATGGAAATAGCCATTTTCGCCTGCCCCACCTTCGCGGAAAAGGATCTGCCGTGATCGAACGCCTCGAATCCGTCGCGGCTCGTTACCGCGAGGTCGAGGATGCTTTGGCGGATCCTGGAATCGCCCGCGACCAGGTGCGCTTTCGCGATCTCATGCGCGAACGCTCCCGTCTCGGCGTCATCGAAGAGGCGCATCGGGAGTGGCTGTCCGTCCTCGCCGGCATCGATGGCTCGAAGGCCATCGTCCACGACGAGAGCGATCCTCTCATGCGCGACCTGGCCCGCGAAGAACTGCGCGAACTCGAGGCAAAGCGCGAGTCCCTCGAGGTGAAGTTGCGCGAACTCCTCGTTCCCCGCGATCCCCTGGCCGACAAATCGGTCATCATGGAGGTGCGCGCGGGCACAGGGGGGGACGAGGCCGCCCTCTTCGCCTCGGACCTCTTTCGCATGTACACCCGCTATGCCGACAAGATGGGCTGGAAGGTCGAGATCCTCGACTCGAGCGAAACCGGCCTCGGGGGTTTTCGCGAAATCGTCTTTTCTGTGAACGGCGACTCGGTCTACGAGCGACTTCGCTGGGAATCCGGCGTGCATCGAGTTCAACGCGTCCCCGCGACCGAGGCCTCGGGCCGCATCCACACGAGCGCCGTCACCGTCGCGGTCCTTCCCGAAATGGAGGAGACCGAGATCGACATCCGCGACCAGGACCTCCGCATCGATGTCATGCGTTCGGGCGGACCCGGCGGCCAGAGTGTCAACACCACCGATTCGGCGGTTCGCATAACCCACCTTCCCACAGGCCTCGTGGTCCACTGCCAGGATGAAAAAAGCCAGATCAAGAACAAGGCGAAGGCCATGCGCATTCTCCGCGCCCGCCTCTTCGAGCTGGAGGATTCGAAGCGCCAGGCCGAAAGGGCTGCCGAGAGGAAAAGCATGGTCGGTTCCGGCGACCGCTCGGAGCGGATCCGCACCTACAACTTCCCTCAGAACCGCATCACCGACCACCGCATCGACCTCACCCTCTACAAGCTCGAACTCTGCATGGAGGGCGACATCGACGAACTCGTCGACGCCCTGGTCCTTCATGCGCGGGAGGAGCTCCTCCACAACGGGGAGGAATGATTTTCCCATGACAAGGGCCGAGGCGCTGGGGTGGGGCAGGGCGAGGCTCGCCGCTTCGCCGTCGGCGTCGCCGGGACCCGGGCAGAATGCCGCACAGGACCCCTCGCCCACGCCATCCCTCGACGCCTCCCTCATTCTCGCATCCATCCTCGGTCTTCGGCGCGAGGCTCTGCTTTCGAGCCTGAATGTCTATCTCGAAGCCGCACCCCTCGCCCGCTTCGAAAAGGCCATATCCCAGCGCGTTGAGGGCAAGCCAGTCGCCTATATCACCCACGAAAAGGAATTCTTCGGGCGGAGCTTTTTCGTGAACGAGGATGTTCTGGTGCCCCGCCCCGATACCGAGCTCCTTGTCGAGCTGGCCCTTGAGCTCGGGGATCGCCTGGCGGCCCTTCGAGGCCGTCCGCCCCGCATCCATGAGTGTTGCGTCGGTTCCGGGGCTGTCGCGCTGAGTGTCGCGGCCGAGCGA
>JAJXVS010000268.1 GCA_021782015.1 bacterium | reverse complement strand
GCTTCTTTTTCTAAAATACGGCTCACTCGTTTATTAGCCGCCGCTAGAGCTGCGCCCCCCGAAAATGTCAATGGAAAAACGGCTACCGGGACATTTCAGGTACTCCGAAAATACGCACAAGTAATAAAATAATTATGAGATTTGCGCGGTCAGCCCGGTCCTGCTATACTGCGCGCATGCTGCACCTTGCCGATTCCTGCCCACTTCCCACTCGCTGGACCTCCCTGGTCGACCCCGACAATCCCCTGCCTGAGTACCCGCGGCCCAGGCTGGAACGGAGCGAGTGGCTGTCGTTGAACGGTCGCTGGGACTATGCGATTCGGCCGACCTCGGCCGGGCCGACCGGGGCGGCAGCGCCGACCGGGGCGCCGCGGGCAGGCGATTGGGATGGAGCGATCGTGGTGCCCTTCGCCATCGAATCGAGTCTTTCGGGGGTGATGCGGGCCCTCCTTCCGGGAGAGCGGCTTTGGTACCGGCGCGAGTTTCAGGTGCCAGCGCGCTGGGCCTGGGCGGCGACGATCGCGCTCAACTTCGGCGCCGTGGACTGGGCCTGCGAGGTCTGGCTCGACGGGAAGCGGGTAGGCGCCCACGAGGGGGGCTATTCTGCCTTTTCCTTCGATCTCGGGCGGCTTGAGGGGAGCCACGAGCTCCTTGTGGCCGTGGTCGATCCGAGCGACAGGGGGAGCCAGCCCCGCGGCAAGCAGTCGCTCAGGCCCCGGGGCATCGTGTACACGGCGGTGAGCGGGATTTGGCAAACGGTCTGGCTCGAGCCCCTCCTGGCGGGGGCGGTGAAGGGCCTCGAGCTGCGGCCCGATGTGGCGGCCTCCGAGCTCAGGTTGAGCGTCGAAGGGGAGGGGGACTTTCGTTGGCGGATCGAGGAGGTCGAGGGGCTGGGGGGCGGCGCGGGGGCCTTCGGCATCGAGTCGGCGAGGGGCCGCAGTTCCATTGAAGACGCCGAAAGTCCGCATGGGATCGCCGAAGGCCTCGGGCGTCTCGGAAAGGTCGAAGTTATACCTTTCGTGGGGGGCGAACTGTGGAGCCCCGAGCGACCTCGTCTGTATCGACTGGCCATCGAGGCCTCGAGCGGCGATCGTCTTACTTCGTACTTTGCCTGGAGGAGTTTCGGGATAGGGAGCGACGGGCAGGGGCGGAGGCGTTTTACGCTGAACGGCGAGCCCTATTTCCTCCACGGGGTCCTCGATCAGGGCTACTGGCCTGACGGGCTGTACACGGCGCCGACGGACGAGGCCCTCGCCTCCGACCTCGTCGCCGCCAAAGGCCTCGGTTTCAACATGGTGCGCAAGCACGCGAAGGTCGAGAGCGCGCGTTGGTACTGGCACGCGGCGAGGCTGGGGCTGATCGTTTTTCAAGATATGCCGAGCGGGGGGCAGAGCCGCAATCCCTTTGTCTTCGGGGCTCCGGGAATCAGGAGCCTCAGGCCCAGGGACCGCAATCCGGTCACGCGCCTCGCCCTCGGGGGGCTGGGCCGCTCCTATCGGGAGAACTTTCGGCGCGAGTTGGGCGAAATGATCACAATGCTGAGGGGTGAGGCGGCCATCGCGAGTTTTTGCCCCTTCAACGAGGGCTGGGGCCAGTTCGACGCGCGCGCGATGGGCGATCTCGTGCGCGAGCTCGACCCGGGGCGGCCGGTCGACGAGGCTTCGGGCTGGTACGATCAGGGCGGCGGCGATTTTTCCTCGATCCATCGCTATGACCGGAGTCTGCCCGCTCCGCCTCGCGACGTGGTCGCCGGCGGGAAACGGGCCTGGTTCCTGTCCGAGTATGGCGGATTTACCTGGAGCATGCCGGGGCGTTTCTGGCCGAGGAAAAAGGAATTCGGTTATAGGCGCTTTCCCGACCGCGAGTCCCTCGAGGCGGCCCTCTATGAATTTTTCCGCGGGGAGCTCGGCCCGAAGATTGGCCTTGGCCTGGCTGCGGCTGTCTACACCCAGCTCACCGACGTGGAGCAGGAGACGAATGGTCTTTTGACCTACGATCGGGAGCTGGTGAAGGTCGACGAGGCGGTCATGCGCGACATCGGCGCGACCCTCATGAATTCCCGGTGAACGCGGCCATCGCCTCTATTCGTTGCCGCCCGAAATTGCTACCATATAACTGAATGTTTCGCGGCCGAAGGATTTTGTCGCAGGCATTAGCATCGAATCGGGAGGCGTAGGGCGATGGGCGCGAGGATTCTTCATGTCGGCATGGATATCGGTTCGACGACGGTCAAAATCGCCGTGGTCGATCCGGGTACCCGCAGTCTTCTTCACGCCCGCTATCTTCGGCACGAGGCGAGGCAGGCCTATGTGGCCGCGGATCTCTTGGAAGAGGCGCATCGACTCTTTCCCGAGGCTGAGTTCCGCGTCGCCGCCTGCGGTTCGGGCTGCTCGGGCATCGTGAAGGCGATCGGCGCCTTTTTCGTGCAGGAGGTGGTGGCCAACGCCATCGCCATCCGCGACCTCCATCCAGCGGTCAACACGGCCATCGAGCTAGGCGGCCAGGACGCGAAGGTCATCTTCTTCACCCACGACGAGGAGCGGGGCGAGATGCTCGCCACTGACATGCGGATGAACGGCTCCTGCGCCGGCGGCACGGGGGCCTTTATCGACCAGGTGGCCGAGCTCCTGGCGATGAAGTCCGAGGGTTTCAACGCCCTGGCCGAAAAGGGTGTAACTGTTCACGATATTTCGGGGCGCTGCGGGGTCTTCGCGAAGACGGACATACAGCCCCTCCTCAACCAGGGGGCGCCCAAGGCCGACATCGCCCTGTCGTCCCTCCACGCCATCGCCAAGCAGACGATCGGCGGCCTCGCCCAGGGCATGGAGATTCGGCCGCCGGTGATCTTCATGGGCGGGCCCCTCTGTTTCAATCCGAGCCTGGTACGCGTCTTTATCGAGAGGCTGGGCCTCAGGGCTGGCGAGGCCATCGTGCCGGATCGGCCCGAGGTCTTCGTGGCCCTCGGCACGGCCCTCGCAGTGGCCACCATGTTCGAGGGGCAGGAGAGCGCCTATGAAGGCCTGGGTGCCGTCGCCCTTCTGCGCGAGCGGGGGGCCGGCGTCGAGGTGGGGGAGGGCGAGATCGCTCCCCGATTCTTCGAGGATGAGGCTGAAGCCGCCGCCTTCAGGGCTCGGCACCCGGCCGAGGTCTACGAACCGGAACCGGTGCCCCGCGGTGGCCGGGTGGAGGGCTGGCTCGGCATCGATGCGGGCTCGACGACGAGCAAGGCCGTCCTCCTCGACGACGATGGCAGGCTCCTCTGGCGCTTTTACGCCCCGAATGAGGGCGAGCCCCTCGACGTGATGAAAAAGGGCCTTTTGGGCCTTCGCGATCGCTATCGCGAGGGCGGCGCGGATTTGCTGATCAAGGGCGTCGGGACGACGGGCTACGGCGAGCTCCTTTTCGCCAAGGCCTTCCGCGCCGACTTCCATACCGTCGAGACCGTGGCCCACGCCGAGGCCGCCATGCGCATCGCCCCCGATGTCTCTTTTATCCTCGATGTCGGCGGCCAGGACATGAAGGCCATCTCGGTGGCCGACGGGGTGGTGACGAGCATCGTGCTCAACGAGGCCTGCTCGGCCGGCTGCGGCTCCTTTATCGAAACCTATTCGCGATCATTGGGCATTCCCGTCGAGAGGATAGCGCCCATGGCCTTCGCTTCGAGCGATCCCTCGAAGCTCGGTTCGCGCTGCACGGTCTTTATGAATTCCTCTATTATTACCGAGCAGAAAAACGGCAAGAAGTCCGAGGACATCATGGCCGGGGTTTGCCGCTCGATCGTCGAGAACATCTTCACCAAGGTGGTGCGGGTGCCCAACATCGCGGCCCTCGGCGAGGTCATCCTCGTGCAGGGCGGCACCTTCCGCAACGACGCGGTCCTCCGTTCGCTGGAGCAGCACACGGGGGCGAAGGTCCTGAGGCCGCCGCACCCCGGCGAGATGGGGGCCATCGGCGTGGCCTTGCTTGCGAAGAAGCACGCCGAAGCGGCCGGCTCGGCGACGGCGGGCACGGGAAGGGGTGAAGGGCCGGCCGGGACCGGCGGGCCCGCTTGGGCCTCGACCTTCATCGGCCTCGATGCCCTGGACGCCTTCAGCTACGAGAAGTTGCCCTCCTCGATCTGCAAATTCTGTACCAATTCATGTAATCGCACCATCGTGCGCTTCTCCGACGGGAGCGAGTTCGTGACGGGGAACCGCTGCGAACGCGGGGAGATCACGGGCGATGTCCGCGATCCGGCGGTCCGCGAAAGGCTCAAGTCGGCCCAGGCCCGCATCGACGCGGTGCCCGACCTCCTTGCGATGCGGGAGCGCCTCCTCTTCTCGAAGCCCGAAAAACCCGCCAAGCCGGGCGCGATGCGCATCGGCATTCCCCGAGCCCTGGAGTTCTGGAACTCGGCGCCTTTCTGGAAGACCTTCTTCACCGAGCTGGGCTTCGAGGTCGTGTTTTCCGCGCCGAGCTCCTCCCGGCTCTTCGAGGAGAGCCTTCGCTTCGTGCCCTCCGACACGGTCTGCTTTCCGGCCAAGCTGGCCCATGGCCATGTGGAAGACCTGGCGGCCAAGGGCGTCGACCGGATCTTCATGCCGATGATGATCAAGATCCCGAAGGAAAACGAGAGCGCCCGCTCGGTGCACAGCTGCGCGGTCGTGCAGGGCTATCCCCTCGTGGTGGACGAGAGCCACGAGATTTCGCGGCGCTTCGACGTTCCCTTCGATCGCCCTGTTTTCCATTGGTACGATGTGGCGCGCCGCGAGAACCAACTCGCACGCTGGATGAAGGCCACCTTCGGCACGGCCAAAACGGCCACGGTCGCCGCGATCGCCCTGGCAGACCAGGCGATGGCCGCCATCGACAAGGCCCTGAAGGACGAGGCACAGCGCGTGCTTTCGAGCCTCGAGGGGACAGAGGATTTCGCCGTCGTCCTGTCGGGACGGCCCTATCACACGGATCCCCTCGTCAATCACGGCCTGGCCGCCCAGTTCACGAGGCTCGGCGTGCCGGTCCTCATCAACGAGGCCCTGCCGGGCATCGACGAGGTCGAACTCACGGGCGTCCGGGCCGACACCACGAACACCTTCCACGCGCGCATGTTCGGCACCGCGATCTACGGGGCCCGCCACCACAATCTCGAGGTGGTGCAGATGGTGAGCTTCGGCTGCGGCCACGATGCCATCATCACCGACGAGATGACGCGCATCCTGTCGACCACGGCCGGCAAGTCCCTTCTCGTGCTCAAGCTCGACGAGGGCGAGATCCGCGGGCCGATGTCGATCCGCGTGAAATCCTTCATCGAGACGGTGCGTGCGCGCAGGGACA
>JAJXVS010000267.1 GCA_021782015.1 bacterium | reverse complement strand
CATCCCGTGGTCATGCCCAGAAAACGCGACAAGTTCCCCTGGTGCCACTTCGGCGTCGACGCCGACGGCGCGCCCGCATGGCTCCGCGCTCGCTCCGAAGAGGCCGGCCTCCCGAAGGAACGCGCCGTGTTCTCCTACCTCTGGGCCGCGCGCGGAGTCCTCGCGAGACCGGTGGCCGCTCCCGTCGTCGACCAGCACCCCAGCGAAAGAGAACGCCGGGCCCGCGCCGTCAACCACGGCATCCTCGTCCGCGTCGTCTCCGAGCCCTTCGCGCTGCCCGACGGATCCTTCGGCCAGTACGGCTGCTCGAATCTCGGCTACTCGATGCTGAGGCGGGCCCACGACGCTGAGCCCTTCGAGCCCGGCGACCTCCTGGAGGTCCAGGCCTCGCCCGTCCAGCGCAACGACGAGAAGTCCGGCGCGGTGATCCTGCCGACCTGAGGGCCGCATCGCCCCGACAGCGCAAGCGACGTCGCGGCGGCACCGATCCCGCGCAAGCCGCGCCGACCTCGCGCTGGCGGCGCCGATCTCGCTCAGGCTGCGCCCTTATTCCTTGAAGGTAATGTCGTAGTACTTACGAGGCCGGCCGCGGCCGCCGACCAGGTTCTCGTCGAAACTCGTCGCCCCCCCATTGGCCTCGATCTTGTTGAGCAGGCGGTTGGCGCTGCGCAGCGTGACACCGAGATGGGCGGCGAGCTCGTCGGCCGATACCCGCGTCGATTGCCGCATCTTGGTAAGTATTATGATCTTTTGCAGGCTGAGGTGGTCCACGTGGAGGCCTCGCGACAGTTCCACCAGCCGCTCCGTGGGGCTGACCCGGAGCTCGCCCACCGCCACCACGCCGGGCGTGCCCCTCGCTCCGAGGGGACCGACGAGCCGGTCCGTCTCCGAGATGTAGTACATCTCTCCCGAACGGTACCGCGAAAGCTCGGCAGCCTTGAGCGCGTTCAATTTAGCCTGGTAGAAATTGCGACCCGCGCCCATTCCGATCGCGGTCCTCTGGCCCGCCTCGCCTTCGATCGCCTCCTTGAAGCTCCCGTTCGCGAAACCCCCGGTCAAGGCCTCCAGATCCTTCAGCTTTGTGAGGACAACCGCCGTGCCCCCGTCCCATTGCACCGTGAAATCGTAACCGTGTCGCCGCACGAGGGAGGCCAGGGCCGCATCGAGCCCCGCTGAGGGCCGCACTGGGCCCCCAGCCGCCGCCGGCCGCCCTCCATCCGCCCCCTCCGCCGATTCCATTGGAATTATGACGATCGAGCCCGCGAGGCCGGCGTCGTGCTGGTTCGAATTGAAGGCGCTGACGATCTGCAGGAAGAAATTGAGAATATAATCCTTTGAAGGGTACACATAACGGTAGGGAATCCCGTCCCGCTCGAATTCTTTCGGCAACAACCCGAGCCGCGTGAGCGAAAGGTCGACCAGCCCCGCGCGATGGAGTTCGTAATGGCGTCGCTTGATCGCGTCGCACAACTTCTCGACATCGGCGAAAGTCTCCAGGCCCCCCTCGTCCACATCGCTGAAATGGGGCCATTCCTTCTCGGGGAGCATCTCCTTGATGCCGAGGTAGCCGTTCAAACCGAAGGCGAAATCCACGAAGACCCGCGAGAAATCGAAGTTCCTGTCGGCCAAAAGGAGAGCGAGAAAGACATCCTTGATGTCGCCCTTCTGGTCGTCGAGCACATAGATGGGTTTCTCGAGGTCGCCCCTCCTCGTGGTCACCGCATAGTACAGAATCTTCCCGCTGAAGATGAAGCAATCGACCCTCGGCGCGTACTCCCCGTACAGCCGATCGGCCTCATCGTTGGTGGCCGCCGTCACGAAAATAATATCACAATAGTTAGCAAGTTCTCGCACGACGTCGTCCATGTAGGGGTGGAAGGGAGCGCTCGCCAGGAAGGCGATGGTGATCTTCATGGGACGAGGGGCCGGGTTTTCGCGAGGCGGCGCCACTCTTTTTGATTGACAAGACGCATAAGCAAAAGTATACCCGATCCAAGAGGACTAAAAAAGACCTAAAAGCCCAAAAAGGTCTTCTATTGACCATTGCATTGTCCACAGCATCGTCCATGCCAAATTAGGAGGCAAAGAAATGAGTTTGATATTGGAGGAGGCCAGGCAGCTCCAGGAGGAAATTCGACGGCACCGGCGTTTTCTCCATGCCCACGCCGAAATCGATTTGGACCTGCCGGAAACGAGCGCCTACGTGCGGGGGCAGCTTGAGGCCATGGGCTGTGAGCCGACATCCTGCGGTCGTTCCGGACTCGTCGCCACCATCGGAGGCGGGGGCAAGGGCGGTGACGGTGACGGTGACGTAGGCAAGGTCATCCTCCTTCGGGCTGACATGGACGCGCTTCCCGTCGTCGAAGAGTCAGGCCTGGAGTTCCGCTCCGAAAACGGCCGGGCCCACGCCTGCGGCCACGATCTCCACACGGCCATGCTCCTCGGCGCCGCGAGACTCCTGAAGCGGCACGAGAGCGAACTGGGCGGGACGGTCAAGCTCATGTTCCAGCCCGGCGAAGAGACGGCCCACGGCGCCGAGTCGATGATCGAGGCGGGAGTGTTGGAAAATCCCCGCGTCGACGCCGCGATCATGCTGCACGTCTTTTCCGGCATACCCCTCGCAACAGGTACCTTCATCGTGCCCCAGGATCGCTACATCGCGCCTGCCTGCGACACCTTCGAAATCGTGATCCAGGGCAAGGGAGGCCATGGGGCCATGCCCAGCCTCTCGGTCGACCCCCTCAACATCGCCGCTCACACCCATATCGCCCTGCAAGCCATCAACAGCCGGGAAGTCGGGGCCTCCGAACCGGTCGTCCTGACGGTCGGCTACATGCGCGGTGGGGCCGCCCACAACGTCATTCCGGATACAGCCGTCCTCGGCGGCTCGGTGCGCACCTTCGGCCCCGGAGACCGCGATTTCGTGCAGAAGCGCCTCGAGGAAATCGCGACGGCCCAGGCCCGCTGCTTCCGGGGCGAGGCCACCATCGCCTATCGACGGGGCTCTCCGGCCTTCGCGAGCGACCAGGCCCTGTCGAAGGAAGTCCATGGGAGCCTCGCCAAAATACTGGGCGGCCGGTCGGTCCTGACCGGAATCCCCGGCCCGAGGATGATGGGTTCCGAAGATTTCGCCTTCATCGCGGAAAAAGTACCAAGTACGATGATGGCACTCGCGGCCGGCGACGCTCGCGCCGGCTATACCTTCCCGCAGCACCACCCCAAAATCCGCTTCGACGAGGAGGCCCTCCACGTCGGCGCAGCCGCCTATGCGGGCGCCGCCATGGAGTGGTTGAAAACCCGAAACGGAGTCACCGATGACTGAGGGTTTCCGGGAAATCGGAAACCCCGGTTCCGGTCCCTTGGCGCATGCGCTCGACAGAGATTTAGCCAATCACGCGGTACTGTTTTCATATGATCATACGTTCATATGATCATACGTTCATACGTTCATGCGTTCATGCGTTCATGCGTTCATGCGTTCATACGTTCATACGTTCATACGTTCATACGTTCATGCGTTCATGCGTTCATGCGTTCATGCGTTCATATGATCATGCGTTCATATGATCATGCGTTCATATGATCATATGATCATGCGTTCATACGTTCATACGTTCATACGTTCATACGTTCATACGTTCATACGTTCATACGTTCATATTTTCGTGCGTTCGTGCACAAAATTCGGCTCTTAGATTTCTATGAAGGGGTCTTTCCCGGCCTCAGTCGGGGCTCCGGCCCCATGTGGCCGCGTCCGCAAGGTGTTTTGAATTCCAGGAGGTGAAAACGTGGCAACTACATCCATCGGCACCGCGACCATGACCGCGGGCGCGACAATGACCGGCCGGAAAGGACGATCCAAGATCGCGATCCTCCTCCTCCTCTTCTTCGGCTGGTGCCTGGGCAACATGGACCGACTGGCCATGAGCTTCGCCGTCATACCGCTCGGAAAGGAGTTCGGCTTCTCCTCGTCGCTCATCGGCCTCGTGTTGAGCAGCTTCTTCATCGGCTACGTCATCATGCAAATACCGGGGGGCTGGCTGGCGGATCGCTTCGGTTCGCGAAAAGTGCTCCTCATCATCGTTTTCGTCTGGTCTGTGTTCACGGGACTGACCGGCTCCGCCTGGTCCCTCATCTCCCTCTTGGGCATCCGCGTCCTCTTCGGCCTCTCGGAAGGCAGCTTTTCTCCCGCGGCCTTCAAGATGCTTTCGGAGGTGTTCCCGAAACGGGAGCGGGGAAGGGCGATCGCCATCCTCCTTTCCTCGGGCGGCATCATGACAGTCCTCGTGCCCATCCTCTCGGGGGTCCTGATAACGAAAGTCGGCTGGAGGGGCCTGTTCTACGTCATAGGAGGAGTCGGCATCGTCATCGTGGCGCTCTTTCTCCTTTTCCTCAATCCGCGACCGGTGGAAGAAGCGGAGGATGAGACCTCCGGGGCCGAAAAAACCTCCGCGCCGAAGGGCATCGGCCAGCTCCTCAGAATGCCGATGATCTGGCAATTGATAATTGTCAATTTCAGTGTTTATACATTGTTGTGGGGTACCACATCATGGATTCCCTCCTACCTCGTAAAGGCCCGGGGTCTCAGCCTCATGTCCATCGGCTGGCTCCAGATCATACCCGGCGTCGGCTCCCTGGCCAGCATGTACCTGAGCGGCATCGCCTTCGACAAACTGAAGCCGACGGCGAACAAGACCCTCTCGATCATCGCCTCGGCGCTGGCGGCGGCGACCCTGTTCCTCATGTACACCTGCCCGACCGTCGCCCTCTTCATCCTCTACGAAACCATCTTCAGCCTGGCCCTCGGCTTCATCGTGCCCTACATGCCCACCGTCCTCATGAAGCGATTGCCCAGCAGCGTCGCGGGCAGCGCGATCGGCCTCGTCAATTTCGCCGCCCAGCTCGGCGGCCTCGTGACCCCACTCGTCATCGGCGTCCTCGTCGATCTGTTCAAAGGCCTTTTCATCGCGGCCTTCGGCTACCTCATCGTCTTCGCCCTCGTGGCCTTCGTGCTGTTCACCTTCCTCAAACCGACCCAGGACACGAGGCCGTCGCGAGGGTGAAAGCTGAGGGTGGGCGCACTTGACAGAAGGGCCCGCCCTCGGCATACTCTCTTCTCGTCGGTTACGACACGGGGGCGTGGCGAAGCTGGTTTATCGCGCCGGCCTGTCAAGCCGGAGATCGCGGGTTCAAGCCCCGTCGCTCCCGAAGCCCCGTCACACGACGGGGTTTTTTTACGGGCTGTAGCGCAGGGGCTAGCGCGCTTGGTTCGGGACCAAGAGATCGACGGTTCAAATCCGTCCAGCCCGAAAAAGACTGGG
>JAJXVS010000013.1 GCA_021782015.1 bacterium | reverse complement strand
ATGGAGGCTCCGGACCAGACCTTGAAGCCGTCGCCCACCTTGCCTTCGACGACCACGTCGCCGGGAAAAACGATGTGGCCGGTATGGTAATCGACGCCGCCCTTGACGACGAAGACTTCTTCCACCCTGAGTTGATGGTTGTCGCGGTTGAGAAGCCCGTCAACGGCCGCCACCAGAAGGCCGTCCTGGACGAGGACATTGGCGCCAGCCCGCCAGTTTTCCACCTCGCGATGGGGAGGCTCGACCGCTTTGCCGCGAATATCCTGTCCGGAGCGCCCGGTCGTGGCCTGAAAAAAGCTGCCGAGCTTCTCACCCTTCCGCACGACGGGCAGTCGTGAAAGGTCGCGAAAATCGACCCGCACCGCGTCGCGGGAGGCGAACTGCTCGCGAGGAGCTAGACGCTCATCGATTTCCCCGTGTTCGGGTGTCGCTTCTTCCGCCGGAATGCCCTTCGCCACGACGAGATCGTGGAGGCCTCGGCGTTCGAGATTGCATTCCAGTAGCTTGTCCTTGATGTCATCCCAGAGAATGCCCGTCGTGACGCCCGCCCTGGCCAAGGCTTCGGCCACGAGTTCCCAGGTCAGGGGCCTTCCGTCATCGGCAGGCGGGTACAGGGAGGCGGTAGCGCTCATCCAGTCGTCGGCAACCTGGATGTCGACCCTTCCGTCGCCCGGATTGCCCCTGTGAAGAGCGAGAATGGAAGCGGCGAGACCTTCGATGTCTGAGGCGGGCGTGTTTGCCGCTCCAGGGCTCGCGGGTGCTTCATTCGTGTCGTTCGAGGACTCGACCTCGTCGTTCATTCCGCCTCGTTCGGGTCCGCCTCACGGCGGAGACCTACCTATAAATATCGTCATCCTGCCCCATCAAGCCAAGAAAGAAGCGGCGTGCTTGAAAAAGGGCTTCCTCCATGTCTTTAGTAGAACCATGCCAATCGAAGAAGACCGCGCCCACGGGGCCCCGATCGTGAGCCGCTGGGATCGCCTCAGGCTGATCAAGGACACTCTCCGAGAAAAGAGGGTCGATTCCCAAGAACTCCTTCTCAAGCACCTCAGGGATGGTGGCTATATCGTCACCCAGGCGACCTTGTCACGAGACCTCAAATTCCTCAAGGTCGCGAAGATCCCAGACGGCGATGGAAGCTATTATTACGGCCTGCCCTCCGAGGAGGAACGCGAGGCGACCGAAAGGCAGTACGTGGAGGATTTTCTCCGCGGATATGTCTCCATGGATTGGAACAGGACCACTGTGGTCATCCGGACCTACTCGGGCCATTCCGATTCGGTGTCACTCGCCCTCGACAATATGGGCTTCGAGGAAGTGCTTGGCACGATTGCGGGCAGGGACAATATCGTGTTTCTCGCCCTGCGCGAAGGGGTGTCCGGAGGGGCCTTCGTCGCGGAGCTCAAAAAGCGGATACCCGAGTTCGAGATCGATTGAGGTTTGCGGAGGAAAGCGAAGGCGAAGACGAGGCAGGGCTCGCAGGGCCCCTCGCTAGTCGACCCTTTCAGCCTTTCGTCGCCTGCCTCGTCCGCATCTCCCGAAACTGCCTGTGTTCCTCGGCAATATGTTCGACGAGGTAGGAAAGCTTCCAATTCAGGCTGGTTTCGGTGCTTGTCGCGACGGCCACGTCGGCCGCGCCGGGCACGGTCGTCTTGACGGCCTTCATGATGGCGACGGCCTCATCCGCTGTAAATCCGTGCAGTATGACGATCTTCTGTTCCATGCGGACGAAGGTACTCGAGGCCGCTTGCCGCGGCAAGTGTGGCGCCCCGCTCCGGCAAGGGCTGCGCCCCGCTCCGGCAAGTGCGGCGCCCCGCTCCGGCAAGTGTGGCGCCCCTTCCTTCCGGACGGCGATTCGCCCCAGTCGCGCGCTCTTAGGCGAGCGGATCGGGCAGGCTCGTCTCGGCCATGATGCTGATGCCGCCCCGCGGCCGCTGCATGACCGTCACCGTGACCCGTCGGGGCCGTGCCGCCTCCCAGACGTCCTTCGCGATAAGGGCGGAAAGGGCCTCGCAAAAATGGCCCTCCTCGCGAAAGGTCCAGAGATAGAGCTTGAGGCTCTTGCTTTCGATGCAATAGGGACCGGGCTCGAATTCGATGCGGACTGTCTGGAAGTCCGGCTGGCCCGTCACGGGGCAGAGGCTCGTGAACTCGTCGCCCTCGAGGACGACCTTTCGCACATGTTCGGGCGTCGGGAAGACTTCGAGCCGTCGCTCGGGGCTTGTCACCTTGTGGCCGAGGGCTTTGAACTGCGGTTCGGACATCATTTGCCTCCAAGGGCGAAGGGGTTGTAGGCGACGCCGACATCGAAGGTATCCATTCCCTCGCTCTTCTTGATGGAGCCGACCACGGCGTAGGTTATCGGCGTGCAGAGGATTTCGTAGGCGACCTTGAAGAGATACTGGGCGAGCATCATCTGGAGGAGGACGGCGAGGGGCATGGTGCCGACAAAGCCGATAAAGATGAAGATGCCCGTATCGAAGGCCTGGCCCACGACGGTCGAGGAGATGGTCCGCGTCCAGAGGAAGCGGCCCTTCGTCGCCTTCTTGAGCAGCGAGAGCGTGATCGAGTTGCCGAACTCTCCGGTGAAATAGGCGAGGAGGGAGGCGAGGACCATCCGGGGCGTCGTCGCGAGGACAGCCGTATAGGCATCCTTGGCCGTGAAGAAGCCGGGGGCGGGGAGGGCGATGGCCGCTAGAAACACGAGGGACATGAGGAGGTTCGCCGCGAAGCCCACCCAGATCACGAGGCGGGTCTTTCGGAAGCCGTAGACCTCGGTAAAGACGTCGCCGAGGATGTAGGTGACCGGGAAGAGGATGACCGCCGATGGAAGGACGATGCCGCCGACCTCCATGAGCCTGCCGGCGATGACGTTCGACACGAGGAGGCAGGTGGTGAAGAGACCGAGGAGGATGAGATAGGTCGACGAGAAAGACTGATTTTCCCTGTTCATGGGAACCTCCAGTTTTGATTACGCGGGGGACTGTGACCGCGATTTCTCCGGCGCAAAGGCCGAGGCGAGGCACTCTATGCGATATCCTCTTCCTTGTTCAATGGCCGCGTTGACCCCGAAGGGGCCCTCGGCATAGTATTCAGCTTCCGGAGGACCGATGCCCCCCCTTTCCAACATTCTCGATCTCGTCCTGCATGTCGACCGCTTCCTCGTTCCCCTCCTGGAACAATATGGGGGCTGGACATATCTATTGATGTTTCTAGTGATCTTTGCCGAGACCGGCCTCGTCGTGACGCCCTTCCTTCCCGGCGACTCGCTTATCTTCGCCCTCGCAGCCCTCGCGGCCAAGGGCGGCCTCGATATAGCTGTCCTCTGGGTCGTTCTCACCATGGCGGGGGTGGCAGGCAATACGGTGAATTATCTCATCGGCTTCCGCATCGGTCCGGCGATCTTCCACTCCGAAAAATCCCGCTTTCTCCGCCGCGACTACCTCGATCGGGCCCACGCCTTCTACGAAAAATACGGCGGCATCACGATCATCGGCGGACGCTTCATGCCCATCATCCGCACCTTCGTCCCCTTCGTGGCCGGCATCGGCAAGATGAACGCCCTCAAATTCTACCTTTACAACCTAATTGGTTGCTTCGCCTGGGTGAGCCTCTTCCTCGCCGCCGGCTGGTTCTTCGGCCAGGTGCCCGTCGTGCAGCACAACTTCAGCCTGGTGGCCTTGGGCATCATAGTTGTGTCCTTCATACCGCCCGTGGTGACGGCCATCAGGGCGAGGAAAGGCAAGGGCGCCGGGGCGGACAAAGGCGGGACGACCCAAGGCGAAGGCGCGTCAAAGGGTTGAGCGAGGGCCCACGCCTGAGGGCGGCCCGAAGGCGGAATGAGGCGGCGCATGAGGGCGGATTTTCCGGCTATAGCCGCCCCGGTCGGTCGCTTTGCTCGGCGCGCTATACCAGGCCGAAACCCAGCGCGAGGGCGCAGGTCGTCATCTGTTTGTCATAGCTGAGAATGGAAATTGCCACTTTTTCGGCATCCCTCAGGATGAGGGCAGATGAAAGGTGAAGGGCGTCCAGCGTGCCGACGATCGTAGGGAACGAATCCCCGGCCCTTCGCTTTACAGCCTCGGTCATTTCAATTATGTCAATTCCATCGAGCAAGGACGCGAGCAAGGCGGCGAGTTGCGAGTAGCCTTCGTCGTCGAGCCTGCCTTCGAGGCGTTCCCTCTGGAGTACGCGCCTACATTCGATGCTGATAAGTTCGCTGGATGCCAGCCTCGCCTCGCCGTCGAGGCGACGCAGGCGATCGTCCCCGGCGAGGAGATAGCGGAGGAGGACGGAAGAATCGAGGTAGGTCCTCACCCCTCCCCTCGATCGGCGAGAAGATATTCCAGGGGATCGTGGGCGATCGCCTCGGGTGGCGGCGGCGGGGCGAAGGTCGATTTCGCCCGCCTGATCTTGAGGGCCGGCTCGGATTCGATGGGAGAAACCATCGCGACCGGCGTTTCCCTGTCGGCGATGATGATTCGTGATCCCTTGCGCACCTTGCGGAGTTCCTCGGAAATTCTGGCCTTGAAGGCGGAAATCGTGATGGTCTCCATATGACCTAATATAGTCCGGTCTCTTCGCCTGGTCAACATTTCCGCTCTCGCGCCGATTTTCTCCTGTTCTTGGTCGAGGCGGCGAGGGGGAGCCGAGAATACGGTGGACTACCTCATCGGCGGGCGCTTCATGCCCATCATCCGCACCTTCGTCCCCTTCGTGGCCGGCATCGGCAAGATGAACGCCCTCAAATTCTACCTTTACAACCTAATTGGTTGCTTCGCCTGGGTGAGCCTCTTCCTCGCCGCCGGCTCTGCGACAGGCGTCGATGAGGGCGCGTCGAAGGGAGGCCCTATTGGGATTTCCTACTCCGCTCTCCCGTGTTCGGTGATATCTTGATTTATGCCGATCATACGAATCGCGCTACGATCCGTTCCTCGCACTACTAGCCCATCACCCTTGAGCAGTCTGATTGTCCCATCCGGATGTACTACACGGAACGCAATGTCGTATTTCTTCTCGTCGCGAAGGGCAGCCTCGCATGCCTCCCAGGCGGTGGAGAGATCATCAGGGTGGATACATTTTTTCCAGAATTCTACTCCAAAGGAATCCGGCCTTTCGGCTATGCCGTAAAGCTTGAACATCTGGTCATCCCATAACATCGAATTGTTCACGATATCCCAATCCCAGATTCCCAGTTGGGCGGAGGATGTGGCCAATTCCAATCTTTGCCTGCTCTCGCGCAGCAATTCCTCGGCTTGCACGATAGTCGTGATATCTCGGGTAATCCCTATATATCCCAGGACCTCACCCTTGGGGTCGTACAAGGTCGTCGATATTATCTCTCCAATGAACTCCGAGCCGTCGCGTCGCACCTCGGTGTAATGCCGGGGGGCTGTCTCCTTTCCGGAAAGCACGTCTGTTTGTACTTGCGAAGCCCGTTCTCGATCCTTCGATGAAATGAGCAAACGCGTGTCGAAACCGATGAGCTCCTCGGGCGACTGGTAGCCGTGGAGGCTGGCCGAGGCTCGGTTCGCTTCGACCACGCATCTATCCGCGCCGATAAGAAGAACGCTCTCTGGAATCGAATCAAATAGGTTCTTGTAGAGTTCCTCGCTTTTTCGCAGTTGTTCCAATGCGTGCTTGCGTTCGGTTTTCGCATGGAAGAGCTTGATGGCCATCTTGATCGAGGCGTCGAGTACGACAATACCGGAATTTTTGACGACGTACCCATATGAAGTTATCTTTTCCGTTTTCTCGACTACCTCCGGCTCCGTATGCGAGGATAAGAAGACAATAGGGACATCTTTGTGGTCGAGGATCTGTTGGGCTGCCTGTGTGCCATCTATTCCGCTGCCGAGATCGATGTCCATGAGGATGAGGTCGGCCGGCAGCGCGTCGTCGATGATCGCTTTTACCGCTTTTTCGCCGCTATTCACGTGATGAACGGCGTAGCCGTAACCCTCCAATTGCTTCTTTTCCAGGAGAGCGATGATCGCTTCATCTTCGACAACGAGTATGGTTTTCTGATTCTCAGATTTCATCTGCATCCCTCCATTTTTACTCTCCAGCGATTCAGCATAAAAGCCTCGATTCTCGGCGATGCAGAAATTCTACCTTATTGGGCGGCTATTATAACTTCTCCATAGGTGTCGTCAATACAGAAAGGGTATCTCTACAGGCCCCTGCATATAGATAAACCGAGCTAATTCCATTAGCTAGATGACTTTATCCGGTTCTTGGCCAAGGCCGCGAGAGGCGGCGAGAGGCGGCGAGGTGCAGCGAGATGCAGCGCGGGGTGGTGCGGGGTGGCCCCGAGCCTTGTCGTTGCCGCCCTCCTTTTCGTATTTTTAAGGCATAGCGTGAAGGCATAACCAACATTTCGCGCACGAGGCATACCCATGAACTACGATCGTTTCACCCTCAAGGCCCAGGAACTCATCCAGGATGCGTCGGGAGAAGCCCGAAAGCGCGACCATTCGGAAATCGCGCCCGAGCACCTCCTCCTCGCCATCCTCGAACAGGAGGAAGGCGTCGGAGGGGTCCTTGTCGACCGCATCGGCGCCGATCGGGCCGCTCTCGTCCGTGAGGCCACGGCCCTCGTCGATCGCCTACCCAAAGTTTTCGGCGAGGCCGCTCAGGTGTATTTGTCGCCCGCCGCCTCCAAAATCCTCGCCAAGGCCGAGGCCGAAGCCGAGGCGATGAAGGACGAGTACGTAGCCGCGGAGCATGTCCTCCTCGCCCTCGCGGGCGGGGAGGGGGCGACGGCCGATCTCTTGCGCAAGTTCGGCATCGTAAAGACGGCCATCCTCGAAACCCTCAAGTCCGTGCGCGGCAACAGGCGCGTCACCGATCAGGAGGCCGAGGAAAAGTATCGTGTCCTCGAACGCTACACCCGCGACCTCACCGCCCTCGCACGGGCCGAAAAGCTCGATCCGGTCATCGGCCGCGACGAGGAGATCAGGCGGGTGATGCAGGTCTTGTCGCGGCGCACGAAGAACAATCCCGTCCTCATCGGCGAGCCGGGCGTCGGCAAGACCGCCGTGGTCGAGGGCCTCGCCCGGCGCATCGTCGCCGGCGACGTTCCCGATTCGCTCAAGAACAAGAAGCTCCTCGCCCTCGACCTGGGCGCCCTCGTCGCGGGCTCAAAATTCCGCGGCGAGTTCGAGGAGCGCCTCAAGGCCCTGATCGAGGAGATCCAAAAGTCCGAGGGCGAGGTCATCCTCTTCATCGACGAACTCCACACCCTCGTCGGCGCGGGAGCGGCCGAGGGCGCGATGGACGCCTCCAACCTCCTCAAGCCCGCCCTCGCCCGCGGCGAGCTCCGGGCCGTTGGAGCCACCACCCTCGACGAATACCGCAAGCACATCGAGAAGGACGCCGCGCTGGAGCGGCGCTTCCAGCCGGTCATGTGCGCCGAGCCCTCGGTGGAAGACACAATTGCGATTTTACGCGGGCTCAAGGAGCGTTACGAAGTCCACCACGGTGTGCGCATCCGCGACGAGGCCCTCATCGCGGCCGCTACCCTCTCCGATCGCTACATCACGAGCCGTTTCCTCCCCGACAAGGCCATCGATCTCGTTGACGAGGCGGCGAGCCGCATCAAGATGGAGATCGAAAGTCAGCCCACCGAGCTCGACCAGGCGGAGCGCCGCCTCCTTCAGCTCACCATCGAAAAGCAGGCCTTGAAGAAGGAGAGCGATCCGGCCTCCCTCGATCGCCTGGCCAAGCTCGAGCGCGAGCTGGCCGAACTCGGCGAGAAGCGCGACGCGATGAAGCTGCGCTGGGAGGCCGAGCGCGAAAAGATCGGCGAAATCCGCAAGCTCAAGGAGGAGCTCGAATCCCTGCGTCTCGAGGGCGAGCGCTACGAGCGCGAGGGCAACCTCGCCAAGGCGGCCGAGATCAAATATGGCAAGCTCATCGCGGCGCAGAAACGCCTCGACGAGGTCTCGGCCAAAATGAACGAGGAACCCGAGGAGAACAGGCTCCTTCGCGAGGAGGTCTCCGAAGAGGACATCGCCCGGGTGGTCTCCACCTGGACGGGCATACCTGTTTCGAAGATGCTCGCGAGCGAGGCCGAAAAATACCTCGACCTCGAGGAGCGGCTCTCGAAGCGTGTCGTCGGCCAGGAGCCGGCCGTCAGGGCCGTGGCCGACGCCATCAGGCGGAACCGGGCCGGCCTCTCCGACCCCAACCGCCCCCTGGGTTCCTTCCTCTTCGTCGGCCCCACGGGCGTGGGCAAGACGGAGCTCGCCAAGGCCCTGGCCGAATTCCTCTTCGCCGACGAAAAGGCCCTCGCGCGCATCGACATGAGCGAATACATGGAAAAGCACTCGGTGAGCCGCCTCATCGGCGCGCCCCCCGGCTACGTCGGCTACGACGAGGGCGGTCAGCTCACCGAGACGGTGCGCCGGCGGCCCTACAGCGTCGTCCTCTTCGACGAGATCGAGAAGGCCCATCCCGACGTGTTCAACGTCCTCCTTCAGCTCCTCGATGACGGCCGCCTGACCGACGGCCAGGGCCGCCTCGTCGACTTCAAGAATGTCATAGTTATCATGACCAGCAACGTGGGCTCCGACCTCATCCTGGAGGCCAAGGACATGGACGAGGTGAGGAAGGGCGTCGAGCAGCTTCTGCGCGGCTCCTTCAAGCCCGAGTTCCTCAACCGCATCGACGAGACGGTGGTCTTCGAGCGCCTGGGCAAGGACCGAATCCTCGCAATTGTGGACATCCAGCTCGGCCTCCTCGCCTTGCGCCTGGCCGCCAGGAACATCACCGTCGAGGCTACGGCCGCCGCCAAGGCCTTCCTCGCCGAGGAAGGCTACGACCCCCACTACGGGGCCCGGCCCCTCAAGCGCGCCATCCAGGCCCTGGTTCAGAATCCCCTGGCCACCGAGGTCCTCGCCGGACGGGTCCGCGAGGGCGCCAAGGTCCTGGTCGACGCGAAGGGCGGAAGGCTCGTCTTCTCCGCGGACGGCGGCAGCTGATGGAGACCGTCTACACCGATACCCACGCCCATGTCGAGAAATTCGCCGAGAGCCTGGGCGAGGAGGGGGCGAAGGCGGTTCTGGCGGCCTTCGCGGACGCGAATGCCATTGCCGGCGCTAACGCCACCGCGGACGCGAATGCCGCCGCCGGCGTGAAGGCCGGCGATGGCAACCCGGCCCTCCTCCTCGATCCCGGCACCGACGTCGACGACCTACCGCGGCGCATCGCCCTCGCGGCCGGGCTTCTCGGGATCGCCCCCGACGCCGATGGCCGTTTTGCCCTGCCGCCCTGGCTCCATTTCGCCGCAGGCGTATGGCCGGGGAGGCCGGCCCTCGATGATCCTGATGCTTCGATGAAGGCCCTTCGCGCCTCCATCGCCGCGGCCGGGCGTCAGGGCGTCCGGGTTTCCGCGATCGGCGAATGCGGCTTCGACTTCCACCATATGGAAGCGGACGAAAAGACCCAATTGCGATTATTCTCGGCCCAGATCGAACTCGCGGTGGAGCTCGGCCTCCCGCTGATCGTGCACAGCCGCGACGCCGCGAAGGCGACCCTCGACGCCCTCGGCGCCGCAGGAGTCGCAGGCGCCGCAGCTCGCGACATACCCGTCATAATTCATTGCTTCGGTTATGGGCCCGAGGAGGTCCGCGCCTTCCTCGATTCCGGCGCCTGGATATCCTTCGCGGGCAACCTTACCTACAAGAAATCCGAGCCGCTCAGAGAAGCCCTCGCCATCGTTCCCGATGATCGACTCCTTCTCGAGACCGACGCGCCTTACATGAACCCCGAGCCCCGCCGTGGCAAGGCCTCGAGTCCCCTCGACGTGGTCCGAACCTATGAAAAGGCCGCCGCCCTCAGGGGGACGACGGCCAGGGCCCTTGCCGATAAAGTGTCTGCCAACGCATTCGGACTCTTCGCGCCAAGGCTTTGAGGAGGCGACCCGACAGCCTAGACGATCCCTGGCCGGACCGGGGCGCGCCGTACCGGGCCGCCCCGTACCGGGCCGGACACCCTCCCTCAGGGGGACTCGGGTACCCGCCCTCGCGGGCTGCTCGAGTCCCCGCCCTCGCGAGGTGCTCAGAATGTCAGGACGGTCTGCGCGTGGGCCTCGTGGTAGGATCGGAAATCGGCGTGTCTGCCATAGGCGAGTATGACGGGAAGGCGGCCATTCTTTTCGAAATCCGAGAGCCGTACCTGGAACTCGAGTGTGGTTGAACCGCCGGCCGTCTTGACCGCCCGGGCGATAAGCCTTGTATCGGTGATGGGCCGGTGAAAGTGGGATATGCCCTTTTGCTCGCTGAATTCCGGCTTCCCATTGGCCTCGTAGGCCATCAGGATCCATGACCCGTCCATGATGCCAGTTCCCAAACCGATGGCGACCCAGCCCGAGGTGGGAGCCCGGATCGCGAGGCTCAAGATTCCAGTGTCGGACAATGCGGCGCCGAACTCTATTCCGTTTAGGGTGACTACATCGGCGTATTCGCCAGCGCGAATTGTGCCGTCGATGCCGGGCCTCGCCGATTGTGGTGCGAGGGGAAGGGCCATGGCCGCGGTGACTGCGAGAAGCAAGAACAACGCCGTGCTAGCAAGTCTTCGGTTCATCGATGATCTCCTTGGACCTGCAATATAATGCCGTAACATTGGTTACAGCAAATGTCAGCCACCGATTTCTCGCCACCGATTCGCCCTCGTTGAATTCCGGACGGGGCCTGCGCTTTACGTGTTCATAAAGGAGGGGAAGGGGAAGGACAGAAAGACTCGGGTTCCCCTGTCCTCTTCCGATTCGATCCGGATCGTGCCACCGTGGGCCTCGACGATATTCCTGACTATCAGCATCCCGAGGCCGGTTCCCCCGCGGTTGGCGGCGGAATAGAAGGGCTCGAAGACATGGGAAAGGACGTCGGGTGCCATGCCCTCGCCCGTATCGGCAACCTCGATGACGAGAAACCCCCCTTCGCGGCGCGCCACAAACCTGAGCAGGCCCTTGCGGCCGATCATGGCCTTGCGAGAGTTGTCCGCGAGGTTGTGTAGGGCCCTGAGCACGCGTTCGGTGTCGAGGAGGAGGGATTCTTCGCACTCGATCTTCGTCTCGATGCCGATGCCCGCCGAGGCGAATCGCTCCCTGAGAGCGGACGAGAGACGCATCAGCAGCTCCGTGGCGTTGGTAGGAGCCAGTTCGAGGCGAATTTCACCCCGCGAATAATCGAGAAATTCGTTCGCGAGTCGCTCGAGGCGCCCTACCTCGACGATGCAGGATTTGACGAGTGAGGCCACCTTTTCGGTATCGCCTGACTCCAGTTCAATGAGTTGGAGTTGGCCCTTCAGCATTGAAATGGGATTTCTGATGTCATGGAGGATCAGCGAGGAAAATTTGCCGAGGGTGGAGAGCTTCTCGATTTTTATCTGCTCGTCATGAATTCGCGCGAGGGCTCGGTTCGCCTCTTCCAGTTCGACATTCCGCTTGCGGAGGTCTTCGACGAAAATCTCGTTCGAACTTCTGATGAGAGACGAAATGCCCGTCATCACGGCGAGGGCTATCGAGGTGCGCTCGGCGATGAGGCGGCGAAAATCGTCGCGTGCGAGTCTGAGCACGACAAGCCTGTCTCGGGCGATCAGGGTGGCACTGCGGGGCAATTCGTCTATCAGGGCGATCTCCCCGAAGAAATGACCGGGGCCGTGGACGGCCAGCATCTTGGGGCTTTCGCTTCGGAAATCCTTCCAGATTTCCACATGCCCCTCGATGAGGACGTAAAAACGATCGGCGATGCTGCCTTCCTCGAAGATGGTGGCGCCGGCCTCGAAGGACTCCTCGGAACAGGCTGAGGCAAGGAGATGGAGTTCCTCGTCGGAGAGCCCCTTGAGAAAGTAGACCCTTTTAAGGGCTTCATGGATTTCATCAATAGTCATTTCATACTCCGGGCGTCGGAAAGAAAAAAAGAGGCCCTCCCCGCGGGAGGGCCCGAAAGGAATGCTGAAGCCTACCACGAATCGGACATGTCGTCCGGATCGCGATTGTCCTCGGCGAAGAGATCGGTCACGGCCCGAAGGTCGTCGAAGTAGATGTAATAGGAGCCATAGGCCTGCATCGGATCGCATTCAACCTTGAATCCGACAACCTTGATGCCCATGCGGTTGTTGTAATGGTAATTGCGCTGGACAATGCCTGACGTTCCGTCGGGGGATTGGGGAGGCACGGCGACCGTGAGCTTTTTCCAGCCCTGGAAATTCAGTGTGCCGAGGGGCAGCTCATATTCCCTTCCGAAAAAATCCTCGATGATGATCTTGAGGACATTGTCGTAGTTCCTGCCGACCACCCACACGGAAAGGGTCTTGGTGATGCCTTCGATCGGAATCGGCTTTTGTGCCCTGATTTCGAAATCGGTGTATCCGCGATGGAGATATTCGACGCGCACGCCGAGAACGTGGGTGTCGGCTACCTTGTTGTTGATGTTGAGGAGGCGTTCGTCAGGAAGGGGATCGTTGGCCTTGCCCGCGGGACTGCCGAGGAAGAGACGGTCGGTGATGAAACCGACATCGGGGGAAATCGAGGGAATCCAGAAGCCTTCTTCCTCGAACTTGTCGACGGAAACTTCCTTGAGCTTCTGCTGGGCGGTATCGATGCCGATGATTGCGGGGTTGGGGCTGCCGACATCGGCCCCGGTCGTCGCGGTCGTTCCGGAGGCCGTCGCCGTCGACCCTGTTGAGGTCGAGGCCGCGGTTGTGGAACTTGCGGCGGTCGAACCCGTGGTCGCGGCAGTGGAGGCTGCGCCCGTCGTTCCCGTGCTGGTGGCCTGCGAGAAGAGGGGGAGTCCGACGAGAAGGGCGAAGGCGAGCAATGCGACAGTGGCTATCTTTGCGTGCTTCATTTCCATTCTCCCTTACTTGCCGCTCGAGGCGTTACCCCATGTCGACTGGATAAGCGCGGGGTCGGTCAGATTGTCGCCATCATAGAGCGTCTCGAAGGTGTCGGTAAGCACCTTGATGTTGCTGAAGTAGAATTTGACGGCCTTGTCCATGTCGGTGGCGTTCGGATCGTTGGTGGGAATGACGACCACTTCGGTCGGTCGTGTCCAGATCCGGAATTTGACGAGGCTGAGCGGCTCTTTCTTGGGGAGATATTTGCGGGACTGGGGCACACTGTCCGGAATGTTGATCCGGAGGTTCTTCCAGCCGACGAAATTGAGGTCGCCCATGTCGATGACGTGGACGATGCCCTGATAATCGCGGACATAGGCTTCAAGATAATAATCAAAGTTGCCTGACCAGACCCAGAGGTCGAGCATCTTGACCCGCCCCGGAAGCGGCAACTCCTTGGGCGTCCATCCTGCCTTGGGGTCGCTTCCCTTGGTTCCGGGAATGATGTCGACCCAATTGTACTCCTGGCGATCGAAAAGCATCGCTACTCCGAGAGACCGGATGTCCTTGGATCCGGTGTTCGTTCCGAACACGGCCTGGGGCCATGCCTTGGCCCATGCGATCTGCGGAAAGCCCTTGGTGGCGAATTTTGAACCCATCACGAACCAGTTTTGCGCGTCGGGATTGGAAAAGTCCTGTATGACGGCAGATTCGAGATTGACCGTATTCTCATCGGCGAAGAGCCCTAGGACTCCTCCGAACGACAGGAGTACGAGCGCCAAGGAGAGCGTTCGGGCAAAGTTGTGTTTCATCCGTGAAGCTCCTTTACCTGTACCGTCGGCCATGCCGACGATTGGATTGAAGTATATTTTCGCGATAATCTATTGTCAAACGGAAATAGCCCTTCCGGGGCCCTCCAAATGGCCCCGTTCGGCGCTAATGCGCGGCGAGCCGCGCGGCTATATCGAAATCCCGGAGTTTGGCGGCTCCGGGAAGAATCCTTACGATCGAGGCGATGGCGATGTCTCCCCGAAGACCCGTCGCCCGCTTTGACCGAATGAGGGCGACAATGGCCGCCTCGTCCGGTTCGAGGGCGAGGGCCGCGTGAGGCCAGGCATCCGAAGCGGCCCTCGCCGCCCCCGATGCCGCGGCGATGATCGTGATCTTGCCGTCGGCCTGATCGAGGGCCTCCGGCCCATAGGAGCCCGCATCGACGAAAAGCGCCCGGATATCCTTGGAAAACAGATCTCGCAGCTGACTGTCCGAGTTCGGGTCATTGGGCTGGAGGACCAGTTCGAGGGGCGGATCGCCGGCCGCGGCCGTCCAGGTCTCTTCCAAGGCCCTGCGCTCGGCCTCGGGCCGCTCCGGGCCGCTCTCCCAGATAATCGCGCCGACCGCGGAGGCCGTGGGTGCCCCGAGTCTCGGACTTCCGCGGCGCAAGTCCGCGATGACGGAGCCGAGGGCCCGACCGAGCCTGCGGGCGGCGGGGACGGGGTCGGAGAGGATGGAAGCGGTCGGGGAGGGGATGGGTCCGATGGGGGCTGGGAGGCCTGGGCTGTTCTGGCCTGACCCCGCTGACCATTCGAGGGCGATGACCGGGGCCGGCGGTTGTGCGTTGTTGCGCGCGGCTCCCTCTACCAGGGCCCGAGCGACGAGGGGACTCGCGACGATGGCCTGGGGCCGCAGCCTCCGCTTTTCCAGCTCGTGAAGGAGGGTCGACGGGGCGTTATCGACGGGAAGCGACAGGTAGGTCAGGCGATTGCCCAGGGGGTCGAAGGCCCGGAATCGGGCGACAAGGCCGGGGCGCATCGCCTCAAATGCCTGGTCCATCGCGACGACGATCTCGGTTCGGGGACGATTTACGAAGGCCAGAGCCCCCAACGCGGCGACGGCGATGAGCCCGAAGACCAGGCCGAGGCCCCTCCCCTTCATTCGACGAGGGCCAGGGGACGATCGATGACGCCCCCGCCGAGAATGAGACCATCCGCATCGTACAGGACGGCGGACTGGCCCGGGGCAATGGCGCGTTCCGGATGGTCGAAGATGAGGCTGACCTCGTCTCCCTCACCGGGTATGACCCGACATGGGGCGGGAAGGCCTGCCAATCGCACCTTGGCAAAGGCCCGCATTTCGCCGGTCGGGCGAGGGGAACTCTGAAAACGGAAGGAAGAGGCGACAAGGCCGTCGGCGAAGAGCCCTCCGCCTCCGCCGAGCACGATCCGGTTGGTCGCCGCGTCGAGGCGGAGAACATAGAGGGGATCGGGCCCCGTCGAAAGGCCCAAGCCTCGGCGTTGACCGATTGTGTAATATGGAAGACCGCGATGCCGGCCGAGCACCTTCCCCTCCGTGTCGACGAAATCGCCGGGCTGTGGAGGCTTGTCCGCGAAGAGGGGCGCATAGTCGCCGCCGGCCACAAAGTCCTGGCTTTCGGCCTTGTCCGCCACCTCGAGGCCGAGGGCCTTTGCCTCGGCGCGGACCCGGGCCTTGTCGAGCTCGCCCAGGGGAAAGCGAACCCTCGAGAGCAGGTCCGAATCGAGGGTGTAGAGAAAGTAGCTCTGGTCCTTGGCCTGGAAGGTCGCGCGGGCGAGGTAGTTGACCCCATCCCTCTGGACGATCCTGGCGTAATGCCCCGTGGCGAAAACCTCAAAGTCGAGTCCCGAAGCCCTCGCCCTTTCGAGAAGGAAGCCGAACTTCATTTCGCGATTGCACACGATGCAGGGATTGGGGGTTCGTCCTGCCCGGTATTCGCGACGAAAATAGTCGAGGACCAGGCGTTCGTAGTCTATGGAAAGGTCGATGACACGATATGGAATGCCCAGGGATTCGCAAAGGCGCTCGGAGACCGCGATATCCTCGTCTTCGCCGGGGCCGTAGCAGCCCTGTTTCGAGCCTTCTTCTCGTGGAAGGGGCAGGGGACGATCGTCCCTCCATATTTTCATCGTAAGACCCACGACCTCGTGCCCCGCGCGATGGAGCATGGCCGCGACGACCGCCGAATCGACGCCGCCGGAGAGACCAACGGCGACTCGAAGCTTCCTGTCCATGATGGCCAAGGCTAGCATGGAGGCCGCTCGATGGGGTAGCGGTGGCCCTTGGCGCTATGGCGACGTGTAGGAAGGATTCCGACTTTCCTCGATCCCTTTCGCGGGACTAGGATTGCCGTACTCGTCCGAATCGGAGTTCCCATGGAACAGCTTTTTATCGGTTTTACCTCCCTCGGTTGGCAGCAGCTCGTCATGTACCTGGTCGGTTTTGCACTGATCTGGCTTGCCATCAAAAAGGGCTATGAACCGATGCTCCTCCTTCCCATCGGCTTCGGCGCCATCCTGGTCAACCTGCCCCTGTCGATCGCCGGGGTGCCGACGGTGGCCGGCTATGAAAACGGCTTCCTTAAAGTGCTCTTCGACATGGGCATCAGGACGGAACTCTTTCCCCTCCTCATCTTCGTCGCCGTGGGAGCGATGATCGATTTCGGCCCCCTTTTCCGCAATCCCTTCATGATCTTCTTCGGAGCGGCGGCCCAGTTCGGGATCTTCGCCACGATGCTGGTCGCCACCATGCTTGGCTTCAGCCTCAGGGAGGCGGCGAGCATCGGCATCATCGGGGCGGCCGACGGCCCGACGAGCATCTTCGTGTCGAGCCTCTTCGCCCCGAATCTCCTCGGGCCGATCTCGGTGGCGGCTTACTCCTACATGTCCCTCGTGCCCCTCATCCAGCCGCCGGTGATTCGCGCCCTCACCACGAAGAAGGAGAGGCGCATCCACATGGTCTACCACGAGTCGAACGCGCCCAAGTGGCTCAAGATCGTCTTCCCAATCGCCGTGACCATGATCTCGGGCATCGTGGCGCCGATCTCGGTGCCCCTGGTCGGTTCTCTCATGTTCGGCAACCTCATTCGCGAGTCGGGTGTCCTCGAAAGGCTTTCGCAGACGGCGCAGAATGAGCTTGCCTATCTTGTCACCCTCCTCCTCGGCATCACCATCGGCTCGTCGATGGTGGCGGCCAACTTCCTCACCCTGCAGACCCTGATGATCCTCGCGATGGGCCTGGTCGCCTTTGTCTTCGACACGGCTGGAGGTGTCCTCTTCGCCAAGCTCGTCAACCTCTTCCTCCCCGACGACCGCAAGGTCAACCCGATGATCGGGGCCTGCGGCATCTCGGCCTTCCCGATGTCGGGACGCATCGTGCAGAAGATGGCCAACGACGAGGAGAAGGGCAACATCATCCTGATGCATGCAATTGGGTCAAATGTGTCCGGCCAGCTCGGGTCGGTGATCGCCGGCGGCATGGTCCTCGCGCTCGTGCCCCTCTTCGCGAAATAAGGAGGCCGACCATGGATGGGCTAATCGCGACCCTGCGTGAATCGAGCGTCCTCGCCCAGGCCTTCGCCGTGACGGCCGGCGGCCTCATCGGTGTCTTTTCGACCCTGGGACTTTTCTTTCTCCTCATCTGGGTCGCGGACAAGGTCGGCATGAGGGGGAAATAGGAGGCCTCTCCCGCAGCGCTTGACAGGCGCTTTACGATGCAAGATCATGACACATATTTCATAATAAATAAGAACTATCTAGTCTAGATATTCGGCCAGATTGTCTGACCTTCGCAGGTGCGGGCAAGTTCCGCGGCGAAGGCGTCGAGGGCTTCGGTATCGAGGCCGTCGGCCTCGCCGCCGATGGCGTTCCCACCGACAGCATTCCCGCCGATGGCGGCGGGCCGGGGCGGGGTGCTGACATGGAAGCTGTCATGGACGCGGAAACCGTGTGTCTCGATGCAGGCCGCCTTCGTGTCGAAGCCCGCCACCGAGAGTCGGTGGGCGAGATCGTAAAGGAGGGCGGGGCGGTCGCCGCAGGAAATATCGAAGCGGAGGCCCTCGCCTTCGCGCGTCCATTCCACCCTGGCCGGCGCCCGGAAGATTGCGGGCGGTTTTCTTGAGGCGCGCTCGAGGCCATAGACGTGGAGGGCGAGCTCGTTCGGGTGAAGAAGGTAGTGCCGCAGCGAGCGGTCGAGCTCGGCCACCCAGAGTGAGAGTTCTCTCGCCATGGCGGCGGCCAGAAGATCGTTGCCAAACACTTCGGTTACCCGGAACTCGTCAATGGCCACGCCTTCGAGGGTATGGATGTCGGCGCTGACGATGTCCGCCCCGTTGGCGAGGAGAATGCCGGAGAGGGAGGCGAAGAGGCCTTTTTCATCAGGCGCGATGATGCGGACTCTGAGGTGGTCGTTTTCGGCGCCGACTTCGAGATCGATGCGCTCGTGACCGTTCGCGCGCCATAGTTCGCGATCGCGCCCGATGCGCACGGCGGGAGTGGTGAGAAGGTACCGCTCGCCGAGGCTGAGGGCGAAGGCCCTGAGGTCCTTGCAGGAGTCTTCGGCCGCGTCCGCGCAAAGCTCATCCAATTCCCCAAGTTTTGCAGCCAACAGTTTTTCCCGCGCCGAGCGTCCTTCTCCCGAGGCGAGGCGGACGTCGAGGGCTGCGACCAGTTCCTCAAAGCGCCTTTTTCGATAGCCGGTGAAGGCCTCGGGATTCGTGGCCGCCATGTCGCAGGCCGTTATAATTGCGAGGAGTCCGAAGTTGTCCTCCGGGTAGCTCCGCGAGGCGAATTCGGCGGCGAGTTCTTCGAGGACGCTCTCGGCTCCGGCGTCGATGCGGCGCGAGGCCGAGGAGAGGAGGAGGTGGTCTTCCACGAGGGATACGATCATGTCCTTGATGAGGGTCTCGGTCGGCAGGGGCGCAAGGAACTCCTCGGCGAGGGCCGCTCCGTTTTTGGCGTGGTCGCCGGGGAAAAGCTTGCCGAGGTCGTGGAGGAGAAGGGCGAGTTTCGCGATCCAGGAGGTCTCGAGATAGCGCCCGGCGATCGCGGCGAGGGGGGGCGAAAAGCGGCGAGCCTCCTCCCGGTCCGGCCCGAGGAGGAGGTCGGCGACGCTGATGGACCTAATGCTGTGTATTCCCAGGGGGCGGTCGTGGAAGGAAGCCGTCGGCCAGAGATCGCGGGCGGCTCCCCAGGGCGGGAGAAAGGCACCGAGGAGCGAGGCGGCGTCGAGGGCCGCGAAGGCCTTCCCCGCCCAGGGAGAGGAGAGAAGGCTCCGCAGGGATTCGAAAGAGGGACGATCGGTGATCGAAGGTCTCGTCGGAGACGCCCTGGCTCCGCTGTCTTCGCGCCAGCGACGGATGAGGCTGGCGTCGATCCCCGTCTCGCCTCGCCCAATCGGGAGGAAATCGTCGAGGAACATCCCTGTGGGATGGGCGGTCGGGGGCGATGCTTTAGGCTCCGCGAGGCGAGGGCGGGGCACTCCCCTCCGCACCACAAGGCTCCGATAGGCCGAGCGCAGCGCGAATTCCGACCAAGCCAGTTGACGCCGCGCGGCCACGAGGAGGCTTCCCAGCGAGGCCGCCTCGTAGGCGCCTCCTCTGGCTCCACTCGCCACGACGCCGGATTCGCGGCCGATCGCCTCGAGGTCATCATGGCCGAGGAGGTCCATCTCCCTTCCCTTGCGGTCATGGAGGCGGATCCGGAGCCAGAGCTCAAGATCGTAGGCTGCCTCGGTTCTCCGCACCTCGCGGGGGGGGAGGCGGGACTTCCAGTCGTTTCGGTTCCCATCTGGAGAGGCGAAAAAGCCGAGCCACTCCATTCTGTGCAGGGAACGGAGGGAGCCGAAACCCTCCTTGATGTCAGGATCCCGTGCGTATACTTCCAGGGCGGCGCCTCTTTTGGGATTCGGGCTCGCCTCCATAGTCCAGGCCTTTCCGAAAAGTGAATCGGCGAGGGCCTCGTCGTCGGCGAGTATCCGCTTCAGGGCCGATGCCCCTTTTTTCTTTCGCAGCTCCGAAAGGAAGGCATCCCAGGCTTCTACCTCACCGAGAAGGCGTCGACCCGCGGCGAGGGCCGTCAGAAAGTCGAAATCCTCGTCGGCATCGGCCCTGCATTCCCTGAGTGTGCGCACCCCGAGGTTGCCCTTGAGGCCGCAATCCCAGAGGAGGCGCATAAAGGCCGCCGCCCAGTCCTTGCTGGCGGCTTCGGGGGGTGAGGAAAAGGCTACGAGAAGATCGAGGTCGGAATGAGGGGCCAGTTCCCGACGGCCCAAGCCCCCAGTGGCGACGAGGAAGGCGCCGGCGGGAAAGGGCCCGGCCCTCCGGGAGCAGGCGAGGGCGGTTTCCTCGACGGCTTCGGCGACGGCCCCGGCGAGCCGTCTCCCCCTGCCCGGCCTCCAGGGGGCCTCTCGCGCCTCGACCCCGATGCCGAAGAGGAGCCTGGCCCGATCGGCGCGGAGGGAGGCGGCGAAATCAAGGTCGCTCGAGGCCGATCGCCGAGCTTCGGCCCCGGTCTCAGAGCGCGGCATCGCCCCGCTCGCCGGTGCGGACCCTGATGGCGTCCCGCACCTCGCTCACGAAGATCTTGCCATCGCCGATTTGTCCCGTGCGGGCCGCGGCCGTCACTGCATCGATCGCCTGCTCGGCGACACCATCCTTGACAACTACTTCTATCTTGATCTTCGGGATGAATCGGTTCTCGTACTCGCGGCCTCGGAAGAGCTCCTTCATGCCCTTTTGCCTGCCGTGACCGCGGACATCCGTTATATTGAGCCCCGCGTGACCGAGGGTGCCCAGGGCCTCGACCACCGCGTCGAGACTCTCGGGCCTGACGATGGCTTCTATCTTGATCATGCTTCTCTCCTTCCTAACTTGCCGACTCGAGGATTTCGCCGTGTTCGGAGAGATCGAGGCCCGAGGCCTGCTCCGCCGCGCCGACCCTGACCCTGCCCCTGGTGACGAGCCCAGCCAAGGCCCAGCTCGCGACAGTACCAATTATTGCGATTGCAACCGCGACCGCCACCGATTCGAGCTGGACGAGGAATTGTCCGGGGTTGCCGAAGAAGGCCCCCTTCGCGCCACCGGCCACGAGGCCATTTGCGAAGAGTCCGGTGCCCAAGGCGCCCCACATGCCGCCGAGGCCATGCACCGAAAAGACGTCGAGGGCGTCGTCGTACTTGAACTTCGACCTGAGCTTGCTCATGAAGCCGAAGGAGATGAGGCTCGTGACGGCGCCGAGGACGAGGGCCCCGCCCACGCCGACATAGCCCGAGGCGGGGGTAATGGCCACGAGGCCGGCGACCGCGCCCGTCGAGGCCCCCACGAGCGAGGGTTTTCCGTGGACGATGCGTTCGAGGAGCATCCACACTAGGGCGGCGACGGCAGCGGCCGTGTTGGTCACGAGGAAGGCGGAGGCGGCGATGCCGTTGGCCGCCACGGCGCTGCCCGCGTTGAAGCCGAACCAGCCCACCCAGAGGAGGGCCGCGCCGATAAAGACATAGCCGATGTTGGCCGGCGCGCTCACCGGCTCCTTCCGGAAACTCGCGCGAGGGCCGAGGAGCTTGACGAGGACGAGGGCGGAGACGCCCGAGGATGTATGGACGACGAGACCGCCGGCGAAGTCGAGGGCCCCGGCCTTGAAGAGCCAGCCTGAGGGGTTCCAGACCCAATGGGCGAGGGGTGCGTAGACGAGGAGCGACCAGAAGACCGTGAAGGCGCACCAGGCCCCGAAGGCCATGCGCTCCACGACGGCGCCGGAGATCAGGGCGACCGTGATAATTGCGAACATCAGCTGGAACATCGAGTAGGCCGATTCGGGGACGGTCGCCGCGTTCGGGTGGACCGTATCGACGCCGATGCCGCCCATGAAGGCACGCGACAGGTTGCCCAGCCAGGGTCCTAGGCCGCCTTCGGGACTCGGCGCGAAGACGAGACTGTATTGGCAGACGACCCAGAGGAGGCTCACGATGACGGTGGCCGCCATCGAGTACTGGATAGTGGCAATTATGTTCTTTTTGCGCACCATGCCGCCGTAGAAGAGGGCGAGACCGGGGATGGTCATCATCAGCACAAGGGCGGCCGAGGTGAGGACCCAGGCCGTGTCCCCCGAATTGATGGCGACCTTGTCTTGGGCGGAGAGGGCGGCCGGAATGAGGCTGGCCCCCGCGGCCAGAATAGCAATGCGAAGTGGACGGTTCATGTATCCTCCATGCGTGGAAGAGATAGCAAGAACCGTGCCATCGCCGCGTCGATGCGGAAAAGAGCTCAAAGAACATGCGAAAACAGGACTTGTAGTCGCATGAAGGATGGTCTGATGGAAGGTGCCACCTTCCATCAGACAGATAAATGTTACTCGCATGTGATAATCTGCGTGATTTACTACGCAAATGTAGATTACCTAAAATCGGCCTGGGGCAGAGCCGGCCGGGCCCCTACGGGGGCTACGGGGCCATAAAGGGATACCGCCAGTCTTCCGGAGGGTTGAAGTTTTCCTTGATGGCCTGGGCGCTCACCCAGCGGAGGAGGTTGAGGGGGCTGCCGGCCTTGTCGTTCGTGCCCGAACCCCGGGCGCCGCCGAAGGGCTGACGGCCGACGACGGCTCCGGTTGGCTTGTCGTTGACATACAGGTTGCCGGCGGAGCCGCGGAAGGCGGAGAGCGCCTTGACGATGGCATGGCGGTCGTTGGCGATGATGGCCCCGGTGAGGGCGTAGGGCGAGGTGCCGTCGACGAGGCGGTACGCGGCTTCCATGTCTTTGTCGTCGTAAACATAGCTGGTGAGAATGGGGCCGAAGAGCTCGGTCTCCATGGTTTCGTAGCGCGGATTGGTCGTGCCGATGAGGGTCGGCTGGATGAAATAGCCCATCGATTTGTCGCAGACGCCGCCCGCCAGGATGGAGGCTTCCGGAGAGTGTCTCGCGCGGTCGATCCATGGTTTCATGCCGTCGAAGGCGGTTTCGTCGATCACCGCTCCGCAGAAATTCGTGAGGTTGTCCACCCTCCCCATCGGGATCGAGCCGATTTCGGCGACGAGCTCGTCGATGAAATCGCGCCCGAAGCTCGACGGGATGTAGAGCCGGGAGGCCGCCGAGCATTTCTGGCCCTGGTATTCGTAGGCGCCGCGGAGGATCGCGGTAATTGCCACCTTTTTGTCCGCGCTCGGGTCGAGGAAGATGAAGTCCTTGCCCCCCGTCTCGCCGACGATGCGGGGATAGGCGCGATAGGAGCTCAGGTTGTCGGCGGCCAGCTTCCACAGCGAATTGAAGACCTTGGTCGAGCCGGTGAAATGGAGGCCCGCGAAGTCGCGATGTGCGAAGATGGGTTCGGAGATGGCGCTTCCGCTTCCGGGGAGGAAATTGATGACCCCGGGCGGAAGGCCCGCCTCCTCGTAGATCTTCATAAGTAACCAATTGGAATAGAGGGCCGTCGAGGCCGGCTTCCAGACGACGACGTTGCCCATCATCGCCGGGGCCGTTGGGAGGTTGGCCGCGATCGAGGTGAAGTTGAAGGGGCTGAGCGCGAAGACGAAGCCCTCGAGGGGCCGGTAGGAAAGCCTGTTCCACTCGTCCTGGGTGGAGAGGGGCTGGTCGGCGTAGATGCCTTCCATAAAGACCGGATTGAAGCGGAGGAAGTCGGCGCTTTCGCAGACGGCGTCGATCTCCGCCTGATGGGGGGTCTTCGATTGGCCCAGCATCGTGGCGGCCAGGAGCCAGTAGCGGTATTTGCCGGCGATGAGTTCGGCCGCCCGTCTGAAAACGGCAGCCCTTTCCTCCCAGGGCGTTGCAGCCCAGTCGTGGCGGGCAGCGAGAGCCGCCTCGATCGCCGCTCCCGCCTCGGCGCCTCCGCCGAGATGGCAAATGCCGAGGAGCCGCGCGTGATCGTCGGGGCGACGCATCTGGAGGGTCCTTCCCGTCCTGATCTCGCGGCCCCCGATTATTGGGCCGATCTCGACCTGGTGCGCGAGGGCCTCGTCGAGGGCCTTGATGAGGGCAGCTCGCCCGGCCGTGCCCTGCGCATACGAAGCGACCGGCTCGTTGTGGGCCGGCGGCATCCTGCCTCTGGAATCGTTCATGGTCACTCCTTTGCTGACCGTCCGGCGACCATGAATGTGCTGTCGCGATGCCGGCGGCCTTGATGGCGGGTCGGCCCCTTTCGAGGGCGGCCTATCGGCCCCTGGTCCATGGCGGGGGAATTATCCACGCGGTAGGTTCCGGGGGCTCGGGGTGTCTGTGCGTCGAATGTACTCCGCGAGGCGTGGGAGAGAAAAGGCGGGACCTTTCGTTCTTCCGAATGAGAGGCAGCCGAGGTTGAATTTCGGGATCGATACGCGCACGCTAAGTATACCCTAAGTGCATGGAGGTCCCCATGGCTGTCAAAACCATTACCATCGACATGGAAGCCTACGAAAGGCTGGCCGAGCGGAAGGGCCCCGGTGAATCGTTCAGCGAGGTAATCAAGGAACTGACCGCTACGTCGAAGCGGAGGGCCTCCGCCCTCCGCGCCGATGCCGGTCATGGCCTTCATGCGCGATCCGGCTCGCCTTGTGCAGCGTCTTGATAGGCTTTTGGTCTTGAGCGGGGAGCTCTCCGTTCCCGCCGATGTCGAAGGCGCCCTGACCGAGGTGAATTGGATCGGCAAGGCCGTAACTATAACTAATTAATATAGATGATGGTTTGAACGCATCTGATCGCGCGACCTCCGGTGGAAGGAACTGTAATGACCACAGAAGCGGAACTCAAGGAGAAATTGCGGAAGATCGAGGCCCTGTTCGCCGGGGCCGCCACCGCGGGAGAAAGAAACGCCGCCCAGGCCGCCCGAGATCGGATCCAGGCCAGGCAACGCGAGATGGAAGCCCGGGAAGGACCGATCGAGATGCGCTTCTCCCTTAGCGATGGATGGAATGTCAAACTGTTTTTGGCCCTTTGCCGCCGCTACGGCCTCAAACCCTACCGTTTGCGCGGCCAACGCCGAACGACGGTAATGCTGAAGGTTGTTCGCACCTTCGCCAATGACATCCTGTGGCCCGAGTTCACGCAATTGGCCGCTGCCCTGACTACCTACCTCAACGAAGCCACCGAGCGGATCATCCACGAGGAAGTTTTCAAGAATACCGATGAGCCTGGAGAAGGACAGGGCTGAGGAGATTTTAAGGACCCCATTTTCTAATACACCTGGTGTGACAAACGCCTCGTCAGCGGTCATAAGTTCCACCTTGGAATTAGTTGGGTGTATTCACCTATCTTTGTCAAGAAGCCTGCCTCGCACTCAAAAATATCGGCTCTTCAATCCATGTCATTCATATTTGTCAATATTCAAACGTAGTATGATTGATTCGCTTGTGCTGATACGATTGAACAAGGACCCAGTTAAGGCCTACTATCGTCCTGTCTCCAAGCCGGCCTGATTATCTCAATTCCGTGGCGCAATCAATCTTGACAAATTCCGCGGCAAGATCGTATATGAAACTCCATCACGTAATTTTCGGATCGAGTCGCGGAGGCGTGACAATGAAAAACCGTTCGTCTTTTCTTAGGTTCTCGATAATCCTTCTGCTATTCGCGCTTGCCGGGGTCTTATACGGGCAAGCTACAACCGCCGTTTCACCAGGCGGCGGCCGAGCGGCCCTCGTCATCGGCAATTCCGCGTACACGGGCAATCCTCTCACCAACCCCGTCAACGATGCGACGGACATCGCAGCCTCTCTCAAAGATGCGGGCTTCGACGTCATCCTGCGCACCGACCAGGACCTCGCTGGTATGGAAGGGGCTCTCGCTGACTTCCAGAATCTGATGAAGGGCAAGGACACGGCCCTCTTCTACTACGCTGGCCACGGGGCACAGGTCGATGGAGA
>JAJXVS010000012.1 GCA_021782015.1 bacterium | reverse complement strand
ACGGCCACGGCGCGGCGCGCCCTGCGAAAGAAGGGAGAATCATGAGCAAAGAGAGCCTCGTTCGCGGAAGGAGATTGGCGCTGATCTGCCTGGCCCTTTCGGGCCTGGCGCCCCCCCTCCTGGCCCCTTCTTCGACAGCCTCGGCGCAGGGCGCCCCGAAAGCGGCGGTCGCCTACCCCGGGCGGAGCGCCGCATCCCTTCCGGCGCGCGAACATTTCGTGTATGCGCGCTCGGTGGGCGACGTCGCGGGCAAACTCGACATTGAACTCGCCCGGAAATCCTCCGGCGGAAAATCATGGTATGAACTGGTATCGCATGCGCCGGACGAGGACGCCCTCTACACGCTGGATGCCTTGAGCCTGGCCCTGATCCGTTCCGACGTGACGACGCGCACGGCCACGACGACGATCCGCCGCCTCACGGAGGTGGTCGAGGACCGCCTCGTCCTCGACCCCGACGAGCTGCAGATTTCGGCCACCGAACCTTTCCAGCAGCGGATCAGGCTCATTCCCTTCGAGGAAAAACCCGTCTATCGCCTGATCTTCCAGGGCAGCCAGAGCGTGCCCGGCTTTTCGCTCATCCTGTCGGTGCTCGGCCGCGAGACGGTCGCGGTGGAGGGCCGTAGTTGGGATTGCTGGAAGGTTGAGGTCGGTGCCAAGGGCGTGGTGGGGAGTTTTTTCGGGAAAAGTCACTATTGGTATCAGGCCGAGTGGCCCCATGCGCTCGTCAAGTTCGAGGGGCCTTCGAGCTATCCCGGCTCGCCGATGACGCGGCTGGAGCTCCTCTCGTATTCCTCGTCGTGATGGCCGGCATCAAGGTCGGCACACTTATCGCCCGACCCTCCGCGACCGGGGCCGCCCTTCCGCGCGACCGGGGCTGCCCTCTAGTCGCCGCCGAGAATGGCCTCGATGTCCTTGAGGAGCACGGGCTTGATGAGGAAGGCGATCGGCCCCGTCTCCATGGCCCTTTCGCGGAAGCTGAGCTCCTGGTAGCCGCTCATGAAGACGATGTCGGCCTGCGAAAATTCCCTGATGCGCCTGGCTGCCTCGATGCCGTCGAGGTCGCCGGCCAGGCGGATGTCGAGGAGAATCGCGTCTGGCGCCTTTTCGCGGGCGAGGTCGATGCACTCTCTGGCCGTCGCGACGGTGCCGACTATCTCGTGTCCGGCCCGCGAGAGCACCGCCCTGAGATGGGCGGCGGGAAGGAATTCGTCCTCGGCGATCAATATCTTGCGTTTCATGGTCACACTCGTGCCTTGTAAAGATTATCGGCGAAAATGACCTCGCAGGCGAGGCCTTTGGTCCGATCGAAATGGACAGTTCCCCTGAGCTGGCTCGAACAGAGCCCGACGATATTCTGAAGTCCGATCTTGCCGTCGCGCTCGATATCGAATTCCGGCGGCAGGCCGATCCCGAAATCTGCCACCTTCATCCCTATCTCACCGGTCGGCAGCCGCCTGAGGCCGATTTCCATCAGGCCCTTTGTCCCGTCGGGATAGGCGTGAAGATACACATTTGAGATGAGTTCGTTGAGGATCAGGCCGCAGGGAATGGCCGTGTCGACGATGACGGGAATGCTCTCGAGGTCGGTCTTGATCTCGACCGAGCGGCCATGCGACCAATCACCCTGGGACAATACGTCGAGGAGATCCACAATGTAATCGCGGAGGTTGATATAGGACAGGTCCTGCGCTTCGTAGAGTTTGCGGTTTACGAGCGCCAAGGCTCCAATGCGGTTCTGCGTGGCCTCGATGGCCTGCGAGAGGCGTTCATCCCCGATGGCGACGGCCTGGAAATCGAGAAGGGCCGAGATGACCTGCATGTTGTTGTTGGCCCGATGGTAGAGTTCGCGGAGGAGCACCTCCTTCTCCGCAAGGGCCTTCTGTATCTTGTGGGAGGCGAGCTTGCGCTCGGTGATGTCCTCGACCTGCGAGACGAGGTGGAGCTCCCCGTCGATCGACACACCCTCCGAGGTGACGAAGGCCTCGACAATTTCCCCGTTTTTCTTCCTGAAACGACCCTCGAAGGAGACGATGCGTGAACGTCCTTCGATAATACCGTCGAAGGTCTTTCTGATTTCCGGGTCGACCCAGATACCTACCTCACGGGAGCCGCGGCCGATGAGCTCATGCTTCGCGTAGCCGAACAGTGCTATGTAGGCATTGTTCACGTCGAGGAATATCCCCGATTCCGCGCGGGTGATGGCCGCCGGCATGGGACTGTGGCGGAAGACGAGGGCGAAGCGCTCCTCCGTTTCCTTGAGAAGGCTCTTAGTGAATTTGCGGTCGGCGATATCCCAGGCGATTTCGCCCAAGGCGAGGGCTCGGCGCAGGTCTCCCTCGTCGTAGGGAATGCCCTTGTTGCCGACCCCCAGTATGGCCACCACAACCCCCGAGCGGATGATGGGAACGACAAGTTCGCGCTTGATCTCCGCGTGCCCCTCCGGCAGGCCCTTGCGGCCGACTTCCGAGGGATAATAGTTGTGGATGACGGGGCGGGCGAGGCGGGCCGCATCGGCCCAGATACCGGCTTCGGCGATGGGGTAATGCGCCTTTTCCACCTTCTTCGAGCACATCGTGGCGAGGGTGTTTTTCGACCAGGCAGTGAGTTCGAGCCGTTCGTGGTTCCCCCCGACCATGTGGAAGAAACTCATGACCGAGTCGGTCACCGTCTCCGCCTCGTCGAGGGCGGCGCCGAGGAGTTCCTCAAAGCCGGCATTGGTGTCGACGACGAGAAGCTTGATCCGCAGTTCAGTCAGGCGCCTTTCAAAATGCCTTTCGGTCACGTCGCGCAACACAGAGACCGTCTCGCCCGAAGGCATTTTGCGCGACCTCGATTCGAGTTCTATGCGCGAGCCATCGCGGCGGCGGGTTGTCATGAGGGCAATGACCAGGGAGTCGGTACTGGTGGGCGCCCCTGTCGGGCCGAGGCGCCCGAGGGCCTCCGGGCTCACGATGTCGGCCAGATGCAGGTCCAGTCTTTCATCCTTGGCCAGGCCGAGAATTTCGCGGCCCGCGTCGTTGATTTCGAGGATCTCTTCGTCCAGGCCCGCGATGGCTATGCCGTCGGCAGCACCGTCGAAGATGGCGCGTAGCCGCTCTTCCCTCGCTCTTAGGCCTTCTTCGGCGCTCTTTTGCTCGGCCAGCCGATCCTCCGCCAGCAAACGGGCTTGCCTGAGTTCGGCCAGCGCCGTGGAAAGGACATAGGCGCCAAAAGTGAGAATTGCAAGGAAGAGTTCTATGTTCTGGAGCCGCGCAAAACCATTCTCGCCTCCCATGGGAGAGGGTCCGAGGCTGACTGCCCGGCTCGTCAAGGCGATGAAGGCGAGGACCAGGGACGCGAAGGAAATGGTCCGCGCCGAGAAGCGATAGGCGGGCCAAAAGATGAGGAGAATAAGAATGTAGGGAGGATTGTGGTAAAATCCGTGAAGCGGAGAGGCATCGAAGGTTTGCCATCCCACGATGGCCCAGAGAGCGAAAAAGATGGCGAATTCGAGGATTGAAGGAAGGCGCAGCCATCGCGTGACGCTTTCCCTTTTCGCCACCGCCAGGATCATAGGCGCAATCACAAGGATGCCGAGGCCGTCGCCGATCCACCATGAAAACCAGGAGGCGATCGGATCGCTTCGCAGGAGGATCCAACCGAGCCCTGCCGCCGCCAGCCCGGTCACGGCATTGACGATGGTCGCCGCCACGCCGATGGCCGCGCAATCGACCAGGCGATCCATGCGTGGCGGCCCTCCGGCCAGCCTGAGCACGACAAGGGCGCCAAGCCACGATTCAAGGAGATTGACCCCCATAAAGCCGAGGCTGAGGAGGAGGTTTCGACCTATCGTCATGTTCGCGAGGTTGCCGGCGATGAAGATGGCGAGGGCGAGGAGGGGCCAGCGCTTTTTCGGTAAAAGGAGAAATGCGGCCAGACCGACGCCGGCCGGCGGCCAGATGCCCATTATGACCTTGTCGGCGTCGGGAAAGTAAAAACCGAGCATTTGCGTGAGAAAGTAGGCCAAGCCCGCAACCGCGGGGCCCTGGATGGCGAAGCCCGTCGAAGGACCCCTCTTGCTGCTCATTGTTTCTAGTCTAGTCGGCCGGCCTCGCCTGTCAATCCGGATGCCCTGATGGCCGGCGCCCGTCATGATGATGGCCGGCGCCCCTGATGGCCGGCTCCCCTCATGATGGTCGCGGCCCCTCGCGTTGACCTTCGGCCCCCCTTCGCTGTATAAAAGACCCAACAACCCGCTCGGGCTTCCCGTCCGGGGGCCCTTCCGATGGCGGAAGGGCAGAGTCGTAAGGGGAGCCCCGTGAGGACCGCCAAAGGTTCCACGCAGCGTTCAGGAGGACAGAGATATGGCAGTGAAGATCAGGCTCAAGCGTTTTGGGGCGAAGGCCCGTCCCTTTTATCGAATCGTCATCATGGATTCCCGCACTCCCCGCGATGGCCGCACCCTCGACGAGATCGGTCTCTATCACCCCATCGAGACGGGCGAAAAGCAACTCATCGTCGACGAGGTCAAGGCCAAGGATTGGCTCGGCAAGGGCGCCCAGCCCAGCGACACCGTGCGCGGCCTCCTCAACAAAAAGGGAATCCACGTAAAGTAAGGCGTCGGCCGCAGGATATCGCTCTTCGCCTTTTTTGAAAATGCGAGGACAGGATGTCCCTGCGCGGAGAACTGACGAAGGCCCTGCCTTCGTCGATGCCGCGAGCGCGCGAAGCCCAATGCACTGTTGGCAGAGGGCCTGCGAGCCGCGGCTGAGGAGACTATCGTGGAACGCGATCTCGTCGAATACATAGCCAAATCCCTCGTGGACGATCCGGCAGCGGTGACGGTCAACGCCATCGAGCAGGATCGCGCCACCATCCTCGAGCTCCGCGTCGGCCCCGATGACGTGGGCAAGGTCATCGGAAAGCACGGCCGAATCGCCAAGGCGATCCGCACCATTCTTTCCGCCACCTCGTCGCCCGAGGGCAAGCGCGTCAGTCTCGAAATTCTCGACTGATGAAGGGATCCGGGAGCCTCGGTTCCGGCGGGGACCGGGGCGCGCCCGGCCGAAAAACCGGAAGGCCCCACCCGCGAGCGGGAGGGGCCTTTCTTTCGTCCGGCCCTGGCGAGGGCGGTGGCGCCGACAATCCCTGGCGAAGGGCGGCCCTCTCCATCGAAAAAGAGCGGGAACGGGGTGCCCGTCACGCCAAGGCGAGTTCCGTCGCCGATGCTCCGGCCCTGGCCGAAAGCCGCAGCCGCCAGGATGGGCGCTTTGCGATAGGCCGACTCGGGGCTCCCCGGGGCACCGAGGGCGACCTACACGTGAACTCCTATTCCGGTGAAATCGACCATTTCTTCAGGCTGAAAGGCGTCGATCTGGAGCGCTCCTCGCCCCTCCATGCCGCGACGAGGCTCCACCTCAAGGTTGCGCGCGTCGAAGAGGCCGCGGGAGGGCTGACACTCGCCTTCGAGGGTTATTCGACACGCGAGACCGCTGAGCGCCTCATCGGCATGGAGATTATCGTCGATCGCCCCGCCGGGGCTCCCCTCGGCCGGGACGAATGGTATGTGGCCGACCTCGTCGGCCTCTTCCTTGTTTCAGAGGATGGCGAGCGGCAGTATGGGCAGGTCGTTTCGGTGTGCGAGGGAGGCTCAGACCCCCTTCTCGAGGTCGTTCTCAGCCCCGACGAGGCCAACTCGGGCCGCGCAATCGAAGCCGACGCGATGGATGCCGGCGCGATAGATGATGGCGCGATGGATGCTCGCGCGATGGATGCTCGCGCGATGGATGCCGGCAAGCTCGGGCCCGGCGCGGCGGTTTTTGTTCCCTTCCGCAAGGAATTCATCGGCGATATCGACCTCGGAAAGAAAATAGCCATCCTCCTCGCCCCCTGGGCCCTCGAATGAAAATCAGCGTCTTGAGCCTGTTTCCGGAGATCCTGAAGGGGTTTTTCGAGAGCTCGATCATGAAGCGGGCAGTGGAAAAGGGCCTGATCTCCTACGACCTCGTCAACATCCGCGATTTCGCCACCGACAGGCATCACAAGTGTGACGACGAGGTTTACGGCGGAGGAGCGGGAATGCTCATGATGCCGGCTCCCCTCGGCCGCGCCCTCGAAGCCTCGGGGGCGCGATCTCGCTTCGAGGCCCCCGCGTCCGCGCCAGACCCCGCGCCCATGCCAGCCCCCGAGTCGGGCGAAGCCGCTGAGGGTGGGGCGGCCTCGGGTCGTTCACCCCGAACCATCTTTCTCACGCCTTCTGGTCGCCCCCTCAATCAGGCCATGGCGAGGGACTTCGCGGCGGAGGACCATCTCATCCTCGTCTGCGGGCACTACGAGGGAATCGACCAGCGCATCATCGATGCCTACGTCGACGATGAGGTTTCGATTGGCGACTACGTGCTCTCCAGCGGGGAGGTCGCCGCCCTCGTGCTTGTCGATGCCGTTTATCGCCTCGTTCCGGGGGTGATCAAGGGTGAAAGCCTGGCCGAGGAAAGCTTTTCGGCCCACGCGGGCGGGGCATCGGCCGGGGAAGGGGCAGGATCGGAGCCTCCCGTGCTAGAGGGCGGGGCATCAGGCCCCTGTCTCCTCGAGTATCCCCAGTATACACGCCCGGCCGATTATGGTAGAATGAAAGTCCCTGACGTCCTCTCGTCGGGGCATCATGCGAAGATTGTCCGGTGGCGGCTCAAGGAACAGCTCCGTAAAACCTTGGCGTACCGACCCGAACTCCTCGCGAAGGGGGGGCTTCCCGAAGAGGCCCTCAAACTGCTCAGGGAAATAAGCACCGAAGGGGGAGATACATGAACCTCATCCAGAAGATCCAGGCACCGCAGCTTAAGAGCGATGCAGAGAGTTTCAATGTCGGCGACACGGTCCGCGTTCACTTCAAGATCGTCGAGGGCAAGACCGAGCGAATCCAGATCTATGAAGGGCTCTGCATCGCGATGAAGAATGCCGGCATCGGCCGTACCTTCATGGTCAGGAAGAACTCCTACGGCGTCGGAGTCGAGCGCGTATTTCCGATGAATTCACCCCGCGTCGAAAAGGTCGAGGTCGTCAAGGCCGGCCGGGTCCGCCGCGCCAAGCTTTATTACATTCGCGGCAAGATCGGCAAGAAGGCCAAGATCAAGGAACTTCTTCCGACGCACAAAACCGAGCAAGGTGCCGGGGCCGCCAAGGCCTGAGCCCTCAAGGTCAGGGGCGCGATGGTCATCGAGACTGGCGGAAGCCTTCCCGGGGTCCCGCGTCCCAGTTCGCACGCTGTTCTTTCGTTCGACGCCGGTCAAGGAGCCACGCTCCGGGCCGGCGTTGTCGTTTCAGTGAAGGTTCTCGGCCAGGCTGGTTCGGGCCTGTGGCGGCTGGCCCTCGATGGGGAGACCGGTCCGGGCGGGACGATGGTTGCGCGATCCGACCGACACTTCGCCGCCGGGGAGCTCTTCCGCGCCAGGGTCGAGAAGGGGCCTGCCGGCATCATTCTCCGCCCCCTCGCGGCCCAAGGTGAACGCGAGGCCGCCTTCCTGAGTTCGCTCGGACTTCCCACAGATGCGAGCGCAAGGGCCGCCCTCCTCGCCTCCCTGGCCGCGGGACTCAGGCCCGAGGCGGCCCGGCTTTTGCGAATGTATAAGGCCATGGGTGAGTCCGGTGCCGACGAAGGACGGCTCCGCGACCGGGCCTCCCTCGCCGCGCGACTCGAAGCCAAGGGCCTTGGCGCCGATGCCGGAGCGGTTGACCTTCTCGAGGCCCTCGCCGGCAGAGGCCGCGGTGGGGATGCGGAAGAGGGCGGTGCCCGACGCGAGCGGCAAGGTCCCTCCGAGGACGGCCTCCCGCCCGCCGCCAAACCGGCCGACGAAGCAGGCCCGGCCGCTGAAGCAGGCCCGGCCGCTGAAGCAGGCCCGGCCGCCGAAGCAGGCCCAGCCGATGAAGCAGCGCCGGCCTCCGAAGCAGGCCCGGCCGACGCCGAAGCCGCAGAACTCGCCGACCTGGCCGGGCGGCTTGCGAGCCTCGCGACCAGGCGCTCCGATCCCGATGGCGATCGAGGCTCGGCCCTCCTTGGCCTCTTCAATCACTTGGGCGGCCAGGAAGCCGTCCTCCTGCCCTTTTCGATTCGTTATCGGAACATTGCCTTTGAAGGGAGCCTGCTAGTACAATTACAAAGATCCCTCGGGGGCCTGGCATCGATCGAAGGGCGCTTTGTCACGAGGCGCGCGGGCGAGTCGGATTCGGCTGACGGAGAATGGTTCTTCGCATTTCAGCCCAAGGGAAGGGGCAGGTCCTCGATGAGGATTGAGGCGCCCGCAGGGGCCGGGCCGCGGGATTGGAAGGCGCTTGCGAAGGCCCTCGACGCCTCGTCCTGCGACCTCGTCGTGGCGCCCATCGAGAGGGGTGGAGGCTCATTCGGGGAGGTCCATGTCGAAGCATGAGGGGAAGACTGACAAGGCTTTTCGGGAGCGGGCCATCGCCCTTCGGTATTTCTCGGGATTGCCGGCGCCCTTTATTGTCGCCAAGGGAGAGGGTCGGGCCGCCGAACGCCTAAAGAAGATTGCGTTCGAGGCCGGTGTGCCTATACTTCAAGAAGAGGGTTTGGTCGATCTTCTTTTTCCGGAGGATATCGGGGCCTTTGTGCCCGTCGAATTTTACGAGATAGTAGCAAAAGTGTTCGCGTGGGTGCGGACGTCAGAGGATCCATGAAGAAACGTTTGGCTCTCGCCGATGTAAAACCCGGCACGATGTGGAGTGATGATGTCTACATCGATGACCGGAATCTCCTCGTTCCGGCAAAGGTTGCGGTCCGCCAACAGGACCTCGACCATCTTCGCCGTTGGGGTGTCTCCTTTGTCATGACCGCCGGCGAGCCCATCGTCGAGGCCGCCATCAAGGCCAGCGCGAAGGACGAGGCTGGAGCCAAGGCCTTCGCGGGCTCGCGCAAGCTGTACCGCCGTTATGTCGAACTGGTCGATTCGCTGGGCGCCATCCTCGACCAGATCAGTCGGAACGAGGCGGTGGACCCCCATGCCGTCGACCAGCTGACGCAGTCCGTTCTGCAGCTCGTCAGGGACGAGCGCGAGGAGGCCATTTCGGCCATCCTCGGATCGGCCGTCAAAGAAGACAGCCTCGCCCGCTCGGGCATCAATATCGCCATACTATCGGTCGTCATGGGGCAGACCCTCAAGTTGCCTCCCTATCGACTCGCCTACCTCGCCACGGGTGCCCTCCTTCATGACGTGGGCATGTTGCGCATTTCCGAGGATATCCGGAAGAAAAAGGGCAAGCTGACCGAGGAAGAGGCCCAGAAGGTCAGGTCCCACCCCCTCCTTTCCTATCGGGTCATCACCAAGGAACTCATGTTCCCCGACGACATCGGCCTCATCGGTCTCCAGCACCATGAGCGCTGGGATGGCGACGGCTATCCGCGCCGCAACGCCGCGGCCGACATCGACATACTCGCGCGGATCGTTTCCGTCGCCGACGCCTTCGAGGCGATGGTGAGCACGAAATCCTATCGCAATTCGATGATCGGCTATGCCGCCATGAAAAACCTCCTTTCCGACAATTCGCGCCGTTTCGATCCGGACATCCTCAAGGCTTTTATAAAGAGCATGGGTATCTATCCCCTTGGATCCCTCGTCCTCCTCAACAATGCGGCCATCGGCCGTGTCATCGAAACCCACGCCGAAGCGCCGCTCAGGCCGAAACTTCGCCTCATCGTCGATGAGTTCGGCAACAAGAGCGAGGCTGAAAGTGGCGACCTCCTCGACCTCCTCGCCGAAAAGGCGCTCTTCATCGTGCGCGCCATCGATCCGGGCGATTTGGTCAGCGCCTGAGTGCCGGGCGAATCGCGCGATGGCGACCGTCCCGTCGGAGGTCGCCGCGATCGCCTTGCCGAAGGTCGCCGCGACCCTTCCGTCGGAGGTCGCGCCGACTCCACGGCTAAAGGCCGCGCAGGTGAGGCGATAGCCGCCTTCATTCTCGAGAGCGAAGGTTGGACGATTCTGGAACGGAATTATCGCGGCCCACGAGGGGAAATCGATATAATAGCGGCGAAGGCCGACTCGATCGTTTTCTTCGAGGTAAAAAACTGGTCCGTTTTCGACGCAGGAGAGCTGGCCACGGCGATTTCGGCAAGGAAAGCGAAACGGATCGTCGAAACGTCTAAAATCTTCCTGTCCCGGAATCGAGAATATAGTGATGCGCGGTTGCGCTACGACGTCCTCCTCATCAAGGAAGGTCGGATCGTGCGACGTATCGAATCGGCATTCACGGGAGAAACATGACGGGCAGGGCCAGACGGCGCGCCGCGATAGGCGTCGCACCGGGTGATGAGGGTGACCGCATCGCCGAATTCAAGGAAAAGCTGCGCGACGAGGCCTACCTGGAAGGGGCGATCTACAGGATCGCCTCGGTTCTCTCGGCGCGGCTCATGGAAGGATATGCCGATGTCAGACGAAGGGCGCGATAAAGAAGGCGGAGGATCCGACAAAGAAGGCGGGGGCAAGAAGACGCCGGGCCAGGGGCCGGAACGCCGCCGTCGCCGGGGAAACCGCAGAGGGCAGGGGCGCGGGCCCGAGGAATCACAACGGAACGACCCTCCACGACCTGCCCATGAGGAGCGGGGCTCCAAGCCCCCTCGTCAGGCTGTGGGCGGCGAGGGGCAGGGCAGCGGCGCAGCGGGTGGCGGCCGGCAGGGCGGCGCTATGGGCGGCGGCAGGCCCGGTAGCGGCGCCTTGGGGGGCACTAGGCCCGGTGGGGCTATGGGTGGGGGCAGGCCCGGTGGCGGTCACAAACACCATCTGCCGCGCGATCAAAGGCAGCGGGTCGAAGACCGGCCGCGAAATGGCGGGCGGGGCGGAGACCAGGAGGCCGAACGCGAGGGTGGAAACCCTCGCGGCGAGTCACCTCGCGGCGACAGAAACTCCAGGGAACAGCCGAAGATCGATCGACAGCGCCCCGATCGGAGTCCGATCGATTCCGGCCGTGAGAACAAGCCCTCCGAGGCCCCAGCCTCCGGAACGGGTCAGCCTGCCGGAACGGGCCCCGGGCAGGCTCGGCACCAGGGCCATCGCCGATTCGGGCGTGGCGGCAGGGCTTCGGGCCCCGAAGCCGCGCAGGAGGCCCGCGAATCGCCCCTGGCCATGCCCCTCGCCGAAGCGCCCCTCTGTCCCATCTGCTCGAAACCTGTCTTCGATCTGGCCAGCGCCATCGGCGCCGACCGCGAATCCGGCCAGCCGGCCCACTTCGACTGCGTCTACGATCGGGTCAAGGCTGCCGAAAGTCTCGGCCCAACCGAAAAGGTCGTGTACCTCGGCGCGGGAGCCTTTGCCGTCGTGGAGTTCAAGGACGGGAAGGAAGGGGCCTTCGTTGTGAAGCGGCGCATCCAGTGGGAAAAGGAAAACGAAAAGAAGGACTGGCGCAAGGCCATCAACCGACGGTTTTTGGGGGGCTGAAGGGGCGCGGTCCTATTTTCTCGATTCTATCCGGACCCCGTTCGCCGGAGCCGTCTCGTCGGCCACCTTGTACCAATTCGCCTTTCGGCTTTTCACCGAAAGTCTCGCCTTCGCCAGAAGTTCGCCATAGAGTTCGCAGTGTTTTCTCAGGGTGGTGAAACTCCCCTTGGCCTGTTGACCCAGCACGGCTTCGGGGTTCGTGAAGATCTCGGCGTCGACCTTGGCCGCGAAGGCCTCGCCGATCGATGCGTAGCCCTCGGCGATGCCGACGAGGTATTCGAGGGCAACCTCGTCGACCCCCTCGAGCGCGGATAGAAGGTCCACCAATTCCCCCAGGGACGCGACAGCCTGTTCAAATCGCTCCCCGGCGAAGAGCTCGCCCGCTTTTCGGGCCATCGCGATGAATTCCATCGCGTCGATTTCGGCCCCGTTCTCCCGACGCCGAATGGAAAAGGTCGGCGCGCATTTCGCCAGGCGCACGATGAGGGCCACCGCGTCCTCGAAAAGCTTGACCCGCCACATGCCCTTTTCGAGGGATGCGCAGAGTTCCTCCAGATCCTCCTGGATGTCCATGCGCCAGGCCTCGGACTTGAGGAAGACCGCGTCGAAGACCAGGAGGCTCGTGCCTTTGAAGGCGACGCTGCCGGTATTGAGGTACTTCACCTCGGCGAGGTGGGGATGCTTCTGGTGGCCGTTGGCGCTCGCCAATTTCTGCTGGACATGACTTGTGACGAGCATGCGGTTGCGATGGGGCGAGAGTCGCGTCGCCCGGGCCTGCAATCGGGCCGCCGTGTTGACGATGTCACCCGAGAGGTCGCCGTCGCGGGTGACGACGAGGGGCGTGTATTTTTGCCCGCCTGCGAGTCCGGCGGAAAGCTGGAAGGGCGGGAGGAGGAGGTCGGTGCCCGGGGCCTGACCATCCTTGCCCCCGGTCAGCCGGCGCGGCTTGGACAGGTGCTCCATCAGCGCGAGGGCCGTCTCGGCGAGATCGGCGGCCGAGGCGGCGAGCATGAGGATTTCGTCCCCGCGGGCCCGCCGCGAGAGGACGCCGTTCTTGGCCGCCATCGCGCGCACCTCCTCGTGGATCATCCGGTCGAGGAGGTCGAGCTGCGACATGTTGTTTCGGTTTTCCCGGCAGAATCGAGTGTAGCCGTGGATGTCGAGGAGGCCGACATAGATATCCGGTATGGACATATAGCCCTTGAGGTCGCCCGCGAAATCGAAATCGGGATCGGGGAGGACGACCTGGTTCCAGAGGGCCGGGTAGGTCGAAGGCTGAAGGTCCCGGAAGAAACCCCAGTAGAGCTGGCGTTGCAGTTCGAAGGCGCGCTTCAGGATGACCTTGCCGCGCTGGCTGTCGATGAGGACGCGGGCGTAGGACTTGAGGGCCTGGAAGGTTCTGAGCTCGCCGGCCATGATCTTGTCCTCGATGTGGACGAGGGTTTCGTAGGGCGAGGACCCCGGGCCGTGTTCGCGGATGTCTTTCATCGCAATTGCGTCGATCGTCTCACGGAGGTCGCGGCCGAGTCAATGGAAGGAAATGGGCCCTCGCGTCGCCGGCCCCGACAGTCGCGCGGCACCCGCAGGGTGCGGCCGCCGCGTCGGCGCCGCCGGCCCCGCCCTCCTTCCCTCCGTGAAATGGTCAGTAGCGGAGGCCCGCAAGCGCCGCGACGACATTGAGGGCGACGGCCGCCACGTAGGGCAGGGCGGCGACAATGGCCTTGCCGTGGATCGTCGGCCGAGAGGTGGCGAAAATCGCCCAGGCGAAAAACCAGAGATAGCCGAGGACGAAGATCGGGACGACTGCGATGGGGCTCCGGTTCCAGAATGCCCACTCCCAGACGAGGAGGCCGCCGGCGTTGAGGACGAGCTCGACGACGACGCAGACGAGGGAGTACGCAAGGGCGAAGAACCAGCCTTCGGGGAGGCCGAGGAGCCGAGCGCCCGGTTTTCCCGACAGGGAGCGCTGCCAGATGATACCCAGGATGGCGAACATGAACATGATCTCGATGTTCCAGCCCACGAGGGTCTTGAGGGCACTGGGGCCCGGCGTTGTCCAGAGGGCCGCCCTGCCGCTCAGGGCCATGATCCAGCTGTTGATGGTCTCGTTGAGGAAATCTGCGCCGAAGACGGCCGCGCCGGCGACGATCGCGTCCCAGCCCCCCGAGGCACGGGCCCTCGATACCTCGGTCGCGTAGATGTAGAAGACGATGGCGAGAAGGGGAATGACATACCACTGAAGAGTCGATGGATCGCGGAGTCCCGAGAGGGCGCGCAGGGTCGAATCGGTCATGGCTGCCTCCTTCGGAAGGAGTATCGCTCCGACAAGGGGCGGGCGCAATGCTTCCGCCCAGCCGCCTCGCAGCCTCGTGCGGTCGGGCTGCGGCCTCGCAGCCTCGCGCGGCCGGGCTGTGCGGCCGGCGCGGATCGGCTATCATGATGACGGAGGCCTCAATGGGCGAAACTTCGGCAATGGGAAAAAAAGATTACTATCGGGAACTCGACAGGCTCACCGTCGAGCTCGTCAAGCTCCAGGAATGGGTGAAGGCGAAGGGTCTCAGGGTCGTCGCCCTCTTCGAGGGGCGCGACGCGGCCGGCAAGGGCGGGGTCATCAAGACCCTCACCGAAGGGCTCAACCCCCGCTTCGCGAGGATCGCCGCCCTCGGCGTGCCCACCGAAAAGGAGAAGACGCAGTGGTATTTCCAGCGCTACGTCGCGGAACTCCCCTCGGCGGGCGAGATGGTCTTTTTCGATCGTAGTTGGTACAACCGTGCCGGCGTCGAGAGGGTGATGGGTTTCTGCAGCGACGAGGAGTACGCAGAGTTCACGAGAGCCGTGCCGGAGTTCGAGCGCATGCTCATCCGTTCGGGCATCGTCCTCGTGAAATACTGGTTCAGCGTCAGCGACGAGGTCCAGGAAAAAAGGTTCCGCGACCGGCTGGAGGATCCGGCCAAGCGCTGGAAGCTTTCTCCCATGGACATGAAGGCCCGCTCGAAGTGGGTGGAGTTCTCCCGCGCCAAGGATGCGATGTTTGAATTCAGCGACACCGCGGACAGCCCCTGGCACGTGGTCGACGCGGACGACAAGTACAGCGCCCGCCTCAACACGATCACGCACTTTCTCGCCAGGATCCCGTACAAGGATCTGACGCCGGAGCCCATCGAACTTCCGCCCCGGCAAAAGGTGGGCAAGTACGAAAGGCCGCCCATCGACAGCCAGAAATGGATTCCGCGGGTGTATCCGGGCGAGTTCGCCAAGGTCGAGCGCGCATCGGCGCCCCTCGCGGATGCTCTGGGAGGCAGTGCCGGAGAGGCAGGTGAGCCGCCCTGGGAGCCGGCGGGAGAGCCGGCCGCGAAAAAGGGAAAAAAGAAGGGCAAGAAGGGGAAGTGAGCCTCCTCGGGGCGAAATAGGGGGCGGAAGACTCCGCGGAATCGCGCAGGACCTCCATCTTCGCACTACAATGATCGCATGGGAAATGTAGAGCGACTTTCGGAGGGCAGGCGTGATCGCGGGGCCGCCATCGAGCTTCTCGCCCGGGCTGACCTGTTTTCCGGCTTCGTGCCCGATGAACTCGACTTCCTCGCGGAGAAATCTGAGTTTCTCGCCAAGGCGGACGGAGAGCCGATCTTCTCGCCCGGCGATTTGGCAGATCGTCTCTTTCTCGTGGCCTCGGGTTCGGTCGAGGTGCACTCGGGCGAGGGCGGCTCGGTTTTGGCTCAATTCGTCGCCGGCGATTCCTTCGGGGAGATGGAACTTCTGACGAGGGCAAAACGCAACGCCCTGGCCCGGTCTTTCGGCTCCACCCTCCTCCTGGCCTTCCCGAAAGGAGGCGAGGCCCTCGAGGAGGCCCTCGCCTCCCGGCCTGTGCTCGCCGCCCGCATTCTCCGCTCCTTTCTTCTCGTGGTCGCCGCACGGACCCGCAAGGCCAACGCCCTCGTGAAGGAGGGCTCTCCCTGGGTTCGCGAACTCAGGCGCCAGGTCTATGGCGACAAGCTGACCGGTCTTTTCAATACCGCCTACCTCGACGAAAACCTGCCGAAGGTTCTTTCGGGGCCGGTGGCCCTCATCATGCTCAAACCGGACAATTTCAAGGAGATCAACGACCGCTTCGGCCATGAGGTCGGCGACGCGGCCCTCGTCCTCCTTGCCGGCGAGCTGGAACGGGCCGTCGGCACGGAAGGCACGGCCCTTCGTTTTTCCGGCAATGAGCTCGCGGTCATCGTGCCGGGGGCGGAAAGGGCGACGGCCCTGGGCGTGGCCCAGGCCATCCAGGACCGACTGTCGGCCCTCGACCTTGAGCCGCTCACGGGCGATCCATCGCTGCGTTTCGGCGTAAGCCTCGGCATCGCCCTCTTTCCGGACCACGGGAAGGATGCAGCCTCTCTCGTGAAGGCCTGCTCGGGCCTGCCCCTGGTCGGCCGGGCGCGAGGGGGAAAGAAAATCCTTTTTCCGGAGGATGTCGAATGAAGACGAGCGGCGCGGCATTGGCGAAGGCCGCCCTCCTTCGCGGCATCGAGATTTTCTCCGGCCTCCCCGAGTCGGACCTCCATGCGCTTTCGGCACGAATGCGAAAGCGAACGGCTGGGCCAGGCCGGGCCTTTTTCAGGGAGGGTGAAAGCGGCCAGGAACTTTTCGTCCTCGTCTCGGGACGGGTATCCATTACGGTCCGGGGCGCAGACGGCGAGGAGATAGAGCTTTCACGGGTGGGACCGGGGGCCTTTTTCGGTGAAATGGCCCTCCTCGAAAAGGCGCCGCGTTCGGCCACCTGCGCGGCCGTCGAAACCTCGACCTGCCTCGTCCTCGGGGCCGGCGACTTCGAGGCGCTTCTGGTGGAGCAGCCGAGGGCGGCAGCCGGAGTCCTCGACCGGATGCTCGGCATAGCCGCGGGGCGGCTCCTCACGACGGGCTCCTTCCTCTCCCAAATGGTGCAATGGGGCGACACGGCCCGAAAGAGGGCGATCACCGATGGGGCCACCGGCCTGTTCAACCGGCGCTACCTGGAGGACTCCTTCGAGTCCCTGGTGGCCAGGGCCAAGCGCGAAGGCTCGGGCCTCGCCTTCGCCATGTTCGACCTGGACCGCTTCGGCAAACTCAACGCGGCCTGCGGCGCGGAGTTCTGCGACCGCCTCATCCTCGCCATCGCCGATGATTTTCGGGCGGTCTTCGGGGAGGAAGACATACTCGTCCGCTATGGGGGCGACGAGTTCTGCTTTCTCCTGCCGGCGGGCGCGCGGGAGGCCGAACGCAAATGCGAGGCCGTCTGCGCCGCCCTGAGATCGCGCAGCTTCACCGAACATCCTGGACTCAGGATCAGCTGCTCCATCGGCATCGCCCATTTCCCCTCGACGGCCTCCACAGCGGCGGAACTCAAGGAGCGGGCCGACAAGGCCCTCTATGCCGCCAAGGAGGCGGGTCGGGACAGGGTGTCCTCCTGGGTCCCTGAGGTGCCGCCGGCTTCCGGGACGGAGGCCGGACCTGAATCAAAAGCCGGACCTGAAGGGAAGGCCCCGGTTGAATCGAAGGCCGGGATCAGGGGTGTCGCGGAGAGGAACCGGGCCATCGCCTCGATCGTGCGCGCGCTCGAGGAACGGGATTCATTCCTCATAATTGGTCATAAAGACCCGGACGAAGATTGCGTCTCATCGATGGTGGCCTTCGCGCTCCTCGTCACCAAGTTCGGGAAAAAGGCCGCCCTCGTTCTCGGCCCGGCGGTGCAGCGCGGCTTTACCTATCTCCTCAACATATGCCGTTATAATTTGATCACAATTATTACCGAGGGCCCCCTCCCCCCGAGTTCCGTCCTTGTCCTGGTCGACACCCCGAAGCCGGAGCTCATCGACCGGAGGGAACTCAGCCTCGGGCTTGAAGCCGATCCCGCGGTTCTGAAGATGGAACTCGATCATCACCTGGGCGCCGACTCCCGCTATTTCGGGGAACCGGGCCTCCGTCTCGTCTACGAGGCCTCGAGCACCTGCGAGATCATCGGATTCCTGGCCATGAAGATCGAGGCGAACGCGGCCCTCAAGGCCAGGCACGAAATCGGGGAGGTCTTGAGCCGCAACCTCGTGCTGGCCGTCATTTCGGGCATGATCGGCGACTCGCAAATGGGCCGCTTCCTGAAGAGCCGCCGGGAACGGTGGTACTACGGGCGATTCAGCGCCCTCTTCGAAAAAATCCTGGAAGACAAGACCCTCGCGGGGCGGGGCAACTTTTCGAGCAAGGAGCAGGTTTTCGAGGCCCTCAGCTCCCTCTCCCGGGCCGAGGAGGACTGCTACCGCCTCATGTCCGCCGAGGTGAAAACCATCGGATCCCTGTGCCTGGCCGTCCTGGACGCCGAGGCTTCGCGCCGGGCCTTCTCCGCCTACGGCAACGAGATCGTGGTAGCGGTCTCGAAGGCCCTCGTCGACGCCCTCGCGGAAAGGAGCGGCCGCCTGGGACTCGTGTGCTATTATGACGATCCGGAAGTTTCGCCCTTCGCCCAGTTCCGCCTGCGCAGGAGCCAGGCCTTCACGGGGCTCGACCTCCGCGAGGCCCTGAAAGGCCTCAATATCACGAACGGGGGCGGGCACCCCGGCGCGGTCGGCTTCAGGATCGAAAGGGAGAGGGTGCCCGACTTGGGCGCGGCGGCCCTGGGTTTCGCCGCGGCGCTTGAGGCGATGGTGGGACCCTCATCGTCATCCTCATCCTCATCCTCATCGGGTGCCGCGGACGGGTCTCCAGGGCCCGGGGCAGCCCCGGCCTGATTTCCCGCTCAGGGAGAGGTGATGTAGGGGAAGTATTTTTTGTCCTCGCTCAAAAGATGCTGGACTATGACTTCGTAGACGAGGAAGCCGAAGACTTCTCCGATGGCCACCTCGTCCTTGAGGTATCTGGCCGCGATGATGCCAGCCCTTCCGAGGAGGGCGGCGTGTCGTTCCGCGTGGTTCGGCAAATCTGGATATTGGACCCTGCGGAGCAGGGCCTCCTCGTCGCGGAAGTGATCGAAAATCTCTCCGAGTAGGGATTCGATCCGCGGCATGCAGAGCGACTTCGTCTCCCCCCGGAGGAGTGCCTCGACGATTTCGTTCGAATGCTGGAAAAGCGAGCGATGTTCTCGATCGATCATCGCGTCGCCGGATTCGTCATTGACGCTCCAGATCAGCTTGACGAGGTTGGTCCTCGGCGCCCGCATATCGCGCGTGAGCGCGGCATCGGATTGGACGACGCGATTGCGGCCGGTCTTCTTCGCCGCGTACAGCGCCTCGTCGGCGAGTTCGATGACCATCTCCGGCGAGGCCATGTCGGTCGTGGCGACCGTCGTCACGCCCAGGCTCACCGTGACTCGGGGCGCCACAGAGGAGGCCGCGTGGGGAATGGCGAGTTCCTCGACGGCAGCACGGATGCGGTCGGCGATGATGCGGGCGCCCGGGCCTTCCGTTTCGGGCATGACGACCGCGAATTCCTCGCCCCCGTAGCGGGCGACCGTGTCGTGGGCCCGGCCGACGATTTTGGCGAGGGTTTCGCCGACCATCCTGAGACATTCGTCGCCCGCCAGGTGTCCGTATTCGTCGTTGTATTTCTTGAAGAAATCGACATCGAGCATGATGAGGGAAAGGAATGCGTTGGTACGTTTCAGGCGGAAGAAGTCGGAGCGCAGCACCTCGTCGAAACGTCTTCTGTTGGAGAGGCGGGTCAAACCGTCGATCGCGGCGCTCGCCTGGGCGTAGTTCCTTTCGAGCTCCAGCTGGCGCGCCAGCCGGGAAATTTCCTCCTCGGCCCGCTTCTGGTCGGAGATGTCGACGATGATGCCCCGCAATCCGCCCGCCTTGCCTTCGCGCAGGATGGGGCTCGAATAGACGAGGGCGGGGAAGGTCGAACCGTCCTTGCGGACGATGCGATATTCGTTGTTGCCCATCGGCAGGCTTTCGACCCGCTTCTTGATGTTCTCGATCGCGCGGGGCCGGTCTTCGGGGGCGTAGAACTCGATTGTACTAACGCCTATAAGATTGTCCGTCTCCGCGTAACCGCAAATGGGATAAGCCTGCCTGTTGACGTAGGTGAGGCGTCCCTGCGCGTCCGTCTCGAAGACGATCTGCGGCAGGAGATCAGCCATCTCGCGGAACTTGGTCTCGCTTTCGCGGAGGGCCGTCTCGACTTCCTTCCGCGAGCTTATGTCATGGGTGACGCTGAGGATATGCTGTGTTCCGGCGTACTCGAAGGTCCGGCCGGACACGAGGCCGACGAAGCTGCCGCCGTCCTTCTTTCCAAAAATGAACTCGAGGTTCTCGCAGCGCCCGAACCCTTCCATCTGTTCGCGGAATCTGCGCCTGTCCTGGTCCGATTTCCAGATGCGAAGCTCCATCAAGGTGCGCCCAATGACCTCGTCCCTGGTGTAGCCCGTCATGGCGGCGAAGGCCTCGTTGGCGGAGACGAGGCAACCGTCCGAGAGCCTCGTGACGATGACCGCGTCGGGGCTGGTCTTGAAAATGAGCTCCAGTCGCCCGCGGGCCTCGGCCGCGTCGGCGTGGAGGCGTTGGTTGATTTTGATGATATAGCTGTAGGTCAAGACGGGTCCGAGCACGATGAGCGCGAGGAGGAAAATTTCGCGAGGAATCCCGGCCGCGGAAATCCCGGCGTCGATGAACACATGCGCGAAGGAGCCGACGACGTGGATTGCGAATACCAGGGCGGTGAGGAGAAACACCGCCCCCAGGAAATTCGCGAGGCTTCCGGGAAAGCGCGCCAGTCCAAAGTAGATGAAGAGCATGCCGAAAACGAAGAGCAGATTGCCTCCGACTATTCCTGCGGTCGCGAAACCGAAAATGCGCGGGAGCACAAGAGCGAGGTAGCCCAGTGCCAGCAATCCATTACCCGCGACCATCCAGCCCTGCCCGCGGTATGAGCGGTTGACCCGGAACTGCACGAAGAGAACGGCCGCCTGGACAAGACCCGAGAAGATCTGGACGATCATGAGGGTCTGTAAGTCAATTTTCATTATCGCTCCGGCAATCTGTGGTCGACCTCATTACCGGAGGCCGCTCGGGCACGCAGAAGACCCAACGTGCAATTAAAAAGTAGGTCATAAGTATCTTCAGGTCAAGATTGGCATCGATATCGAGACGATTTCCCGGCTATGTGAACCGGGCCGCCCCGGAACGGCCATCGCCGGAATCGCTGAGCGGGCCATCGCTGAACGGGCCATCGATGAGCAGGCGCTCATTGCGTGGGGCCGGGGCTCCTGCTAGATTCTTTTCATTATCTGAAGGGTGAGCGAGGCATTCATGTTCGAAAAGGGAGGGCGCTCGGCCATGCTTCTGCTCGTCGAGGATGAAGCCCTGATCGCCATGGCCGAGGTGGCACGGCTGGAAACATATGGCTACGAAGTGCTTTTGGCCCTTTCGGGAGAGGAAGCCGTCGAGCTTTTCAGGTCGAATGAAGGCATCGACCTCGTCCTCATGGACATCGACCTGGGGACAGGCATCGACGGGACCCAGGCCGGCGCCCTGCTGCTTGGAATCCGGGAAGTGCCGATCCTCTATCTCTCCAGCCATTCCGAGCCCGAAATCGTCGCGAAAACCGAAAAGATCACCTCCTACGGCTATGTGACGAAGAATTCCTCGATCACGGTTCTGGACGCCTCCATCAAAATGGCCTTCAGACTCTTCGAGGCCAACCGCAAGGTTGTGGCCAGTTCCAGGGCCCTCTTCGACAAGAACCAATTATTGGAAAATATCCTTGACCATTTTCCCGGGAGCGTCTTCTGGAAGGACCTGCACTCGGTGTATGTGGGCTGCAACGTCACGGAAGCTGCCACCGCCGGGCTTTCGTCCCCCGCCGAGATCGTGGGCAAGACCGATTTCGAACTGGGCTGGCTCGAAGGCGAGGCGGAATTCTTCCGAAGCAGCGACCGGGCGGTGATGGAAAGCGGGAAGCCCCTGTACGGGATCGAGGAAGAGCACGATTTCGGCGACGGCAAGGTGCTCTGGAACGAGACGAGCAAGATCCCCCTGCGCGACGCGGCCGGGAACATGATCGGTATTGTTGGTATTTCCGTGGACATAACCAAACGCAAGCTGGTCGAGGAACGGCTGCGTCGTTGCGAGGAGTTGCTTCGGATCGGCGGCGGTGATGGCGGCGGCCGTGGCAACGCTGGTGATGGTGGCGGCGGTGGCAACGGTGATGGCGGCGGCCGTGGCAACGCTGGTGATGGCGACGGCGGTGGGGTCGGCCGTGGGGTCGGCGGGGCGGGCAAGCGATGAGCCCCGCGATTCGGAGTTTGCGGGGGCTTGTCGCGCCTTCGCGAGAGGCCCACTGCCACCTTAATCAAACAATTGATTCTATTTTCGCCGCGACCTATACTGCGACCTTCACTGGGACCTTCGCCGCGACCATTATCGCGACCTTCACCGCATAAACAGCCTCTCGAGCCGCCTGGCGGTGACGAAGAGACCAATTACGATCATAACGCCGAAATACAGGAGGTCCCAGAGCAGTTCCGGACCCGGCGGGCCGAGGGCGAGGCCGCGCATCAGGGCGATGCCATGCCAGAGGGGGAGGGCCCTCACGAGGATCTGGATGGCCTCGGGGTAGACGGTGATGGGGTAGAAGGTCGCCGAAAACAGGAACATCGGCAATAGGATGAAAGTGATCCAGTCCATCTGCTGGAAGGTCTTCATATATGAGGTGACCGCCATGCCGCAGGCTGCGAAACCGAAGGCCACGACGAGGGCCGCCGGTATGCAGAGGAGGCCCCAGGCCGAATGGACGAGGCCCATGGCGTACATCACGGCGGTGAAGGCCGTCGCGTAGGCGAGGCCGCGGAGGAGGGCGAAGGCTATCTCGCCGAGGGCGATATCGAGGGTACCCAGGGAGGTGGCGACCATCGCATCGTAGAGCTTGGCGAAGCGCATCTTGAAGAAGATGTTCCAGGTCGCGTCGTAGATGGCCCCGTTCATCGCCGAGGTCGCGAGGAGGGCCGGCGCGATGAAGGCGGCGTAGGACACGGGCCTTCCGTCGGGTCCGGTCACCGCGCCGATGAGTCCCCCCAGGCCGAGGCCGAAGGACAAAAGGTAAAAGAGGGGCTCGAAGAACCCAGTAACTATGATAAACCAATTGGATGTTTTTAGCGCCACGAAGGAGCGGTGGAGGACTGCATGGGGCCGGCCCGCGTAGACGCCCCTCATTTCGAAAGCCTCCGGTCGAAGTTGCGGAAGGAGACGAAGAGCCCGGCCGCCTGGAGGGCGCCGAGGTAGAGGATGTGCGCAGCCACGAGGGCGGGCGCCTCGTGGAGGCCGTAGGTGGCGACGCGGCCGAGCTGGGTGGCGTGCCAGAGGGGGGAGATCCAACCGATCCATTGCAGGCCGAGGGGAAGGCTTTCGAGGGGGAAGAAGGTTCCCGAAAAGAGGAACATCGGGGCGATGATGAGGCGCTGCACGATGGTGAACCAGCCCTCGTCGTCCTCGACGCCCGAGGCGAAGGCCACGATGAGTGCGCCGAAGGAAAGGCCACCGAGCAGGGCGGCCGGCACCGCGAGGAAGGACCAGGCAGCCGGTGCGGCGCCGAAGGCCGCCAGAAAGGCCCAAAAGGCCGCCACGGTGAAGGCCACCCGCAGGCCCATGGCGAGGAGCATGCCCGTGGCGATCTGGCCCCCGGTCACGGGAGTCGCGTTCATCGCGAAAAAGACCTTCTGCCACTTGAAGCCGGCCATGACCGGAAAGGCCGATTCCTCGAAGGCCACCGTGAGGGCCGAGCTCGCGAGGAGGGCCGGTCCGACGAAAACGATATAGGGAACGCCCCCCGGCCCCCGTCCGCCCGCATTCGAATTCACAAAGGCGCCGATGCCCACCCCGATGGCGAATAGATACATCACCGGATTGAGGACACTGCCCATCAAAATGGTGGTGAAATAACTCCGCATTATGACAAGTTGATGCTCGGTGACATACCAGACGCCATAGAGAAGGCTGCGGGCGCTCCGCCTCGGCCCGAGGATCTCCGCCGCGCCCCTGGCCGCACGCGCCGCGCCCCCGGCCCGCAGCTCGGCTGCGGCCCCGCCGATCGGCTGCGGTCGTTCCCCTGCCGGGCCGCCCTCGGCCGCGGTCCCCGCGTCCTCCCTTTCAGCCCTCATTCGACGAGGCTCCTCCCCGTCAGCCGGAGAAAGACGTCCTCGAGGCTCGAGCGGCGCACGAGGGAGGTGATGGGACGCTGACCGGACGCGACGACCCGCGCGAGCGTCGCCTCGCCTTCCTGTGTGTAAACGAGAAGGCGATCCGGCAGTACCTCGACGCGGTCGCCCTCGCCGAGGAGGCCGGCGGCCGAAATGGCCGCGGCCGTCCCCTCGTTGCGGCCAGAGCCGAATCGCAGCTCGACGACTTCCCGGCTCGAGTGCTCGCGGATCAGGGAGGCCGGAGTCCCCTCGGCCATGATGTGGCCGCGGTCCATCACGACAAGGCGGTCGCAGAGCTGCTCGGCCTCGTCCATGTAGTGGGTCGTGATCACGAGGGTGACCCCCGCCTCCTTGAGGCGGAAGAGACGGTCCCAGAGGACGTGGCGGGCCTGGGGGTCGAGGCCGGTGGTCGGCTCGTCTAAAAGGAGGATGTCGGGCTCGTTGACGAGGGCCCTCGCGATCGTCAGGCGGCGCTTCATGCCGCCCGAAAGGTTGTCGACCTTTTCACGGGCCTTTTCCCTGAGCTGGGCGAAGTCGATGAGCTCCTCGGCCTTGGGTCGGAGGTAGGAGAAGGGGAGGCCGAAATAGCGGCCGTAGACGACGAGGTTTTCACGGACGCTGATCTCGAGGTCGAGATTGTCCTCCTGGGGCACGACGCCGAGGTGGGCGCGGATGTCGGGCCCCCGCAGGCTCGGATCCATGCCGAGGATCGAAAGCTCTCCGCCCGTCCGCTTGGACACGCTCGCGACCATACGCATGGCGGTGGATTTGCCCGCACCGTTGGGCCCGAGAAGGCCGAAGGCCTCGCCCTTGCCGACGGAAAAATCGATGCCATCGACGGCGCGAAGCTGGCCGAAGGTCTTCACGAGGCCGCGCGCCGAAATGAGGCTTCCGTCGGCGTTCTCCAAGGCGACGCTCTTCAGGGCGGCGGAAATTCCTCCCCCCGTCGCGTTCCGATGGGTCGAATCGCGCTTCATCGAAGATCCGCCTTCGCGGCCACCGTTCGCGACCGCCGTCTTCCGAAGGCGAGGTAGGGTTCCACCGCGTCGTTGCGGAAGGTGCCCGTACCGTCGTAGGTGATCGAGACGACCGGCACCCCCGTCACCCGCTCGATCTCCTTCGACATGGCCTCGGTGATGATTGAGGGGCAGCAGAAGGCAGGGCTCGCCTGCACGAAGAGCGAAAGTTCCGGATGGTCGGAAAGCACGCGGAAGATCTCGAGGATGTTGTCGAAACTCTCGCCTTCCTGGTCGGGCTTTATGCCGAAGAGGTCGAGCCGTTCAAGATAGCCAGGGTTGTGCCAGCTCCGGGGCTTGCCGAAGATCGACGATGAGCGGAGCGACAGGGCCTGCTCGACGGCGCCGACCACCGCGAGGGCCGTTTTGTGGACGGCCCATTGCCCATAGCGTCGGTCGACGAGGAGTCGCCTGAAATGCGGGTCGATCGTCGACCTGAGATAGTCGGTGTAGGTGCTCGTCACGACCTCACCTCCCGCCTTTTCTATTGAGCGTACCAGACCCTGATTGAGGACGTCGTTGTCGCGAGCGTAGAAGTCGCCGAAGATAGCCACCTGGGGACGGTTCCTTTCCGAGATCTCGAGGTCGAGAAAGGGCGAGAGCGCCTCTTCGTAGGCCCCGCCGATGCCCCCGCCGGCCTCGAGGGCGCGCTTGAATATCCTAAAGGCGCGCTCCACGAGGGCGTCCGTCGAGCCTTGTACCAATTCATAGGGTCTCGTCCTGCAGGCGATCTTGCGGAGGGTTCCGCCGGCGGTGAAGGCGTGGAAGGCCGCGATCGTCGCCCTCGGGCCGAATGCCATGAAGGTGAGGTCTGTGCCGTGGACCTTCAGCCTTTCGAGGCCGCCTCCGCGCGTCTCGAGCCGATTCTTGATGTAGGCGGGATAGAGGGCGATGTTGCAGGGCCATTGGCTGTCGAGCATCCACAGGATGGTGGCCGCCGGGTCGAGGCCATCATCCTCGACC
>JAJXVS010000266.1 GCA_021782015.1 bacterium | reverse complement strand
GCCATCCATTACGACAATTCTTGAATGAGAGCCCAGGAAATCCTCGTCGACGATCTCATGCAGGAAGGCTATCGTTACCTTCGGACCGAGCCTTCAGGCAGGAATTTCCACAAGGGCTTCGCGCCCGAACTCGAGCCGAGGGAGCTTCTCGCCCTCGGCGTCTTCGGGGGAAAATACATGACCGACTGTGGGCAGGAATTCCCGGATAGTTGGTACGAAAAGGCCCGGCTCTGCCATGAAACCCACCGGGCCGATCTCAATCTCTTTCTCGTCAACGCCTCGAAGCCACTCGCGTACTGGCGGGCCAAGGGCTGGATATGGCAGGACGACCCGCGGGGCTGGTTCCAGTGGTACTGCCGCTACTGGATGGGTCGGCGCTCGAGCGACGACGAGCGCCAGGTCGCGCGCTGGAAGGCGATGACCCGGCACCTGGCCCAACTCCGCGCCCATTGCGAGCCGGGAGACTGGCTCTGCAGGAGGAGGCAGCGGCAGGCCCTCCTGCATTGGGCCTACGATAGCCGCAAGCTGTAGGGCCCGGCCGCACGACATCCCTGGGCCGGGCCCGGCCGCGAAGAGTTCTGGGCCGGCCCGGAAGGCGCGTCAGAAGGGCAGCTTGTGGGGCAGGCCGAGCTTTTCCTTGACGGTCCTGAAGGCTGCCTTGAGGGGCTCGTTGAAGGGAACGCCCTTGTCCTTGCGATAAAGCCAGATCTCGTATTCCTTTTCGCCGGGCGTCCAGATCCGCTCGGCGCCGGGCGCCTTTTTCGAAGCGCGTAATTGGCGGAGAATATCCCCGATCTGCTTCTTGAAAGCGGCGAGTTCCACGAAGTTCTCGATCTTGATGGCCATGAAGGAGTGCCCGAGCTCGATGGGGGTCGGTTTGCCCTCCGGCGACATGCCGACGAGGGCCTTCATGAAGTTGGCCTGCGAAAGGCAGGTCGAGAGAATCTCGACGGTGAGGGTATTGCCGTAGCCCTTGTAGCCCCCGAGGTCTTCGCCGAGGCCGCCCAGCGGCGTGAGGGCCGCCCTGTCCTTGGTGAGGTCCACGAGGACCTGCTTCGTATCGTGGCGATAGTGCCCTTCCTGGCCGATCACCCAACCGTCGGGCAAGTCCTTTCCGAGGCGGGCGTAGAGCTCGATCTTCCCGCGCTGGGTGACCGAGGTCGCGTAATCGGGCATGTAGGGAAAGGGCTCGTCGGTGGGCATGCCCCAGGTCATGGGGTTTGTGCCCATCATGGGCTCGACGCCCCAGGTGGGGGCGATCGAGGGCCTCGCGTTCGTCGTGGTCATGCCGATCATGCCGCGCTCGACGGCCATGGTCGGATAGTAGAAGGCGGCGCCATAATGGGTCGAGTTGCGCACTACCGTCATGCCCATGCCGTACTTCTCGGCCTTCTCGATAGCCATCTCCATCGCCCGCTTGGCGATGTAATGACCCATGCCGTTATGGCCGTCGATAACGGCGGTCGTGGGCGTCTCGCGGACGACCTCAAAGTTCGTCTTGGTATTCTGGGTGCCGGCCCAGATGCGGTCCAGATAAATCGGCTTGAATCGGCCCACGCCATGCGAGTCGACGCCGCGCTTGTCCGCGGCGACGAGCACGTTCGCGCAGACCAGCGCCTCTTCGTGCGGGACCCCGATCGCCTCGAAACCCGCGCGCATGAAATCCTCGACCTCGTCGAAGGCCCACCAGGTGGCTTTTTCGTCCATCGTCCGACTCCTTGAGTAGAAACGGCCGACTACCATCTCCGGGAAAGCGGCCGCGCCTCCCAGTGTCGCTTCTCCGCGAAATCGTGACAAGGGCCGCCGGGCCGGATGCGAACCGGCGGCTGCCTCAAAACGTCACCACCTCCGCCTCGACCAGGCAGTCGGCCAGCTCCCTTTCCCAGTCCTTTCCGCCGACGGCCTCGGCAAGAGCCACGGCCAAATGCTTCACCTCGAGGTCGGCGCCCTCATGGCGGCCGAGCCCCTGAATGCAGGAAGGACAGTTGGCGACGAGGGTCTTCAATCCCGGCTTCCCCACCCTCGCCGTCGCGATGGCCTCTGCCTTGCGGTCGTGGAGATGTACCGATATGTCGGGACGGGAGAGGGCGAGGGTCCCCGCCTCGCCGCAGCAATGGGGAACGCTTTTGGCGACACCGCGGGCGGCCGCGATCACCTTCGGACCCTTGCCGTCCAGGCTGTCATGGCAGGGCTGGTGGTACATCACCTCCCCGAGACCCTCCCCGACATCCAGCCCCGCGTCGAGGGCCCATGCCGACACGTCCCGGAGCGGAGCGTCGAAGACGCGCGATACGTCCATCGCTCCAAGGCTTTCCTTGCAGGTGCCGCAGGAGAGGACGACAGCGTCGAACTCCAGGTGGGCGAACATGCCCCGGATTTGGCCGAAGGCTATGGCATCGCGCAACTCGATGGCCTTGCGTTCGGCTGCCATTCCGTTGACTCCGAAAGGATAGCCGCAACACATGCCCGAGGGCGGCAGGACAACCTGTGCTCCCGCCTTGAGCACCAGGTAGAGCGAGGCGCGACCGATGGCTCCGTGCAGGCGTTCGGAACCGCAGCCAGGAAAGTAGAAGACCGTGCGAAGCGGCTCGCCGTCGGGCCGGCCGGCGGGACGGGGCGGCGAGACGAACAGGGCCTGCCGCTCGCCGTGGCGCGGGAGGATTTGAGCAAAGGGCCTGCCCTTGGCCTTCGGTAACGGCGACGAAAGCAGGGCGAGGGGCATGGTGTCGCGTCGCCGCCTCGCGAGGGGAAGGGCCATCGCGAGGCGGGAGGCGAGGCGCTGGCCCCTGGTGCCCGCGCCGAGTACGAGGAAGCGGAAGCCGGCCTGGAAGGCCCTGTCGTTCCCCGCTGCGAGGTAGGCGAGCGACGCGCCCGTCGCCGGACTCGTGTGCTTGAGGCCGCGATCCTTGAGGATCTCGCGCTCGAGGAGACTGACCTCTCCCGTATCGATGTCGACGGGGCAGGGCTTGCGGCACTTGTGGCAAACGGTGCAATTGTCAGCCACCTCGCCCAGGTGCCCGAGTTGCGCGAAATCGGCGGAGCGGCTCCTTTGCGAGTCGTAGAGGATGGCCTCGATCACGCTCGCGATGGCGAGGTTCTTGTTGCGCGGATTGTAGTACATCGCCCGCTCGGGGATGTTGACGCAGCAGTCGGGCTTGCACTTGCCGCAGCGGATGCAGCTCTGGATCTTTCCCGCGAGGAGGGCGAGCCGATCGTGCTGGAGGATGCGCGCCTCGAGGCCGAGGAGGTTGAAGCTCGGGGTAAATACCTTCTGCATTATGTCATGATCGCGCAGGGCGCCGGGGCTCATGATTCCGTCGCGGTCGTAGAGCGCGCGATGGGCCTCGAGGGCCGCGACGCGCTCGGGCTCGAGGTAGCGCATCTTGGTGACGCCCATGCCGTGCTCGCCGCTCACGACCCCTCCGAGGTCCACAGCCTCGCGCATGACGCGATCCGCGGCCGCGTGGGCGCGAGCCATCATCGTCCGGTCGTTAGAGAACACGGGGATGTTGCAATGCACGTTGCCGTCGCCGGCGTGCATGTGCGTCGCCACCTTGATGAGTCGGGCCCGCTCCGCGCCGAAGGCCTCGCGGAAGGAGTCCCCGATTTCCGCGCGGCCGGCGAAGCGCTCGACGAGGGCGTCGCGCAACGCGGCGGCGGGACGGGCGAGCCTAAGCTCCTCGCGGGCGACCGAGGCGAGAGCCGCCTCGAAGTCGGCGAAGAGGGGCTCCGCCGCCTCGAGTCTCGCGGCAAAGGAGGGCTCAGACTCGAGGTCGCCGGCGAGAAGGTTCCGGAAGCGGCCAGCGATCTCGCGCTGGTTGTGGCGCTCCTCATCCAGGTTGAAGCCGTCGATGAAAGCCGCGAATTCCGCCAGCCGGGCGAGGGGCAGGACGACATCCTCGTTGAGCTTGAAGGCGTTCGTGTGCCTGGCAATCGCGCCCAACTTCTTGCGCACGGCCCAGAACTCCTCGGCCTCGGTCTCGTCCCTGGCGTAGAAGGCCTCGGTGCCCTTGTGGGGAGTCAGCAGGGCCTTCATGCGAGCGATCCCCCGCTCGAGCTGGGCTCCGTCGTGGGCGACGAGGTCGACGAGGAGGACCGCCTTGGGCCTGCCGCCGCGGTTCGCCTTGGTGCGGTATTCCACGGCCTCCACGTATTCCTCGTCGAAGTGCTCGAGGGCCATGAGGGTCTCCTCGCCGCGGTTGGCCAAATCGCCTGTCATCTCGAGGATCGCGCGACTGGCGTCTTCCATGTCCTCGCCGAAAAATTCGAGGCAGATGGTCGTCTTGAACTCGTAGGGCTTGTGGAGGATAAAGCGCGCGCCCGTGATGACTCCGTCTGTCCCTTCTTTCTGGAGACCGGGCAATCCGGAGAGCGCCTTGTTGGTGATGTCCTTCCAGAGCCCCTCCTTGCGGAGTTCCGAGCCGCGAAGTTCGACGATGGCGCTCGTGCCGTCGTCCGAGCGCACGGCAAAACGGAGAAGGTCTTCGGGGAGGATCTTGCGCCCCGGATGGTCGAGGCGCTCGACGACGATCCTGCGCCCGTCGGGCAGGGCCATGCGCCACGAAAGGAGGTTGTCGACGGCCGTGCCCCAGAGCACAGCCGTCTTGCCGCCGGCGTTTTCCGCGATGTTCCCGCCCAGGGTGCAGGCCCAGGAACTCGTGGGATCGGTCGCGAAGACCCAGCCCTTGCGCGCCGCTTCGTGCAGGGCAGTCTCCGTGACGCAGCCGGCCTCGGCGTCGAGAAAGCCGAAGCGCCCGTCGCCGCTCCCGATTTCGAGTACGCGATTGAGCCTTTCGGTATTGACCATGACGACATCGGGGGCGAGGGGCACGGCCCCTCCCGTGAGCCCCGTTCCGGCTCCGCGTGCGATGGCCTTGAGGCCGAGGCCGCCGATGGCCTCAAGGAGGGGTGCCACCTGCTCCTCGGCTGTCGGGTAGACCACCGCGAAGGGCAAGCGGAGGCGCCAGTCGGTCGCGTCGGTCGCGTGCGAGATGAGGGAAAAGGGATCGAAGCGCACGTTGGCCGAACCCACATGGGCGCCGAGGGCGGCTCGGACGCGGGCGCGGCGGGTGGGCGCCGCCGCAAGCTCCGCGAGGAGCGTATCGACGAGCTCGCCGCTGCGGCGGACGAGACCCAGGACCTCCGTGTCGCCCGCGGCCCGGTCCTCCACCTGCCCGAGGTCGTGGCCCACCCTCGCCGCGAAGCGGCGCCGGCGCCCCGCCCCGGCGAGAAGTTCGTCATAGATGTAAGGATTGCGCCGCACGAGAAAGAGTTCTCCGAGCACGCGAAGGAGGAGCCGGGCCGACCGCCCAGTGACCCGACGCTCGCGCAAGCCCTCGAGGGTCGAACAGGCTTCGGATCCCAGGAGGAAGCGTACGATTTGC
>JAJXVS010000265.1 GCA_021782015.1 bacterium | reverse complement strand
GGCAGTCTTGCCCTCGCTATTCCCGCGGCCCTGGCCTCGGGAACCCTCTGCGGCCTCTTCAACGGCTTCATCATTTCCCGCACGAAGATTCCGCCCCTCGTCACCACCCTGGCGACGATGAATCTGTTTCGGGGCATTTCCTTCATAATTGCAGGTACAAATTCCTATACCGGATTCCCGGAGGGCTTCAAGCTCATCTCCACCTATCTCGTGTTCGGAGCCATCCCGGTCCAGTTTCTCTATTTCATCGTCTTCTTCATCTTCTTTCACCTGGTCTATTCGCGCGGCAGCCTGGGGCGCTATCTCAAGGGCATCGGCTTCAACGAAAACGTCCTCGTCTTCTCGGGGGTACGGACGAAGCGCATTCTCCTCGGCGTCTACACTCTGGCGGGCCTCATGTGCGCCGTGGCGGCCCTCGTCTACCTCGGCCGACTCTCCGCGGCCAAGACAAGCATGGGCAACGATCTCAACCTGCAGGTGATAACGGCGGTGGTTCTCGGCGGCACCGCAATCACGGGAGGGGTCGGCAGCGTGCTCGGCACCTTCATCGGCGTACTCATCATCGGTGTGCTCAGGAAGGGTTTCACGCTCATCAACTTCAGCGGCAACATCTTCAACTTCACGCTGGGCCTCATCCTCATCGTCTCGCTCATCGTGTTCTCGGTGCTCGAGGAGAGAAAGAAGAAACTGCGCAAACCTCGATGAGGGGCGCCGACACCGGAACCGGGGCTGCTCCAGCAAGCGGCGGCCGCCTCCGGAAAGGCGGAATCACTCCCTCGCGCGGGACTCCCAGCGCGAGGGCGAGAGCCCCGTCTTCTTCTTGAACAGGCGCGAAAAATAATACTCATCGCTGATGCCGATGCGCGCCGAGACCTCCTTGACCGACAAGCCCCGTCCCAACAGTTCCTTGGCCCTCGCTATCTTGATACTGATGAAATACTGGTGTGGCGTCATCGAGGTGTAGGACTTGAAAATCTCGCTTAAATGGGAGGGGCTGACTCCGACACCTTCGGCTATCCCGATGAGGTTGATGTCATCGTCGATGCGTTCCTCCATGAGGAGTTTCGCCCGCGCGACAAGTTCCTCCGCCTGCGTGGGCTGGGCCGATTTTCGCCCGCATGCCAGGATTTCGGCGACGATGCCGAGGATCAGGGTCGTGCCCCTGAGCTGGTAGAGGGGCTCCTGACATCGCACCAACTCGAGGATCTCCTGGTATTGCGAAAGTATCGCATTGCCAAAGCCCGGCATGTGAAACGGATTCGCGGGCGATAGAAAGCCTGCCCGGGAGAGCGAATCGGGATAGGGCCCACGGAAGCCAACCCAATATTCCGACCATCCGGTATCGAAGTCCGGCTTGTACCGATGGGGGATGCCGGGAAAAAGAAGAAGTGCGGAGCCCGGAGTCACCTCGTAGATTTTGCCTTCGGTCTCGAAAATGCCCCGGCCCCGGGTAATGTAGACGATATGATATTCGTTGAGGGTGCGGCCCACCGCAACCGTCTTGAAGGGCGTGGGGTGGGCGTCAATATTGGGGGGATAGACCACGCCCGGAGCGACGTCGCAATGCCCGGCGTCGGTGCAGACCATCTGCCAGGACTCGTCTTCCTCGCTCCAGGTGAGATAGCGGAAGAAAGTGTCCTCTCCATCCGCGCAGCTGTTCGCCATCCCGGGAAGTATAGGCGCGCTCGCCGCGACGGGGCAAGCTCGTTCCGTCATGGGGTCAGGCTCCTCTCCGGACGCGACGAGGAGGACGGGGGAAGGCGAGGGCGGACGGCGGTCGGCGTCCGCGCAAGCCCCATCAGCACCCGGCGCCGGCGCAGGCCCCTTCAGCGTCCGGCGCGGGCCCCTTCAGCGCTCCACTTCCTCCGACGCTATCCTGGCCCAGGCCCAGAGGCGTTCCGGGCGGCGCACCACGGTCGAAATGTCCTTCATAATTAGTTCTACTGCGACGCCCTCCGCGCGGGCCTTGTCGAGGGCGTTGCGGATCACGCGGCGGGCCTCGGCCTCGTCCCATTCCTCGTCGAGGAAGATGGCGGGATTCGGCTTGACGCTCGCGACCCAGCGGTTGCCGATGGCCGGGAAGATCACGTCATAGTCGTTCCAGGGGCTCACCGAGACCTTGCGAAGATTGGGGATGCGCTCAAGGAGTCCCACCTTGCGGTCGAGAGCCTCGCAGCATCCGTAGTAATTGAGCCCCCAGCGTCGCATCCAGGGCAGGTCGTGCTCCATCGCGAACTCCCAATGCATGTCGGGCGACACGGTGGCGAGAATCTGGGCGTTGGAGCAGCCCCACATGTTGCGCGGCCTCACCCAGGCCGGATCGTAGTCCTCGCCTGGAAGGGCGGTGGCGTAGCCGTAGCCCCCGGATCCCACGCGGATGTTGCGGTTGTCCAGGGACAGGAGGCGCTGCTCCTCGAATTGGTCGAGTTCGACCATCCAGGCCCTCACCATCCGCTCGTAGGCGGCGTGGACCAGGTCGGGGCGGTCGACCATGTCGAGCATGGCCTCCTCGATGCCCCACCAGCGGATGAGGTAATCCCAGGGCGTAAACCAGATGTGGGTCTGGCCAACCTTCATAACAGGGGCAATATCTTTGTATAGCTCGCTCAGGGTCTCGTAAACGGCATTCGTGGTCCGCTCCACGTGGGTGACCTTCGGCATTTTGATCTTCTCAAGATCGTCGTAATTATAAATTTGTTTGTGAAAGTGCCGGGAGACAATTTCGTTCGACGCGTCGGTGCGGGCGATGTCCACTTCCTCGACGATGCCGAAGTCGGTGGAATGGGTGGCCATCGCGCATTCGATCCAGGGACTTACGATCATGTCTCCGCTCATGTGTCTCCACTGGTAGAGGGTCCGCCGGAGTTCCTGCTCGAAGCCCCGCGCCCAAGGGTTTCGCGTGCGCAAAGTGAGTTCATCGCCGACGTTCATCTCGTGCCAGGGGATCTCGTTGATCCACACAAGGGGCCGTTCCGGCTCGAGGTCGTTGAGCCTGGTCCAAAGCCTCGCCCTTTCGACATTGACGGGATCGGCGCCGGCCTTCGCATACGCCTCGCCAAGGGTGCGAAGGACATCCTTTTCATCCTGGTCGAGTTTGATTTCGTCGATGATGACGGGCGGCGCATAGCTGCCTGGATCGTGAAGCATCTTTCCCTCCTGCAAGCGAACGATGGGCGAAGGTCTCGCGGGCGCCGGCGGCCTGACCCGATCGAAACTCGGGCGGCGACAAGTCGCGATCGAAAGTCGGGCGGCCCGACCCTACCCCTGGCCTCCCTCGTTCCATTCCCGTATCGCGTCGTACAACGCGAGAACATTTTCGAGCGGCGTCTCGCCCAGGAGCCAATCGTGGCTTGGGCCGGCGACATAGCCCCCTCCCGGGGCCATGAGGGCGATGGTCCGAAGCGTCTCCTCGCGGGCGCGAGCCGGGCTCCCCTCGAGAAGCACTGTTTGCGTATCGATGGCACCGTTCAGCAGCACCCGGTCGCCGAAGTCACGTTTTAGGCCGGCCGGGTCCATCCCCGTGCAATAGGGTTGAAGAGCATGGAGGGCGTCGAGCCCGTCGCGAATGAGCAGAGGCATCAGGGGCCGATACCCGCCGCAGCAATGCAGCATTACCTTGAGCCCGTGGCGATGTCCCAGCTCCGCGTACCTGACGATCGAGGGCGAAATGAAGCGTTCATAGAGCTCCGGCCCGAAGAGCGGGCCGGTCGTCGACCCGAAATCGTTGCCGATAAAGAAGACGTCGATGAGGTCGCCTGCCTCTTCGAAAATCCTTTCGCTCGAGGCGAGATAGAAGTCGGTGACGGTATCGAAGAGCCAGCTCGTTGCCTCGGGATCGTCATACATAAGATAATAAAGGCCTTCCATGGAGACGAGGTCGATGACGTCGTGCCAGAAGGGCGACCAGTCGCCTCCGAGGATCGCGAACTCGTCGCCCCAGGCCTTCGCGGCGCCCATGAGGCCGGAGACGTCGACATCCTCGACATCGGGCCAGTTCCATTCGCGGAATGCCTTCATGCGATCCCCATGACTCAGGCCTGCGTCGACGAAGGCGGCGAGGGGGTGCGAGGTCGGCTGACCGTAGCCGATGCCGCGGCGCTCGACGCCGAAGGGACTGCGCCAGGTCGATCCCGACTCAAGCGGTGGCCCCGGATCGCGCCAGGGCGCCGTGAGGCGGCGGAAGTCGTCGCCCAGGCGTCTGCGGAAAGCCTCTTCGTCGAGACCGAGGGCCGCTTCCGCCTTCGCCAGAAAATCAGGCGAGGCGCCGCACCAGCAGGGCACGCGACCTGAGTCCTCGTGGGCGAAGGCTCTCGCGACAGCCTCTTTCGAAGTCATCCCATCCATGGCCTGAAGTCTAGGGGGGCCGCCCCTATTGCGCAGCAGTAATTTTTGGCCCGTTCCCCGTGAAAAATCAGAAAGGTCGCGCCCGCGCCGCCTGCCCTGCCCCGCCCCGCCCCGCCAACGCAGCAGGTTCCGCCTCAGAGTTCGCGAACGGAACCGCGTTTCACCAAATGCTGCTTGACCTTGAGCACATGCACTTCCTGAGGATTGTGGGTGAGGCGATTCATGAGCATCTGCGCAGCGATTCTTCCCATATAATGCGTGTCGATCCGCATCGTGGTGATCGGCGGGATGTAGCAACGCGAATAATCGAGCATGTCGCCGGGCGCAATGACCGACAGGTCTTCCGGCACGCGGATGCCGAGCCGGCCGAGAAGGGTGACGACCCGAACCGCGAGTTCGTCGTCGAGGGCGAAGAGGGCGGTGATGCCGCGTCGCGCGAGATCAAGACCGGCCAGCAGGCGGCTATCCCGTTCGTCGTCCTCCAAGTCCAGGCGCAGGCGCATCGAATCGTCGAAGGCGATATCGAATTCTTCCATCGCCTTCTTGAAGCCGAAGAAGCGGTCAACCGGCAAGACCTGGAGGCCGGAGCGGACGCAATCGACATAGGCTATGCGGCGATGCCCCGATCGTACCAAATAGGAGGCTCCCTCGTAGGCGCCCTGGAAGTCGTCGACGCACACCGTGTAAAAGCGGTCTTGATAGCTCGAGTTCATGATGACTATGACGGGAATCCCCGCCGATTCGAGTCTCACGATGAGTTCCGGCGCGACATAATGGATGGTCGTGACGCCGATGGCTCCAGAATCCCGGATCTTTTCAAGGAGGAGGTCCATGGATTCCGAGCGCGAAATGGGTACGAGCACCGTGTTATACCCGGCCAGCCGCAGGGTTTGCATGAACTCGGCGATGATGGGCCTGACCAGGAACAGCACCATCGACCATTCGGGATCGATGTCGAAGAGGACCGCTATGTCTTTCGAGGGGGCCGGGATATCGGCGAGCTTGCGGACTTTCTGCTGGTATCCGAGACTCTTCGCGGCCTCGAGGACCTT
>JAJXVS010000264.1 GCA_021782015.1 bacterium | reverse complement strand
CCGCTCCCGCCTGTCCACGCTCAAACCGGGCATCCTCGGAGAGGGAACGGCCCTCGGCGCCGGTATCGCGGTCGCAGCCTCCCATGGCATTTCGACACCCGCCAAGTCGCGCCACATCATCGTCCTGACCGACGGCGAAAACAACGCGGGATCCCTGGCGCCCGTCACGGCCGCGGCCCTCGCGAAAGATGCCGGCTTTGACCTCAGCGTCGTCGGAATCGGAAAGAGGGGAAGCGTTCCCCTGTCCTATGTCGATCCGGCGACCGGTGAAACCAGAAAGGGCATCTATGAATCCGCCTTTAGCAAACGCAACCTCGAAGCCATCGCGAAGCGGGGAGGGGGCGCCTATTTCGACGCCGCCGATTCCCGTTCCCTCGAAAACGCCTTCGCCGCCATAGGCGCAGGTTCCACGAGCCTGACCCGGACCCGCAGCGTCAATACCGGCCTTCCCCTCGCGCCATTCTTGATCGGCCTCGCCCTCGTCCTTCTTGGCGCGGCCAGATGCATCGGCCTCATTTTTGGGGAGGCCCTGCCTTGAGTTTCGAACATCCACTCTACCTTTGCATGCTTCTCCTGGCCCCCCTCGACCTGGCCTTGGCCCTGCGTCGGGAGGCGAAACGCAGACCCTCCTTGCTGGCCTTGCTGCCGCCTCTGCGGCGGAAGGACCTGATGAGGCGCCGCCTCGTCGTCACCCGTCTTTCGGCCATCGCAGGAGCCCTCTTCATCATCGCGGCCTCCATCTCCCTTGCCGGCCCCGCCTGGGGCACGAGGAGCGAGCTGGTGCAGCGTGAAGGCCTCGAAATCGCCATCGTCCTCGATGTCTCGAGAAGCATGCTGGCCGAGGACATGACGCCGGCGGCGCCCGGGGCCTCGGCCTCCCGGTTGGCTGCCGCCCTTTCCTTCGCCCGCCTCGCCCTGACCTCAGCGCCGGGAGCCACCTTTTCACTCGTGGCCGTCAAGGGCGAGGGAGTGCTTCTCGTGCCGATGTCCGATGACCTCGATGCCCTCAATTCCGGCCTGGACTGGGCCGGCCCGGGCTTGATGACGAAGTCCGGCACCGATATCGGTTCGGGAATCGAAACAGCCCTCGGATCTTTTTCTCCCCTGGCGGACAGGGGCAAGGTCATTCTCCTCCTCTCCGACGGAGGCGATCTGGCGGGGAACGCCAGGGCCGCGGCCCTCGATGCCAGGCAGCAAGGTGCCAGACTTTTTATCGTGGGATTCGGAGGAGCTGTCCCCGCGGCGATTCCGCTCGGGGATGGAACCTTTGTCGAGGACTCCAGGGGCGGAAGGGTCCTCGTGCCCCAAAACCTTCGTGAACTGAAAGATCTGGCCCTCGCCAGTGGAGGACCCTATGTCGACGCCTCCGATTCCTCGGCGCTTTCGGTTCTTTCTCAAGAAATCGCGAAGGAAGGAAAGGGCGGCTACCGACTCGAGGAGCGATCGAGAAACAGGGGAGCGCTCTTTGCCAAATTAGCCTTGTTGGCCCTAATTCTGAAGTTTGGCTCCTCCTTTTTCCTGAATGGCCGCCGTGCAGCTTCCCGGTTCGAAGGCCAGGCGGGCGGGCGACCCGCGTGAAGGGCTCACGATCGGGAAAATCCAGGGGAATGTCCCGGGGCATGTCCCGAGGCACGTCCCGAGGTATGCCCCGAAGGCCATGCTCTCCGCGACCAGTGCCCGCTTTCTTTCTCTCCACCTTGGCCTCGTGGCTTGGCATCCTTCTCCTTATCGGGCTTTTCGGCTCATGCGCTCTTCCTGGGGATTTTGGGGCCGTCGTCGCGGGGAATGCACATTTTCGAAAGGGAAACTACGAAGCCGCCGCCGCCGCCTATTTGTCCGTGCATACGGCCTCCTGGCGCTCCGCCGTCGACTATGACCTTGCCAATGCCTGGGCTCTTTTGGGGGAGGCGAAGGCGGCCGAAGGCCTCTATGCGATCGCCGCAAAAGAGGGTGATGCCAGGCTTGCCCGCGATTCCTGGTATAATCTCGGCATTCTCAGGCTGGAAAAGGGCCGGTGGGAGGATTCATGGGCGGCCTTTCGAGAAGCCCTTCGAATTGACCCGAGGGATGCCGAGGCGCGGAAGGGCCTCGAAATCGCCTGGCGTGCCTGGAAGAAGGAGGCGAGCTCGGCCCCGACCCTTCCGGTCCCCGCTGCCGCTTCCAACCTCCGGGGCATTTCGGAAAACCTGGAACTCCTGAGGCGTCTCGAAACGGGCAGCTGGCACCCTGGCTCTTCCGAGAGCTCAGCTTCCAGCTCGAAGGACTGGTGATGCACGCCTCGACAATCGCGATTGCCCGAAAAGGCCTGGCGATCCTCTTCCTCTGCGGCGCGGCGACCTTGACCTCCCTGCCTCTCACCCTGCACGGCCTCGGGTACACCCAACGCATCGAAGCAGAGGTCCGGCCTGCCGATTCCACGCCGGCAAATCTTGTCCTCACCATCCGCCTGTCCGCTTTCCACGGCGCTGCAATTGACGGCAACCGACTTCCCGAAGGGCTCGGGCTTGTCGCCGAATCCGACCGCCCCTATGTCGACGATGCGGGCATCCAGGGTTCGGAGATGGTCCTCGAACTGAGATCGGCGACGGCAGGTCGGGTCTGGGTCGATAAACTTCGAGTCAAGGGCGGGGGAGGGGCCTTCGACCTTGCCCCTTTTGAGCTCGTCTTTCCTGAACGACCAGGAGAGATTCCCGCCCGGACAGCCTGGACCTGGAGGGCCCCCTCCCGGGTCTGGCAATATCAATCTTTCGGAATTCGGCTGGAGCCCCTCGACGGAAGGCAGCCGGCCCCTTCGGCCTGGCCCACCTTCGATGTTCCCAACGGCATCCTCATGGAAGAGGGAAGCGGAACCTTTTCCTGGGTGGCGACGGCCCTCGTGGCTGGTTCGATCGTCCTGCCAAATGTCACCATTGACGGCCCAGATCGGGGTCACTCCTCCATCCGCACCCTCGTCGTCGAAGAGCTCCCCCCTGCCATCGAGGCGAGCCGGGCCATCGGCGATTTTACAATCGCCCTCGAAGCGCCGCCCGAGGCGACGAGGGGCAGTCCTCTCACCATAAAATTGACCCTCTCAGGTGAGGGCAATTTCCCCGCCTTGCGACCCCCTCCCATGGCAATGAGCCTTGATGGCCGAAACCTCGCCGTGACGGAGAGACTCGACCATCGTGTCGATTCCTTCGCAAAGACCGGAAAAGACTACAAGGGTAGCCTCATTATCGAGACGAGTCTGGTTCCCCAGTCCACCGGTCGGCTTTCAGTCTCGACGCAGCCCTGGCTGTACCTTTCCGAATCGGGACAGACTCGATCCCTGGGCGCCGAAGTGCGGTCCATCCACATCATCTCGCCCGAGGGTGCCGCGATGTCCGACGCTACCTCCACGGCAATGGCCATTCTCGCGGGACAGAAGGGAAGGCCTGCCCGCGAAGCCCTCGAAAGGCTCAAGGCCGGAAACACCGCAGGGGCACTCGCTCTCTACTATCATGCCGCTCGGTTCGCCATGGCGTATCGGCAGTCCGCCTTCAGGCTCGCCGCCAGTCTTGACCTTCCCGCTCCCGACCTCGGCCTACCCTTGGCTCCACTTCCCTTCCTCATCGGTGGCGCGCTTTCGCTGATTTGCGGAGGCTTCATCTTCTTTTCGCCGCTCCGATTCCGGAAAGCCCCGCGATCAAGAACCAACATCCGTGCAATGGGAATCGCCTGCCTCGCGATAGCCGTCCTCGCTCTCATCTCGGCCGCTTTAGTTGGGGTAAACAGGGGCGAAGAACGCTGGCTTTCCTATTCGACGTCCATGGCCTCGACGCCGTCGATCGACTCGGAACGATCCATCGCCCTTCCTCTCGGTCGAACGGGGCGAAAAATCGGACTCTCGGGAGCCTGGATTTGTCTCGAATTCTCGGACGGAAGCGCCGGTTGGCTTCCTCTTTCCTCGGTATATTCCTATTGAAAAGAAGGCCTGCATGGATTTCGGCGACTTGCTGGAAGAATGGGAACGACTCTCCTCACGCCCCGGCGGCCTCGATAGGGCAGCGGAGGAGGAGCGTCGCGCCCGAGAATCTCAAATCATTGCCAATTCGGGAGGAGCGACGGAATCGGGAGGGGTTGGAAGGACAAAGACTCCTGGGCAGAGTAGCGTATCTGCACGACGATCGATGGAAACATGGCTCGCACGCCATGGCATCGAAGACAAGGACAAGAAGCTGGACAGGGAGAATTCCGGAGCCAGGGAGTCGATGCGCCTGGCCGGCCTCAAGCCTGGCGCTCGCATCGACCTCCATGGGAAGACCGCGGCAGAGGCCGAATATGCCCTCGGCATCTTTCTCGAAGATGCGGCGAGAAGAGGGATCGAAAAAGTGCTTGTCATCACGGGGAAGGGGAACCACTCCACATCTGGTCCGGTTCTCGCCAAGACCGTGCGCGCCTTTCTCGAAGCAAATCCCCGGGCCGGTCGTTTCGGCACGGCCGATCGCGTCGATGGCGGCTCGGGAGCTCTTTGGGTGCTTGTGCGGAGTCTTATTTCTCCCGGTAAATGATGCGGCCGCGACCCAGATCATAGGGGGAAAGGGCTACTTTCACCTTGTCGCCGGGCACAATGCGGATGTAGTGTTTCCGCATTTTTCCGGAAAGGTGGGCGAGGATCACATGCCCGGTAGGAAGTTCCACCCTGAACATGGTGTTCGGCAGGGACTCCTTGACAATGCCCTCTACCTCGATAGCCTCTTCTTTCGCCACGTACGATCTCCTTGGGGGCCCGGTCCGCCTCCGGAATGCACCCTGGCTGCAGCGGCGGAGGAAAATAATCATCTAGCCTGAGCGGATATATAGTACGGGCTGGGCGAGGCAGTGTCAATCGCTCTTGATTTTTCGAAAACGGTGCGGCATAGTGCCGGTTCCGAAAATCTTCATGAATCCGGCAGGATCTGGCTGCCCAGGCGAACGGAGGCTTTAATGGATAAGGAATTCGTCGATTCGATGCGCACACTGCTCGTGTCGCAAAAAAGGCAGATCCTCGAGACGCTCGCCGCCACGAATGCCGATTTTCGGGCCATCGTCGAGGAGATGGACCCCAAGGACTTCGCCGATGTCGCCAGCGACGATATCGATCGCAAGATGATCGAAGCCCTCGGTTCGCAAGACATAAAGCGCATTCGCGCCATCGACGCCGCGCTCTCGCGGATCCAGCAAGGACACTACGGACTCTGCGTAAAATGCGGGAAAAAAATCCCCACAGAAAGACTTCAGGCCCTGCCATACGCCGTGCTCTGCATTGAATGCCAAAAGGGAGAGGAACGTCGTAACCGCTGATTAGTGTTACGAAGCTTGTTGTAGTTTGAAGCAAATGGGGGTGGCGCGGACGTTGTGATCTTCGGAGCGATTGAGGCTCCGAAGGAGTTCACCATGTCCCTCCCCCCGTTTT